>NZ_JAVWXA010000140.1:0-8546 GCF_036662295.1 Stenotrophomonas sp.
GGTGGCCGGCAGGAGAGCAACGTCCGCCGCACTGGTCGGTGATCGTTGAGGACACGGGGGCTGTGGGAAGCCGGCCAGCGGCCGGCACTACCGGCTTTTTCGGTGCGCACCGGCCAACTGTCCAAGGGCGGGTACGGGTGGGGGTGCGGGACCGTCATACGCCATGGATGGCGTATGTCGAGCTTACATGGACGTACTTGCAGCGTGTCCCGCACCCCCGCCCGTACCCGCCCCACGCGACAAGGCATGCACGCGCGTGCTTCAGCAGAGCTTTATTCCGCAGATGAGCGAAGAACCGTCTTTCTCGGCTCCTGGCCCACCCCCACCCCGCGCGAGCAGGCCGGCACTCGCCGGGCTTCATTCGCCGCACGCCTGTGCTCGCCTACGACCAAGGTCGGACGGCCCGGTTGCCGGCATCGGACTATGCTCGAACCCATGGCTTTGTCTGGGAGGGCTGTCATGCGTTATGAGGAAATGTACCGACGTTCCATCGGTGAGCCCGAGGCGTTCTGGGCCGAGGAAGCGCATCGGATCTACTGGCATACCCCGCCGCAGCAGATCCTCGATTACAGCAACCCGCCGTTCCGGCGCTGGTTCGTCGGCGGGCAGACCAATCTCTGTTACAACGCCGTGGACCGCCACCTGGTGGACCGGCCCGACCAGCTCGCGCTGGTGGCCATCTCCACCGAGACCGACGTCACCCGCGAGATCACCTACCGCGCGCTGTACCGCGAGGTCAACGCCTTTGCCGCGGTGCTGCAGCGGCTGGACGTGCAGCGCGGCGACCGGGTGGTCATCTACATGCCCAACATGGCCGAGGCCGTGTTCGCCATGCTGGCCTGCGCGCGCATCGGCGCCATCCACTCGGTGGTGTTCGGTGGCTTCGCGGCGCACAACCTCGCCCTGCGCATCGATGACGCCGAACCCAAACTGCTGATCACCGCCGACGCCGGCAAGCGTGGCGGCAAGGTCATCCCCTACAAGGCGATGGTGGATGCCGCGTGTGCCGAGGCCACCTCGCCCCCGCCGCACGTGCTGATCGTCTCGCGCGGGCTGGACCCGGCCGAGCCCAAGGTGCCCGGGCGCGACCTGGACTACGCCAGCCTGCGCGAGGAAGTCGGCGACCAGGACGTGCCGGTGGTGTGGTTGGAATCCAGCGAGCCCAGCTACCTGCTGTATACCTCCGGCACCACCGGCAAGCCCAAGGGCGTGCAGCGCGACGTGGGCGGGTATGCGGTGGCGATGGCGCAGTCGATGGAGACCGTGTTCGACTGCAAGCCGGGCCAGGTGATGTTCTCCACCTCCGACGTGGGCTGGGCGGTGGGGCACTCCTACAACGTATACGGCCCGCTGATCGGCGGGTGCACCTCGCTGCTTTACGAAGGCCTGCCCACCCATCCCGATCCGGGCATCTGGTGGGCATTGTGCGAGCAGTACGGCGTGCGCACGCTGTTCTCCTCGCCCACCGCCATCCGCGTGTTGAAGAAGCACGACACCGACTTCATCACCCGCCACGACCTGGACGCGCTCAAGTATGTGTTCCTGGCCGGCGAGCCGCTCGATGAGCCGACCGCGCACTGGATCAACGAGGCGCTCGGCAAGCCGATCATCGACAACTACTGGCAGACCGAAACCGGCTGGCCGGCGCTGACCCTGCTGCCCGGCGTGGACATGAAGCCGGTGCGCTTCGGCTCGCCCGGCTTCCCCAACCTCGGCTACCGCATGAAGGTGATCGACGAGGCCACCGGGGATGAAGTCGCGCCCGGTCAGAAGGGCGTGCTGGTGATGACGCCACCGCTCCCGCCAGGGTGCATGAGCACGGTCTGGAAGGACGATGACCGCTTCCTGCAGAGCTATTTCAGCCACTTCAAGGAGCTGCTGTACAGCTCGCTGGACTGGGCGATCCGCGACGAGGACGGCTACACCTTCATCCTCGGCCGCACCGACGATGTGATCAACGTGGCCGGGCATCGCCTGGGCACGCGCGAGATCGAAGAGTGCATCGCCGGCCACCCGCTGGTGGCCGAGGCGGCCGTGATCGGGGTCAAGGACGAACTCAAGGGCCAGGTGCCGCTGGTGTTCGTGACCCTGCGCCAGGCATTGCAGGGCGAGGCGGCCAGCGTGATCGGCGAGATGATGCAGCGGGTGACCCAGTCGCTGGGCGCACTGGCACGGCCGGCGCACATCCACATCGTCAACGCGCTGCCCAAGACCCGGTCGGGCAAGCTGCTGCGGCGCTCGCTGCAGGCGCTGGCCGAAGAGCGCGACCCAGGCGACCTGTCCACGCTGGATGATCCGGGCGCACTGGAGGAGATCCGGCGCGCGCTGGGGCGCTGACCCGGCGAGGGGCCCTGCACGCGCCGGCATCGTGGCCGGCGCGTGTTGCAACGCATTACGGGGCGCCGGCCCGGCTCAGGTAAGCTCGGATCGTGATCGTTCCAGGCCCACGGCCGGGCGCCGCGCGCCGGGGGAAAACGGCGCGCCAGGGCGCCGGCCAGTACACCGGGCCGGAAGGATCGCAAGGGGACGCGCGTACCGGGGCCGAGCGCTGGCTGGCGCGCGTGGCGATGCACGAGTGACAGGGGGAACACATGGCCTACATCCATGCCAAGACGGCCGCTGGCCGTCAGGAAATCGAAGACCGCGCGCGGCGCCTGCCGCCGGCGTTGCGCTCCATTCTGCTGATGGTCGATGGTCAACGCGATGACGATGCGTTGACCGCGTTGTTGCCGGGCCTGCGCGCGCCGGACGATGCGCTGGCGCAGTTGTCGCAGATGGGCTTGATCGAGATCGTCGGCGGTGCGGTTGCCCCACCGGCGGCGCGCGCCCTGACCGCCGGGCGCGAGCAGGACCCGGACCTGTACAAGCGCCTGTATGACTGGATGAGCGAATCGGTGCGCAAGCACCTCGGGCTCAAGGGCTATTTCATGCAGCTCAAGATCGAGCGCTGCACCGACGCCGGTGCGCTGGAGAAGCTGTGGCCGGACATGACCGCGGCGGTGGCCAAGGCCAGAAGCCCGGCACTGGCCAGCCGCTGGCTCGGCGATACCCACGCGCTGCTCGCCGCCGCCCCGGCGCCGGCGACGCCGTTGGAGGGCGACGCTGCCGCCGTGCCTGGCTGAATCCGGGTGGGGCAACGGTGGTGGTCTGCACGCCACGGCGTTACCTTGGCTGGCTACA
Organism: Stenotrophomonas sp.; assembly: GCF_036662295.1. Lineage (GTDB taxonomy): Bacteria > Pseudomonadota > Gammaproteobacteria > Xanthomonadales > Xanthomonadaceae > Stenotrophomonas. The sequence goes on from NZ_JAVWXA010000140.1 coordinate 3,181, forward strand.
CCGGCAGGAGCGACGCGATGGACCCCACGCAGGACGACCACGGCACCCCGGGCTGGGATGCCATCAACGCGGCGCTGGCCGCGCTGTACCCCGGCCAGGAACCCCGGCACTACGGCACGGCGCTGCCCTACACGCTGGGCGGCAACGACCCGCTGGACGGCATCAGCGTGTACTGGGCCGATGCCCCGCGCCCGCACTGGCACTACGTCACCTACGGCTTCTCCGAGCTGTATGACAAACAGAGCGAGGATGCCGCCGACAGTGGCTACGGCTTCGAGCTGACCTTCCGCCTGGCCGCCGAGGCGGGGCAGGGCGCCGACGATGCGCCGCCGGTGTGGCCGATGAACCTGCTGCAGAACCTGGCCCGGTACGTGTTCGGCAGCGGCAACGTGTTCGAGGCCGGCCATCACCTCGATGCCAATGGCCCGATCGCGCTGGACACCGACACCGTGCTGCGCCACCTGGCCCTGGTCGAGGACCCGAAGCTGCCGCCGCGCGAGACCGCCAACGGCCGCGTGCGCTTCCTGCAGGTGGTGGGGCTGGCCGATGAGGAGATGGCGGCCGTGCGGCGCTGGTCCACGCTGGGCGTGCTCGATGCCTTTGCACCGGCCATGCCGCTGTGGATCACCGACCTCGCGCGTGGTTCGCTGTTGGCCGACCCGGCGCTGGCCACGCAGGTGGAAGCCGGCAGTGCCCGCGAGGGCTCCACCACCGGCATCCTGTTCGTGGAGACCCTGCGCTGGGACCGCCATGGCGAGGAAGTGGAGCTGGTGCTCGGCGCCGGCCAGGTGCCTGGCGTGCTGGACCTGTTGCCGCTGCGCCTGGAGCACGGCCGCGCGCTGACCCTGGCCGACCGCGAACGCACCTGGCGCTTCGAGCCGGGCGACGCCGACCAGGTCGAACTGGCCGAGGACAGCGCGCGCTGCGTGCTCACCCCGGCCACCCTGCGCGCGCTGCTGGCGCACGTCCACGCCGAGCGCGGCACCTATCCGCTGCCTGGCGGTCGCCTGCGTATCCGCGTCGAACCCACCGACCTGCGCGATGCCACGGGCAACGTGGTGCGCACGTTGGGCTGAGGGACGGCGGCGCCACCGCATGGGGGGTGGCCTTGGGGTCCGGGATCGAGTGCAGCCACCCATGGGGTGGCTCTACCCCTCGGGTGGCGGCGAAGGTCCGGCGATGCTGGGCGCTTTGTGCATCGCTCTGTCTTGGCCATCGCGCGCAGCCACCCATGGGGTGGCTCTACCCCCACGGGGCGACGAACGTCCGGCCATGCTGGGCGCTTTGTGCATCACTCTGTCTCGCCCAACGACGCTGTGGGATGCCCGATCACCGGTAGAGCCACCCCATGGGTGGCTGCCTCGGGATCCGGCATCGCGCGCAGCCACCCATGGGGTGGCTCTACCCTCCGGTGGTGACGAAGGTTTGGCCGTGCTGGGCGCCTTGTGCATCGTTCTGTCTCGCCCAACGACGCGGCGGGATGCCCGATCACCGGTAGAGCCACCCCGGGGCGACGAACGTCCGGCGACGCCGCGCTTTGTGCATCGCTCTGTCTCGCCCAACGATCCGGTGCGATGCCCGATCATCGGTAGGGCCACCCCATGGGTGGCTGCCCCGGGATCCGGCATCACGCGCAGCCACCCATGGGGTGGCTCTACCCCCGGGGCGGCGAACGTCCGGCGATGCCGCGCGCTTTGTGCATCGCTCTGTCTCGTCCAACGACCCGGTGGTGTGCCCGCCCCCCGGGGCGGGCGACGCCGGCCAAAAAAACGCCCGGTATTGCCGGGCGCTTTCGGTACTGCCCTGTCGCCGGTGACGACTCAGCTCAGGCCTTCGGCCTTCAGCGTTGCCTGCACGCCGGCATCGGCGTCCATGCGCTTCTTGTAGGCGGCGATGTTGTCCAGGCCCGAGAGGTCCACCTTGGCACCGGCCGCCCAGCGCAGCGTGATGTAGAAGTACGGGTCGGCGAAACTGCGGAAGCCCGCCAGCCACGGACGATCGGCAAGCTGCGCGTCGGCGCGCTCGAACAGCCCGCGCAGGCGCTTGTGCGCGGCCGCGCGGATCGCATCGTACTGGCTGTCGTCTTCAATGAACTTGCCCGGCCCGAACAGCGGCGAGAACGCCGGGTGCAGGTCCGAGTTGACAAAGGACAGCCAGCGCGTCGCTTCCGCACGCTGCTGGGCGCTGCCGTCACCGGCCAGCCCGGCCTGCGGGTAGGTATCGGCGATGTAGCCCATGATTGCCGCGTTCTGGGTCAGGATGAAATCACCATCGACCACCGCCGGCACCGAACCGGCCGGGTTGATCGCCAGGAACGCGGGCGCCTTCAGGGTGTCCTTGTCCAGCAGCTCCACTTCATAGGGCTGGCCGGTCCACTGCAGGGCGATGTGGTCGGCGGTGGAGCAGGCACCGGGCTTGCTGTACAGCTTCATGGGAACTCCGTTGCGGATGGTGATGGGTAAGCCGCCCACTATTCCAGAGCGCGCTACGCATCCTCAACGGTATGGCCGTAACAGACCGTTACGACGTGCGTGGCTTGAGTTTCTGCACGCGGTAGAACGTGTGGTCGCCGATGGTGGCCACCTGGTAGGCGTTGCGCCAGCTCGGGTTGGCGATCGCCAGGGCCGCGAAGTGGCTTGCACCCGGCACGATCTCCTTGCGCTCACCGACCGGCAGGGCCCAGTTGCGTTCGGCGTCGAAGGCCACCGTCATCGCTTCCTGCCAGGCGTCGGCGTTGCCCAGCTGGGTGCCGGGGGCCACGATGGTCGGGGCGAACTGCTTGCGTGCGGTCACCACCTTGCACATCGAGTCGCCCCACAGGCCGCTGTCCAGCCGGCGCAGGGCCACCTCGGCGACGGCTTGCTGGCCGCGCAGGGTCTGGTCACGCGCTTCGAGGTAGACGGTCGTGCTCAGGCACAGCGAATCGGCGGCCGGCTGGGGCAACAACTGCGACAGCCAGAGAATCCAGGCCAGTTTCATAAATCTCCTTGCTCCGTGTGGGCCGCACCTGGCTGTCCATCCGATCATGCGGACGGGGCGAGGGTACGACTTGGCGTCATGGGGAGGCGGCCATCGGGGCCGCCCGGGAGCGGACCCGAACAAGACGTGGGGTCCGCGCGCTCACTCGAACTGGGTGGTGAGCGGGAAAGTTGGCGCACGATAGGGGGCCATTTCCCAATGCATCCTGAACCAGAAGGCTTGACATTCAGGTTCGGAGCGAGGCCCGGATCGCGTTCGCGGGCCCGTATTCAGGTCGCCAGACGGCGGTCTCAGAGTGCGGCGGCCAGGTGGCTGCCCTGGTGGATGGCACGCTTGGCGTCCAGTTCGGCGGCCACGTCCGCGCCGCCGATCAGGTGCGCGTTGATCCCGGCCGCCAGCAGCGCGGCGTGCAGATCGCGGCGGGGTTCCTGGCCGGCGCAGATCACCACGTGGTCCACCGGCAACGTCTGCTCCTGGCCGTCGATGCGGATGCGCAGGCCGGCGTCGTCCACGCCCAGGTACTCCACGCCGCCCAGCATTTTCACGCCCTTGGCCTTGAGCGTGGCCCGGTGGATCCAGCCGGTGGTCTTGCCCAGGCGCGCACCGGGCTTGCCCGGGCTGCGCTGCAGCAACCACACCTTGCGTGCGGGTGCCTCCGGGGCGGCGGGGGCCAGCGCGCCGCGCGATTCGAAGCGGGCATCCACGCCCCATTCGGCCATCCAGCGGGCCGGGTCCAGGGCGCTGGACGGGCCCTCGTGGTGGACCAGGAACTCGCCGACATCGAAGCCGATGCCGCCGGCGCCGATGATCGCCACCTGCGCCCCGGCCTGCACCCGGCCCAGCACCACGTCCAGGTAGGTGACCACCTTGGGGTGGTCGGCCCCGGGGAAGTCCACCCGGCGCGGGGTGATGCCGGTGGCGACCACCACCTCGTCGAAGCCGGCCAGCAGCGCCACGTCGGCCACCGTGTCCAGTTTCACCGTCACCCCGGCCTGGGCCAGGGCATGGCCGAAGTAGCGCAGGGTCTCGTGGAATTCTTCCTTGCCCGGGATCCGCTTGGCCACGTTGAACTGGCCGCCAATCTCGCTGCCGGCGTCGAACAGGGTGACCTGGTGGCCCCGCTCGGCGGCCACCGTGGCGCAGGCCAGGCCGGCCGGGCCGGCGCCGACCACCGCCACGCGCCTGGCCACGCTCACCGGGCGATAGACCAGCTCGGTCTCGTGCACGGCGCGCGGGTTGACCAGGCAGCTGGCGGTCTTGTTCTCGAACACATGGTCCAGGCAGGCCTGGTTGCAGGCGATGCAGGTATTGATCGCCTCGGGCCGGCCGGCGCGGGCCTTGTTGGCCCATGCCGGGTCGGCCAGCAGCGGCCGCGCCAGCGACACCATGTCCGCCCCGCCGCCGGCCAGGATGCGCTCGGCCACGTCCGGCATGTTGATGCGGTTGGTGGCGATCACCGGCAGCTGCACGTGCGGTTTCAGCTTGGCGGTGACCCCGGCGAAGGCGCCGCGCGGCACCGACGTGGCGATGGTGGGGATGCGTGCCTCGTGCCAGCCGATGCCGCTGTTGATCAGCGTGGCCCCCGCCGCTTCGATCGCCTTGGCCTGCTGCACGATCTCGTCCCAGTTGCTGCCGTCCTCCACCAGGTCCACCAGCGAGAGCCGGTAGATGATGATGAAATCCGGGCCGCACGCCTCGCGGATGCGGCGCACGATCTCCACCGCAAAACGCATGCGCTGGGCCGCATCGCCGCCCCAGCGGTCGGTCCGGTGGTTGGTGCGCGGGGCGATGAATTCGTTGATCAGATAGCCTTCCGAGCCCATCACCTCCACGCCGTCGTAGCCGGCCTCGCGCGCCAGCCGCGCGCTGCGCGCGTAATCGGCGACATGGCGCTCCACGCCGCCGGCCGACAGCGCCCGCGGGGTGAACGGGTTGATCGGCGCCTTTCGCTTGGAGGGAGCCACCGACAAGGGGTGGTAGGCGTAACGACCGGCATGCAGCAGCTGCAGGCAGATCTTGCCGCCGTTGTCGTGCACGGCGGCGGTCACCTGGCGGTGCGGGCGCACTTCCCACGGCCAGGACAGCTTGCCGCCGAACGGCTTGAGCCAGCCGACCACGTTCGGGGCGAAGCCGCCGGTGACGATCAGGCCGACCCCGCCGGCCGCGCGCTCGGCGAAATAGGCCGCCAGCCGCGGGAAGTCGCGGGCACGGTCCTCCAGGCCGGTGTGCATCGAGCCCATCAGGATGCGGTTGCGCAACTGGGTGAAGCCCAGGTCCAGCGGGGCGAACAGATGGGGATAGGCGGGGGATTCGGCGGCTGGCGACATGTCGATACGCTTGCGTACGGAAGCGGGCCCGGGGGCCGGGAACGGCCGTTCGCCGCAGGC
>NZ_JAVWXA010000141.1:0-8318 GCF_036662295.1 Stenotrophomonas sp.
GCGCCCCCGCCGCCCTTTACGCGCCCCCCCGCGCGCTTCGCTCCAAGGTTCGCTGCGCGAACCTTGGACCCTTGTGCATACCCTCTCTACCCCCGCCTTCGGCGCGCCCGGCAAACCGCAGGCGGTTTGCGCCCGCATGCCTCCTCTACCCCCGCCTGTCGGCGCGCCCGGCAAACCGCAAGCGGTTTGCTATCACATGTTTCCTCTACCCCCGCCTTCGGCGCGCCCCTTCAACAGAAGGGGCTTTTCTCCAGAGGGGGTGCGCGCTGCGTTGGGTGGGGGGCGAGCGTTGGTCGGTACGGCGGTGGCGCGGCTTACGGGGCTGCTGCGGGGGCGGGGGCGGGTTTTTGGATCCCGAACAGGGGCAGGGTGTAGCCGCACAGCGGGCCGATCAGGAGGGCGAAGGCGAGGGTGCCGAGGCCGACGTTGCCGCCCAGGCGCCAGCCGATGACCAGCACGGTGCCTTCGATCAGGCTGCGCACGATCCAGATCGGCCAGCCGGTGCGGGCATGCAGGCCGGTCATCAGGCCATCGCGCGGGCCGGGGCCGAAGCGTGCGCCGATGTACAGGCCGGTGGCCACGGCCACCAGCAGCAGGCCGCCGACGAACATCGGCACCTGCCAGGGCAGGCCGTGCACCTCCGGCAACAGCCACAGGCCGAACTGCGCGCTCGGGCCGATCAGCAGCACGTTCAGCACCGTGCCCAGGCCGGGCTTCTGCCGGATCGGCCACCACAGCAGCAGGACCAGCGCACCCACGACGTTGGTGGCCACGCCGAAGGACAGCGGCGTCTGCAGCGCGATGCCCTGTGACAGCACGTCCCAGGGCGCCACGCCGATCGCGGCGCGGATCATCACCGCCGCCCCCATGCCATACAGGAACAGGCCGATCAGCAATTGCAGCAGGCGCAGGGGCAGGGAGGTGGGCATGGCGGCGTCATCAGGGGGGGCAGGTGACTGTAGGCGGCCGCGGGGCGGGCCTACAGATACAGATGCACGCCAATGTGCGACGACAGCCGCGTCGCCCGGCCAGGCGCGGCGCGCGGCGCTCAGTCCCAGCCGGACAGCACCAGCTTGCCGATCACCCGGCCGCTTTCCAGTTCGCGGTGCGCCTGGCGCAGGTGCGCTGCATTGATGGTGCCCAGGTGCGCGCTGCGCGTGCTGCGCAGTGCGCCGGCGTCCACCAGGCTGGCCACGCGGCTCAAGATGCGGTGCTGCTCGATCATGTCGGCGGTGCGGAACTTCGCACGCGCGAACATGAATTCCCAATGGATGCCGATGCACTTGGCCTTGTACGGATCGCCGATCTTCAGCGCGCCGCGCGGTTCCACCACCAGCCCCACATGCCCCTGCGGCGCGAGCAGTTCGCCGAGCACGTCCCAGTACTGGTCGGTGTCGGCCAGGTTGAGCGCGGCATGCACCTGTGAAATACCCAGCGCCTGCAACTGCGCGGGCAGCGCCTGGCGGTGATCGATCACATGCGCCGCGCCCATCTGCCTGCACCACTGCACCGAGGCCTCGCGCGAGGCGGTGGCCACCACGGTGAAGCCGGCATGCCGGGCCAGCTGGATGGCGATGGAACCCACGCCGCCGGCGCCGCCGATGATCAGCATCACCTGGCCGGCATGACGGCGGTCATCGAACTGTAACGGCATGCGCTGGAACAGCAGTTCCCACGCGGTGAGTGCGGTGAGCGGCAAGGCGGCGGCGTCGGCGAAATCCAGCGTGGCAGGCTTGCGTCCCACCAGGCGCTCATCCACCCACTGCCATTGCGCGTTGCAGCCGGGGCGGGTGACATCGCCGGCGTAATACACCTCATCACCGGGCGCGAAGGCGGTCACCTCCGGCCCCACGGCCTCGACCACGCCAGCGGCGTCATAACCAAGAATGCGCGGCGCAGGTTCCTCCTGTGCACGCGGCGCACGTTGTTTGGCATCCACCGGATTGACCGACACCGCGTGCACGCGCACGCGTAGATCGCTGCCGGTGGGTTCGCCCGGTGTCGGCACGTTCAGGTCCAGCAGTGAATCGGGATCGTCGATGGGCAGGTATCGGGTGAGGCCTACGGCTTTCATGGCGACTCCAAGGCGGGATCCGCTTTCATCATAACGACCACTGATGACGCTGTTCCTGCGCTGAATCCATCAGGTCAGCAGGCTGCCATTCCCTGCAACGAGCGCTGCCAGCGCGGCCGGCGTGGCTGTCAAAACCCTTGTCGTTGTTGGGTCTTGCGCAATTTCATCAACCTGTATAGGGTGCCACCTGCTGGGCCGGGTAGAGGTCTGGCCGTCGTCTTCACATGTTACGGGACTGTTAACATCACCTTCACCCTCCTGAGCATAATGTTCGCGGCGGTGGCGTGCTGAATCGGCAGTCTGAAAACGACGCAGGTGCTGGCCCATGCCTCTACCGGTTTCATACCCCCGATATAGGAGCTGTACTCAATGAACAAGAAGATCCTTACTGCCGCGCTGCTGGGCGGTCTGGCTTTCGCCCAGGCTGCATCGGCGCAGGATTTTGATGACCGCTGGTACCTGACCGGTTCGGCCGGCTTCAACTTCCAGGATAGCGACCGTCTGACCAACGACGCTCCGTTCGTGACCCTGGGCCTCGGTAAGTTCATCAGCCCCAACTGGTCGCTGGACGGCGAGCTGAACTACCAGAACCCGAACTTCGACGCCAACCAGGATCTGAACTGGAGCCAGTACGGCGTGTCGCTCGACCTGCGTCGCCACTTCATCTCTGAAGGCCGCGGCTGGAACCCCTACCTGCTGATGGGCCTGGGTTACCAGAAGTCGGAAGAAGAGTACGGCTCGCTGAACCTGAACGGTCCGCGTGAGCGCAAGGACGGCAACCTGGGTGCCAAGGTCGGCGTCGGCCTGCAGACCACCTTCGAAAAGCGCGTTGCTGTCCGCGCCGAAGTGGCCTACCGCGCTGATTTCGACGACCAGAGCGTCTCCGCTCCGGACGAGAGCTGGTTCGGCGACGTGCTGGCTTCGGTCGGCGTCGTGATCCCGCTGGGCCCGGCCCCGACCGCTGCTGTGGTTGCCCCGGCTCCGGTGGCACCGAGCTGCGCAGACCTGGATGACGACGGCGACGGCGTCAACAACTGCGACGACAAGTGCCCGGATTCGCAGCCGGGTCAGACCATCGGTCCGGACGGTTGCCCGGTGCCGGTCTCCATCGATCTGAAGGGCGTGAACTTCGACTTCGACAAGGCGACCCTGCGTCCGGACGCCGTGGCGATCCTGAGCGAAGCCACCGAGATCCTGAAGCGTTACCCGGATCTGCGCGTTGAAGTTGCCGGTCACACCGACTCGAAGGGTACCGACGCTTACAACCAGAAGCTGTCCGAGCGTCGTGCGACCACCGTGTATGACTACCTGACCAAGAACGGCGTGTCCGCTTCGCGTCTGGTGGGTCCGATCGGCTACGGCGAGAGCCGTCCGATTGCGCCGAACACCAACCCGGATGGTTCGGACAACCCGGAAGGTCGTGCAAAGAACCGTCGTACCGAGCTGAACGTCCAGAACTAATCCTTCTGGTAGTACAGCCTCAGAAGAGGGCCCGGCATTGCCGGGCCCTTTTCTTTTTGTTCTTTCTTCATCCCGGGTGGCGACAAGCATGTGCGTGCTTTGGGAGCGTCGATGACGCGGCTGTCGGTGGGTCGGGCGCTGGGCGCCCATGCCCTTTCCGGCGAATGTCCCCCGGCCGCAAGGCGGCCTCCTCCTTTATTTCGCCTCCAAGGGCATGGGCGCCCAGCGCCCGACCCACCGACCAGCAGCCAAGCAGGCTGGCTTCTACCCGCTTACCGCAGCCGAGCCCCGTAACGGCCGGTAGGCCCCTGGGCCAAATAAAGGAGGAGGCCGCTTGCGGCCGGGGGACATTTGCACCAGGGGCCTGCCGGCCGTTACGGGGCCCTCATGCCCGCGGAAGGGTGATCGGAGACTGCCTTTAGGAGTTAGGCAAGAAATCAGCAATAAATCCAACAAGTTGCCGTATTCATTGAATGTGGGATCTTGAAAGCCGTTGTGGCGCTGTTAAACTCGCCGCGTCACCCTTTTCCCTGGATGCATCCCATGCTGCGTATCGCACTGGCCGCCGCGCTCGGCCTGGCCTTGGTTCCCACCGCCTACGCAGCCGTGGATTGCTCGGCGCATGCCATCAGCGCCTCGCCGCTGCCGCTGCCGGCCACCGCCATCGCCCCGGTCGCCGAGGAGCTGTACATCCGCAACGTCCAGCTGGGCATGCCCGCCGGCGTGCTGACCTCCAATTACGACCAGCAGCAGTCGCTGGACCGCGTGCTGCAGCGCCTGCGCATCGACGGCTGCCAGAACATCGCCAAGGCGATGCCCGGCGCGCCGGCGATCAAGGCCAATGATCCGGCCGCCTACAAGCCGGCCACCGAATTCGACAATACGCCCTGGCGCTTTGACATGAGCCAGAACGGCAAGCGCATGACCGCCGAAGAATTCGATGCCTGGATGAAGGCGCGTGGCGTGCGCGTGGTCAAGGCGCGCCCGGTCCCCGCGGCCGCCCCGGCGGCGGCTGAAGCACCGGCTGAGACCAAGCCGGGCGAGAAGAAGTAAGCCGCGCGCTGCGCGGAACACGATGAGCACACGCCGGCCCCCTGCCGCGCCTGCATCGCGACCACGCCGCCCCGAGCGGCGTGCGTCACCGGCAAGTCCCGCACGCACCGACGGTGCCCCGCGCCATGGCCTGGCCCGCGTCCTGTCCAAGGCCGGGCTGTGCTCGCGTACCGAGGCGGCACGCTGGATCGAAGCCGGCCGCGTCACCGTGGATGGCCGCGTCATCAACAACCCCGAGTTTCCCATCATCGACGGCCGCCACCAGGTGCACGTCGATGGCCGCTCGCTGGACGCGCCACGCCGCCTCCACCTCATGCTCAACAAGCCGCGCGGCCTGGTCACCACCGCCCAGGACGAGCAGGGCCGCGACACGGTCTACCGCTGTTTCGATGGGGCTGGCCTGCCGTGGATCGCGCCGGTCGGGCGCCTGGACAAGGCCAGCGAAGGGCTGCTGTTGTTCAGCAACGACCCGCAGTGGGCCGCACGCCTGACCGATCCGACCACCGGGCCGGACAAGACCTACCACGTGCAGATCGACGCGATCCCCGATGACGCCCTGCTGCAGGCCCTGTGCAGCGGCGTGGACGAAGCGGGTGAGCGGCTGCGCGCACGGCGCGCCACGCTGCTGCGCCGTGGCGAAAAGACCGCCTGGCTGGAAGTGGTGCTGGAAGAAGGCCGCAACCGGCACATCCGCCGCCTGCTGGGTGCTTTCGACATCACCGTGCTGCGCCTGGTGCGCGTGGCGATCGGCCAGCTGCCGATGGGCGCGCTGGGCAAGGGTGCCTGGCGTGAACTGAGCGACCAGGACCTGCACCAGTTGTATGCCGCGGCCGATGGCGCCGTGGCCCCGCCGTGACGCCATGGCCTGCCCGTGCGCGGCAGGCCGAACGAACCGGGCAATGGATGGCCTTGTACCCGACGTTCCATTCACTACCGGGAGATTCCCCCATGCACGCCACTCTACTCAACCGCCCCCTGTTGCGCGGCGCCTGCCTGCTGTTGCCGGCCGTGCTGCTCACCGCCTGCGGTGGCCACAAACGGGCGGCCAAGGCCGATGCGCCGGTGATCGACACCATCGTTGAAGTCAAAACCGCCGAGCTGGACGGGCGCGGCAGCTACCGCTTCATGATGAGCGAGGGCGACCAGAAGATGTCGGCCGACCAGTTCGATGCCTGGATGAAGGCCAACGGCATCCGCGTGGCCAAGGGCAACGGCCAGGCCCGTGCGGCCGCCGAACCGGTGGTGGTGGCCAGCAAGGACGCGGCCAAGGACAAGAAGAAAAAGAAGAAGTAGGCGGCTGACGCGGGGCGTAAGCCGGCGAGGGCACGCAGGCCTGCCCTCGCCAGGGGTTCGTGCCGCCGCCGCGGAGAGCGGCCACCCATGGGGTGGCGCTACCCGGTGTGCGCGCGTCAGCCCTTGATCACGCCCAGCTCGGCGCCGATACGGGTGAACGCATCGATCGCGCGGTCCAGGTGCGCACGGGTGTGGGCGGCGCTGATCTGGGTGCGGATGCGGGCCTGGCCCTTGGGCACCACCGGGAAGAAGAAGCCGATCGCGTAGATGCCTTCTTCGAGCAGGCGCTCGGCGAACCGCTGTGCCAGCGGCGCGTCGTACAGCATCACCGGGCTGATCGGGTGCACGCCGGGCTTCACGTCGAAACCGGCCGCGGTCATCTTCTCGCGGAAGTAGGCGGTGTTGTCGGCCAGCGTACGGCGCAGGTCGTCGGCGGCCGCCAGCATCTCGAAGGCCTTGATCCCGGCGGCGACCACGTGCGGCGGCAGCGAGTTGGAGAACAGGTACGGGCGCGAACGCTGGCGCAGCAGCTCCACCACCTCGGCGCTGGCGCAGGTGAAGCCGCCCAGCGCGCCGCCCATGGCCTTGCCCAGGGTGCCGGTGATGATGTCGATCTTCTCCAGCACGCCCTTGACCTCGGCCGAGCCGCGGCCGGTGGCGCCCAGGAAGCCGGTGGCGTGGCATTCGTCGATATGGACCAGGGCGTTGTACTTCTTGGCCAGCGCGGTGATCTCATCCAGCGGGGCGATGAAGCCGTCCATGGAAAACACGCCGTCGGTGGTGATCAGCTTGGTCCTGCAGCCGGCGGCGTCGGCCGCCTGCAGCTGGGCTTCCAGGTCGGCCATGTCGCAGTTGGCGTAGCGGAAGCGCTTGGCCTTGCACAGGCGCACGCCGTCGATGATCGAGGCGTGGTTGAGCGCATCGGAGATGATCGCATCGTGCTCGCCCAGCAGCGGCTCGAACAGGCCGCCGTTGGCGTCGAAGCAGGCGGCGTACAGGATGGTGTCCTGCTTGCCGAAAAAGTCGGCGATCTGGCGCTCCAGCTGCTTGTGCAGGTCCTGGGTGCCGCAGATGAAGCGCACCGAGGCCATGCCGAAACCGTGGCTGTCCAGGGCGTCCTTGGCCGCCTGGATCAGGTCGGGGTGGTCGGCCAGGCCCAGGTAGTTGTTGGCGCAGAAGTTGAGCACCGTGCGCCCGTCGTCCAGGGTGATCTCGGCCGACTGGGGGCTGGTGATGATGCGTTCGGACTTGAACAGGCCCTGGGCGCGGATCGCCTCCAGTTCTTCAACATAGTGCTGGGTCAGCGGGGCGGTGGTGGCATCGCTCATGGCAGGCAGTCTTCGGCACGGGAAACCCGGGATTTTACCTGTCCCTGCCTGGCGGCGGGGCCGGCGGCGGGGCCGGGAAGCGGGTCCTGCCGGCGGACGGTTGCACACGTGATTGTTGCATCGCAATATCAATCAGGTTAAAAATCCGTAAACCCCGCCGCACCGCCCACCCCATGCCCCGGAGAGACCCCGCATGAACCACGCCACGCGCTGTACCGCCGCCGCTGTGCTCTGCGCCGCCCTGCTTGCCCCGTTTGCCGCCAGTGCCCAGGACGAGGCCGCGTCTCCCTTCAGCTGGAACATCACCGGCGTGTCGGACTACGTGTTCCGTGGCGTATCCCAGACCGATGAGAACCCCACCGGCCAGGCCGGCTTCACCTACACCTCCCCGGTGGGGCTATATGCGGGCGTGTGGGGCTCGGGCGTGGACTTCGGCGATGGCAGCCCGGACCTCGAGGTGGATTACTTCATCGGCTACGGCGTGGACGTCAGCGAGCACGTCAATTTCGATGTGATGGTCAACCACTACAGCTACCCCGGTGCGAGCGAGCTGGCCTACACCGAGCTGATCACCAAGACCACCTTCGCCGAGCACTACAACCTGACGGTGGCCTACACCAACGATGTCTGGAACACCGACACCACCGGTTGGTACTACGCGGTGGGCACCGAGTGGGCGCTGCCGCAGGAATTCAACCTGACCGCCAACGTGGGCCGCAGCACCTTCGAAGACGGCATCGCCAAGGACTACACCGACTGGAACGTCGGGGTGAACCGCAGTTTCGGGATGGTCACGCTGGGCCTGGGCTACTACGGCACCGACGGCAACGGCCGCGACAACTCCGGCAAGCTGGCCGACAACCGCGTGGTGTTCACCGTGGCGGTGGGGCAGTAGGCCACGCCGGTTGGTCGGTGGTCGTTGGGAGCATCGCTGGCTGTGGGATGCCGGCCAGCGGCCCGCACTACCGGGTTTTTCCGTGTGCACCCGGCCTGACCCGCAATGCAATGCATTTGCGGGCCTCTGCAAAGCCTTGCCTCACAGAAAAGCGAAGCATGACCCGTCCTGCCATAGGTTGACACCTGTGGCTGACGATCCGGCCGCCGTCAGG
>NZ_JAVWXA010000142.1:0-8041 GCF_036662295.1 Stenotrophomonas sp.
GATGCCGGTGGCCAGCACGAACAACGCGCCGAGGAACGCTTCATACACGCGCAGCTCGGCCGCCGGCCAGAAGCCCAGCGCGCCCACCGCCGCGATGGCCAGGCCGGCCACGATGCCCTTCTTGTAGCCCAGGTAGGCCACCAGCCGACCGGCCGGCAGCGACATCAGGAAGTAGGTGCCGAAGAAGGTGAACTGCACCAGCATCGCCTTGGCGTAATTCAGTTCGAACACGGCCTTCAGATGCGGGATCAGGATGTCGTTGAGGCAGGTCAGGAAGCCCCACATGAAGAAGATCGTGGTCGCCACGGCCAGGGCCATGCGCGTATTGACCACCGGCGCGGACGCGGTCGCGGACGAGGACGGCAGGGGGGGCGTTGGGGAAATGGGCATTCAGGTACGCGCCTCGTTGCGCGAGCAGGTGGAAGGAAGCGCCATCACGCGGCCAGCGGGCCGCTGCTGGCGCGGATGCGCAGTTCGACCGGCGCCACGGTGCGTTGCGGCGCCGCGTCGGGATGGTCGAGCCGGCGCAGCAGCAGTTCGGCCGCCTGGCGGCCGCGCTCGCGCGGATTGACGGTGAGCGTGGTGAGCGGCGGCAGGGCCACGGCCGCCTCGGAAATATCATCGAACCCGGTCACGGCGAAATCCTGTCCCGGACGGACCCCGCGCGAGGCCAGGCCCAGCATCAGGCCCAGCGCAACGCTGTCGTTGTAGCAGACCGCCGCGGTGGGCACCGCGTCGAGCGCGAACAGCTCCTCGGTGCGCGCCGCCGCCTCGAGACGGTTCGGCGCCGATTCGATCAGCCAGTCCGGGTGCACCTCCCTGCCCGCTTCGGCCAATGCCTGCGCATAGCCCAGGCGGCGCTGATGGCAGGAGCTGGAGTCGGCATGGCCGCCGAAGAACGCGATGCGCTGGTGGCCGCGCTCGATCAGGTGACGGGTGGCCAGGTAGGTGCCCTGCTGGTTGTCCAGCGTGAGGAAGTCCCAGTCGGCACCGGGCGGCTCACGGTTGAACAGCAGCACGTTGGCATTGAAACCCAGCGCCTGGCGCAGTTCGGCGGCATCGCTGCCCTCGGCCGGCGACAGGATCAACCCGGCCGGGGTGTGTTCCATCAACGTGGTCAGCACCGCCTGCTGGCGCTGCGGCGATTCGCCGGTGCTGCCCAGCAGCGTGACAAAGCCCTTCGCGCCCAGCGCCTCGTCCACGCCGGAGGCGAACTCGGCGAAGAACGGGTTGGACAGGTCGTTGATCACCAGCGCCACGCTGGAGGACGTACGGCGGCGCAGGTTGGCCGCGCCGCGGTTGTAGACATAGCGCTGGCGGCGCAGCTCGGCTTCCACCCGCGCGCGGGTGTCGACGTTGACCAGCGGACTGCCCCGCAGCACCAGCGACACGGTCGCGCGCGACACGCCGATCGCCTCGGCGATGTCGGTCACGGTGACCGCGCGCGATCCCTTGCCTGCGGGGGTGGCCTTGTCTTTCATGCTGTGAGCCCGGTCCTTGTCATGCCGCAAGCCTAAACGATCGCATCGGCAAGCGGATTGCGCCCGTGCCGACGGTCAGGGACAGGCACGGGCCGCCGTGCTGGCTCATTCCAGCACCGCCCCCGGGGTGGCGCAGAACGAGCGCGGCAGCGCCTGGACCTGGGTGCCCCAGCCCTGGGTGGGGGCCTGCTCGGCGAGCGCGAAGGCGATGCGTCCGCCCTGCTGCAGCCGGCCCCAGTCCAGCCACACCGCGGCATGGTCCTGCCCATCCACCTGCACGCCCTGCACGTACTGCAGGCGGCGCCCGTCGGCACCGTTGGCCGCCACGGTCAGCGTGCGGCCGGTGCCCAGGTCCACCTCGACCTTGGCAAAGCGCGGGGTATGCAGCAGGAACTGGCCGCTGCCCGGCACGGCCGGGTACAGGCCGAGCGCGCTGAACAGGTACCAGGCCGACATCGTGCCGAGGTCGTCATTGCCGGTCACCCCGTTGGGCGCGTTGGTGAACAACTGCTGCGCGGCGCGCACCACGGTGGCGGTCTTCCACGGCTGGCCGATCAGCGTGTACATCCACGGCGCGTGCAGGTCCGGTTCGTTGTTGGGGTTGTAGCGGAACTGGTTGTAGTAGCTGTACGGCCCCACCACCCATTCCTTGCGCGCGGCGGTCAGCGGCGACTGCACCAGGGCGTCGTAGGCGAAGAACGCATCCAGGCGCTTGCCGGCTTCCTCGCGACCGTGCATGGCCTGGACCAGGCCGGGCACGTCCTGCTGCGCCAGCCACTGGTACTGCCACGCGGTGCCTTCATGGAAGCCGTGGTGCGAGCGCGGGCTGTAGTGGCCATCGGAGGGCACGTACCACTTGCCATCGTCCATGCGCGGACGCGGGAAACCGCGCATGCCGGTCTCCTCGTCGCGCACCTGCGGGTCCCACACCTTGTGCCAGTTGCCGCCGCGCGTGCGCAGCGTGGCCGCATCGTCGGCGTGGCCCAGGCCATCGGCCATCTGCGCCAGCGCGCAGTCGGCCAAGGCGTACTCCAGCGTGGCCGAGCCGCCATGGTGCGGGTCCACGTCCATGCCCTTGGAGGGGAAGGCGCGGTCGTAGGCCACATAGCCATTGCTGACATAACCCGGGTTGCCGGAGCGGCCGGCGTGGCGCGAATTGAGCGGCGGCTGTTCGAATGCATTGCGGCGCAGCGCGGTGTACGCCTCGCCCTCGCGGCCGGCCAGCGCGCCGAAGCGCCACAGGTCCACCAGGAACGGGGTGACCGGATCGCCGGTCATGATGTTGGTTTCGAAGTTGGCATAGCCCCAGCGCGGCAGCCAGCCGCCTTGCGCGTTGATGGCCAGCAGGCTGCGCCCGATGTCGCGCGCCACCTGCGGGCGGGTCAGCGCCAGCCACTGGTTCTGCGCGCGGTAGGTGTCCCACAGCGAGAAATATTCGTAATAGGTCCAGCCGTCGGCGCGATGGATGGCATCGTCGTAGCCGCGGTAGCGGCCGTCGGCATCGCTGCCGGTCAGCGGCTGCAACAGGGCGTGGTACAGCGCCGAATAGAACACGGTGCGGTCATCGCCGCTGCCGCCTTCGATGCGCGTGGTGGCCAACTCGCGCCGCCACTGCTGCTGGGCCTTGTCGCGCATCTGCTCGAAGCCCAGCAAGGTGTTGCCCTGCATGCCGTCGCTGCGCAGGTTCTGGCGCGCGCCGTCGGCGTCCACGTGCGAGATGGCGCTGATCGCGGTGACCGCCTGCGACTTGCCCTTGCCCACCTCGAAACTCAGCCACGCACCGCTGGGCTTCTGCTCGCCCTCCATGCGATGCCGCGCGCCGGCCAGGCCGCCCTCCTCGCCCCAGGTGCCGAACGCCTTGAAGGGGCGGTCGAACTCGATCCGGAACCAGGTGGTGTACTGGTGGCCGCCGCAGAAACTCTTGGTGACCAGCTTGCCCTCCACCGCGCGGTCGCCGACCACGTCGATGACGCTGCCGATCACCGAATGACGCTCGTTGGCCTGGCCCACGTTGACAAGCACGTGGCCCTCGCCCGCATCGGCCGGGAAGGTATAGCGCTCGGCCGCGGCGCGGGTGCGCGCGGTGGCTTCGGCATCGATGCCGCCGTAGCTGGTGAGGCGCACCTTGTAGTAGCCGGCCTGGCCCACCTCGCCGTCGTGGGTGTAGCTGGCGGCGTAGCGCTTGTGGTCGAAGCTCTTGGCATCGTCGGTGTTGAAGTCGCCGCCCTTGCCGATGCGGCCGGTGACCGGCAGCACCGAGACCTGGCCACCCTGCTCCCAGCAGCCCGCCCCGGACAGGAAGGAATGGCCGAAGCCGCGGATCTTGGGGTCGTCGTAGCGCCAGCCGGCGTAGTGCTCGCCGATCGGGCTGACCTGGATCAGGCCGAACGGGGCCGATGCACCGGGGAAGGTGTTGCCGTCATCCTTGCTGCCGATGAAGGTATTGACCTCCCGCTCGAGCGCCACCGGGGCGGCGGCCTGCAGGGTCGGCATGAACGCCAGTGCGAGCAGGGAGGTGACAGCAAGGGGGGACGGCAGTCGGCGCATGCGTGGATCCTGTGGGTCGATGTCGGTGCGGGCGGTGGGACGGTCCGGCGGGCGGGTGCGCCGGACCAAGGGGCGGACGGGCCAAAGCCCCGCCACGACTGGCCTGCAATCCCCCGGTGTGGCGTGTCCAGACCCCCGTTGCCGGAAATTTAGATCGATTCAAGTAAAGCACGGGGATTTCGCGGGATGCATTCTGCGGCGCAGCATGGCGGCGGGATTGCCGCCGGTTCTGCGCCCTGGCGTGCGGCGCACCTGCGTCAGCCATCCGCCGCCAGGGACGGAAAACCGACGACGGTGCGCCGCTTGCGCGCCTGGCGCTGGCCGCGACGGCGGGCGTCCGCCCCGCCCGCGCAAGAAAACGTTTTCACAAAAAGGGCGATTCCGTCATTTCGTCGACACACGCTGGCCATATTGCGCAGCAGCATGCTTCGCCCGTCCGACCGTGCTAAAAAATCCCCGCCAATCGTTTAGATCGATCCAACTTCAAACGGTCACGTTGGCCGGGTGTTGGGTCGGGGGGGCCAGCCCACGCTGCATGCGGGACGCACCGCGCTTCGTCGTTGGCAACAGCGGCGCTCGAAATTAGATCGATTCAATCACGTATCGCCACCGTTTCAATCCAGGAGAGGGAGAGAGTGGAATGAACAAGATGTCCCGCATGCGCCACCGCGACCGGTTGTCGGCCGCCATCACCACCGCGTTGCTGGGCGCCGCCCTGGCCCCCGCCGCGTTCGCCCAGCAGGCGGCTCCGGCCGCGTCGCCCGACGCCACCACGCTGGACAGCGTGCAGGTCACCGGCTACCGCTACGCCATCGAAAAGAGCCTGCAGCAGAAACGCGACGCCAACGCCGTGGTCGAAGTGATCACCGCCGAGGACGTGGGCAAGTTCCCCGACAAGAACGTGGCCGATGCGCTGCAGCGCGTGCCGGGCGTGGTCATCGAGCGCAGCGGCGGCGAAGGCAAGACCGTCAGTGTGCGCGGCCTGGCCCCGGACCTCACCCTGACCCAGTTGAACGGCAACTACGTGGCCACCTCGGAAACCAACAACGAGGCCACCCGTTCGTTCAACTACACGCTGCTGCCGGCCAACATGCTGTCCAGCGCGGAGCTGTTCAAGTCGCCGGAGGCCCGCATCGACGAAGGTGGCATCGGCGGCACGGTCATCCTGCACACCCGTCGCCCGCTGGAGATGGAAACCAACTCGGGCTACGTGAACCTGGAAGGCACCTCCTCGGACACCAGCCATGACGTGGATCCGCAGGCCTCGGCGCTGTACTCCTGGCACAGCCAGGACGAGCGTTTCGGCGTGCTGATCGGCGCCACCAAGCAGAAGCGCACCAGCCGCACGATGCAGGTGAGCACCGAGGACTACCAGTGGTACGGCAACGGCACCGATGCAGTGGATGCCAACGGCAACGTGCTGGACCAGGACGGCATCCACTACTGGTGGGGCCAGTCGGGCTTCAACGACCAGAGCGGGCGCAACTACAGCGAATTCTTCATGCCCACCTCGGCCAACTTCGCGGTGAAGGAAGAGAAGCGCGAGCGGACCGGCGGGCAGTTCACGTTCCAGTTCAAGCCGATCGACAACCTCACCCTGACCGCCAACTACTTCCGCTTCGAGCTGGAAGGCAATTACACCCAGAACATGCTGAAGGTGCCCGAGTGGAACCTGGCGCGCTTCAACGGCGACGGCAACTGGGCCGGCGGGCGCCTGCTCAACGGGCTGGACTTCGACCCCAGCGGCAGTATCGTCACCGGCGCGCAGTACGAAAAGCTGGCCGGCAAGACCTACTACTGCAGCGAAGAACAGGCGGCCGCCGCCGGCATGGCCCCCGGTGGCTGGGGCCCGGATGACTGCACCATCCCCACCCCGCAGCTCACCGGCACCTACAGCAAGGAAAAGGCGCTCTCCCAGACCGCCGACCTGACCATCGACTGGGACATCAGCCCGCTGTGGAAGGCCTCCTTCACCGGTGGCCGCACCTGGTCCGAGGGTGGCCCGTCGATGAACTTCGGCATGTCGGCCAAGCCGCGCCGCCAGGTGGACGGGGTGTGGCAGTCCGGCAACAGCTACACCGCCTGGGACCTGACCGGCACGCCGAGCGTGAGCTTCTCGCCGAACCTGCAGGACCAGCTGATGGCCGGCATCGCCGAGATCGACACCGGTTCCACCGGGTCCTCGTGGATGCAGACCGAGGTCAAGCAGAACTACTTCCAGGCCGACGTCACCAAGATGTTCGAAAGCGGCTGGCTGGACTCGATCCAGTTCGGCGCCAAGTATCGTGACGGCGAAGTGCACCGCAACACCGGCAACACCTACTGGGTGTGCCAGGGCAAGGACCCGGCCGACTACGACAACAACCGCTACCAAGCTGGTTGCGATTCCACCGCCGGCCTGGCCCAGCCCGGCTTCTTCCTGTCCAGCCCGATCAGCAACATCGCCGGCGGTTTCAACGCCAACGTGTTCCCGGGCATCAACTATCCGGCCTACATCGACTTCCTCAACCAGAAGTACGGCGGCTCGCACAGCCGCAAGGAAGAGGACTTCGTCTACAACGTCAACGAGAAGATCTACTCGGGCTATTTCCAGGCCAACTTCCGCACCGAGCGCCTGCGCGGCAACGTCGGCGTGCGCGTGGTGCGCACCCGGCAGTTCGCCGAGTCCAGCGATTCGGTGGAGAAGTTCAACGACTACTTCCAGGACAACGCGGCCGGCGCACCGATGGGCTGCAACGACCCGGCGGCCGCCCCGCTGATCGCCTCCAACACCGGCTATGTATGCCAGAGCGGTTTCGTGCGCCTGCCCGACGGCCTGGCGCGCGAGAAGACCTACGAGTTCGCCTCGCTGGAACGCACCTACACCGACTTCCTGCCCAGCTTCAACATCGCCTGGGACATCACCGACAACCTGGTGCTGCGTGGCGCCGCTTCCAAGGTGATCGCCCGCCCCGGCTACACCAGCATCGCCGCGCCGGGCAGCCTGAGCTACGTCAGCGAGGAATACAGCAATGACCGCCGCGTGGCCGGCGGCACCGACACCCCGGGCTGGTACGGCCATGGCAGCAACAAGAACCTGGAGCCGTTCGAAGCGACCCAGTTCGACATCGGCCTGGAGTGGTACTTCCAGCCGGGCGCGGTGGCCGGTGCGGCCCTGTTCCGCAAGAACGTGGACAACTTCACCGTGCCGGTGGTGCGCGACCAGCAGATGACCGTGGGTGGCCAGACGGTGACCGTGCAGAAGTACGAAACCGAAGCCAACGGCCGTGACGGCGTTTCGCAGGGTGTGGAGCTGTATGGCCAGTACACCTTCCAGATGGGCTTCGGCGTGCAGGCCAACTACACCTACAACGACACCAACCTGGCCTCGATCGTGCTGGACGGCCAGAACATCGGCTCCTCGCCGCTGGTGGGCAGCGCCAAGAACCAGGCCAACATCACCCTGTTCTACGAGAACGAGAAGTTCCTCGCGCGCGCTTCCTACAACCGTCGCGGTGAAGTGGTGGGCGGCCTGGTCAACGGCCTCACCCAGTACTCCGAGCCTTACGACCAGCTCGACCTCAACGCGGCCTACAACCTGACCGATGCCCTGACCCTCACCGCCTCGGTGCTCAACGCGACCAAGTCCGAGCAGCGCATCTACCTGGGCAGCGACAGCAAGGCGCGTCTGATCTCCAACACCTACACCGGCCGCCAGCTGTACTTCGGCGTGAACTGGAAGTTCTAACCCACCCCGCCCCGCCGCCACGGCGGGGCCCCGGTCCTCCACGGCAGCCGCGCTGGTACAGGCGGCTGCCGTTTTCGTCCCTACCCGCGACCGGGTAGCGCCACCCCATGGGTGGCTGCACGTGATGCCGGATCGACCGGGCAGCGCCACCCCATGGGTGGCTGCGCGTGATGCCGGATCGACCGGGTAGAGCCACCCCATGGGTGGCTGCGAGTGATACCGGATCGCAGAGCAGCCACCCATGGGGTGGCTCTACCACGGCGGCGTTATGCGTCGAGGGCGGCGC
>NZ_JAVWXA010000143.1:0-7860 GCF_036662295.1 Stenotrophomonas sp.
GAAGCAGTACGCACTAAACGGCTGACGACTGTCTACAAAACCCTGGGCGATTCACTACAAGAATTCAATACCTGCCAAATTGGACTAAGATTTCTAAAAACAAACAACCTTAAAATTCAATACAAACACACAAAAGAACCATTAATCGCAACAATCAAAAAAGAAAAAAACCAATATGAGATCATTATCAAAAACGATAAATGCCAAATACTCATAGAAGCCGAATACATTGCACTTAACGGCCCTACCGTCTACTTAAATGGTACCGAATGACTGCACTCAACCCCAAGTTATAAGTACTCATCAAGGCGACTCACAAATCAACATATAAACATTGTGGACTGCCGCGCACTGAAGGACATTCGGTCGATGAAAACGCACGGCTGGCCAAGCAGGTCAACCCCGACGGCAGCCAGCTCAGCTACCGCTACGACAACGCCCGCCTGCTGCTAACCCAGATCGACAACGAACGCGGCGAGCGCTACACCCTCGACTACCACCCCAACGGCCTGATCAGCCAGGAAATCGGCTTCGACGGCAAGCGCACCGCGTATGTCTACGACCTCAACGGCCAGCTGATCGAGAAGACCGAGTTCGGCGAGGACGACACCCCGCTCAAGACCGAATACCAGCGCGACAGCGCCGGCCGCCTACTGGTCAAAAAACTGCCCGACGGCAACGCGGTGCACTACCGCCACGACCACCTCGGCCGCCTGGTCAGCGTCGACGACGGCCACTGGCCGCTAGCCTACGAGTACGACCTCAACGACCGCCTGATCACCGAGCACCAGGGCCGCGCCACCCTGCGCTACCGCTACGACGCCCTCGGCCAGCTCAGCCACGCCCGCCTGCCCGACGGCAACCGCCTGGACTACCGCTACCTGCGGCCTTGCGCTCCAGCACGCACACGCGCAGGCCGTACTGGGCGGCGGCCAGCGCGCAGGCGGCCCCGGCAAAACTGGCGCCGACCACGACCAGGTCGTAATCGTGGGCGGGGGAAGGAGAAAGCATCGCGCGTCTGCCTTGTAGAAAGGAGCGTGCAGCGTCGCGTGCGTCGGCGGGCAGGCCATGAAGTGCCGGTGAAGCGGGTATGAAGCGGCCGCTGCCGGCCTGACGATGCCCGCACGGAATGCTACGGTGGCGGCCCGTCCATCACCGTCATGCCTGGCCCGCGCCGCGCGGTGCAGGCACCAACGACAAGGAAGCCCTTCATAACATCGGATGTCGCGTTGCAGGTTCGCCACATCACCCGCGGGTCCTGCCCCCTCCCTCGCGGTGGCGACCCGGACAACATCACGACGCGGGTGAACGGCCTGGCGAAGATACGCGCGGCGGCCGCCGATGCATGACCGCCGCCACCGCCACGTGCCGCTGCTGGGCGCGCTGCTTGGGCTGACCCCACTGCTGGCCACTGCCCCGCTGATGGCCGCGCCACCGGTGCTCACCGTGGCGCTGGCCGATGGCAGCGGCGCGCACCTGCGCATCGACAGCGCCCAGGGCAGCGCGCAGCTGCAGTCAGGCGCCGGGACCAGCGTGTTGCGGGTGAACCCGACACTGCGCGATGCGCTGTCCCGGTCGGACACCGTGCAGGCGGTGGGCCGGCATCGCGTGGCGGCAGCGCCGGACAACAGCGTGCTGCTGCTGGTCAGCGCGCCGTCCAATCCGGGTTCGCCATCGGGCTATTGCGGCGCGGGGCAGGAAGATGGATTGATGTTGCTGGCCGTGCGCAATGGCGCACTGGTCGTGCAGGATTTCGTCCTGCTGCAAAGCTGCGTGCACTCGATCGAGCAGGCCATCGACATGGGCAGCGACGCGGCAGCGGCCCTGCATCCCCTGCCCGCGCCGTGGCTGCTGCGCTTTGCGGCGATGCAGGACGACAGACGGGTGGAGCGTTGCGTCGGCATCAAGGACGAGCGACTGAACTTCCAGGACGATTGCATGGCGGCGACCGACGCATCGCCATGACCGGCGCGCGCGGGCCCGCGCCACAAAAAAAGCGACCTTGCGGTCGCTTTTTTCGTTCTGCTTTCCGGGCGATGAATTGCCCTGAAAAACCGTATCTGGAGCGGGAAACGAGACTCGAACTCGCGACCTCAACCTTGGCAAGGTTGCGCTCTACCAACTGAGCTATTCCCGCTTGGGAGGCGAAATTCTACAGCCAAACGCGGTGCTGTCAACAGCCCTCAGCCATTCTTTTTCGCACGCGCGCTTTCTCGTGCGGCGCGTTCGTCCTCGCGCAGGCTCGGCCACGCCGCGTGCAGGTACTGCAGGCCGGAGAACAACGTGAGGATGGAGGCGATGGCCAGGGTCCAGTCACCGACGTGGAAGACCTGCACGCCCATCCAGATGTCCTGCATCGGCGTATGCGGGGCCACCGAATACAGCAGGCACAGCAGCGCCACCATCTGCGCGGTGGTCTTGATCTTGCCGATCAGCGCCACCCGCACCTTGGCGCGCTGGCCGATCTCGGCCATCCACTCACGCAGCGCCGAGACGGCGATCTCGCGCCCGACGATCACCGCCGCCCACACCGCCATCCACGCGGTCGGGTGGCCCTGCACGATCAGGAACAACGCCACGGCCACCATCAGCTTGTCCGCGACCGGGTCCAGGAAGGCGCCGAAGGCCGAGGCCAGGTTGTAGCGGCGGGCGATCCAGCCATCCAGCCAGTCGGTGATCGCGGCCAGGCCGAAGATCGCCGCCGAGGCGAAATTGGTCCACTTGTAGGGGAGGTAGAACACCAGTACCAGCACCGGGATCATCACGATCCGCAGCAGGGTGAGCCAGGTGGGGAGGGTCAACTTCATCGCTTCTCTCTACTCGCCCGCCGCGTCGGGCGCGGGCAGTCCATGCAGGTTAGCGTAGATGCGTGCAGCGAGGGCGTCATTGATGCCGTCCACTTTCGCGATTTCCGCCTCGCCCGCCGCCTTGAGGCCGACCAGGCCACCAAAATGCTTGAGCAGGCTGGCGCGCCGGCGCGGGCCGATGCCGGCGATGTCTTCCAGCTTGCTGGTCATGCGCGCCTTCTGGCGGCGCCCGCGGTGGCCGGTGATGGCAAAGCGGTGGGCCTCGTCGCGGACCTGCTGGATGAACTGCAGGGCCGGCGAGGCCGCCCCCGGGCGCAGCTCGCGGCCGTCGGGCAGCACCAGGGCCTCATGCCCTGCCCGGCGTTCCACGCCCTTGGCCACGCCCACCAGCATCACCCCTTCCACGCCGAGGTCGGCCAGCGCGGCCTGGGCCTGGCCGAGCTGGCCGGCACCGCCGTCGATCAGCAGCAGGTCCGGCAGCACGCCGTCCTCCTCGACCGCGCGGCGGAAGCGGCGCTCGATCGCCTGGCGCATCGCCGCGTAATCATCGCCCGGCTCGATGCCGCTGATGTTGAAGCGCCGGTACTGGCTGCGCACCGGGCCGCTGGCATCGAACACCACGCACGAGGCCACCGTGGCCTCGCCCATGGTGTGGCTGATGTCGAAGCACTCCACCCGCTTGACCTGCTCGGCCAGGCCCAGCATCTGGCGCAGGTCCTCGCTGCGCGCGTGCTGGGCGCTGCGGCTGGTGAGTTCGCTGACCAGGGTGATCTGCGCGTTGCGGCTGGCCAGCTCGACGTAGCCGGCGCGTTCGCCGCGCACGTTCCACTTCAGCTGCACCTTGACCTCGGCCGAGGCCGACAGCGCCGACTCGATCAGGCTGGCATCGGGGATCTCGCGGTCCAGCAGGATTTCGCGCGGTGGCGAGTGCTCGGCGTAGTACTGCGAGACGAACGCGGCCAGCACCTCCTCGGCACTCTCCTCGCCGTTGGTGCGCGGGTAGAACGGGCGCGTGCCCATGTTGCGGCCATCACGGAAGGCCAGCAGCATCACGCAGGCATTGGCGCCCTGGGTGGCGCAGGCCAGGACGTCCAGATCGGCGGCGCGGCCGTCCACGTACTGGCGGGTCTGCATGCTGCGCAGCGCGGTGATGAGGTCGCGCAGGCGCGCGGCCTGCTCGAACTCCAACGCCTCGCTGGCCGCCTGCATCTGGGTGCCCAGCTCGCGCCCGAGCTGGTCGCTCTTGCCTTCCAGGAACATCGAGGCGCGGCGCACCGACTCGGCATAGTCGCCGGCCGCCACCAGGTCCACGCAGGGCGCGCTGCACCGGCCGATCTGATACTGCAGGCAGGGCCGGGTGCGGTTGCGGAACACGCTGTCCTCGCAGCTGCGCAGCTTGAACAGCTTGTGCATCAGGTTGAGCGTGTCGCGCACCGCGGTGACGCCCGGGTACGGGCCGAAGTAACGACCCGGCACCGCGCGCGGCCCGCGGTGCAGCGCGATGCGCGGCCATTCCTCGCGGGTGAGCAGCACGTGCGGGTAGGTCTTGTCGTCGCGCAGGGACACGTTGTAGCGCGGCGACAGCGACTTGATCAGCTGGTTTTCCAGCAGCAGCGCCTCGGCCTCCGAGCGGGTCACGGTCACGTCCATGCGCGCCACCTGCGACAGCATCGACATGATCCGGGTGGTCTTGGGCGTGCCGTTGAAATAGCTGCCCACGCGGTTGCGCAGCGCACGCGCCTTGCCGACGTACAGCAGGCTGTCATCGGCGGCGTACATGCGGTAAACGCCGGGCGCGGTACTCAGGTGGGCCGCGAATGCCTTGCCATCGAAGGCCGGAGCGGTGGACGCGGTCATTCGGTGATCGGCACGTCGCTCAATACGCCGCTGACCGGGTCGAAGCGCAGCACGGCGTGGGCATCGGTCTCGGCGATCCACACTGCACCGCCGCCCAGGGCCAGGCCCGCCGGGCCGTGCAGGCGGCGTGGCAGTTCCAGCGTGCTCAGCTCGCCACCGCCCAGGCGCAGCGTGCGCAGGCGCCCGTTGCCGGCATCGGCGATCCACAGCAGCGGCGCATCGGGGCTCATCGCGATCGCCTGTGGGTGCTGCAGCTGGGCCAGCGCGCGCGGGCCGTCCTCGTCGCCGAAGGACCACAGCCCCTGCCCCACCAGCGTCTGCACCAGGTCGCCACGCAGCTGCATGGCGCGGATCGAGGAGCCCAGCGCGTCGCAGACATACAGCACCTGCTGCACGGCGGCGACCGCGGCCGGCTGCGCGAACGCGGCCAGGTGGCCACTGCCGTCGCGCACGTCGATGGCACCCGAACCGGCGCGCCACTTCAGGGTGCGCTGGCCAAGGTGGTAGCTCCAGATGCAGTTGTCCCCGGCCATGGCGATATGGATCTGGTTGTCGGCCACCGCCAGCCCCTGCGGGTGGTTCAGTGGCACCCCGCGCGGCTGCGTCACCACGCCTTCGAGCGGCTCACCGGGGCGGCCGGTGCCGCACAGGGTGTCGACCTGGCCGGTGAGCAGGTGGATGCGGCGCAGCGCATGGTTGCCGGTGTCGGCCACGTACAGCGCATCGCGCTCCAGGGCCAGGCCCTGCGGCCGGTTGAAGGCGGCTTCGCCCGGCCCGCCATCCATGAAATCGGCGGTGCCCAGCCCGAACTGGCGCAGCACCCGTCCGCCATGGCTGCACTCGAGCACGCGATGGTGGCCGCTGTCGGCGATGTACAGGCGCTCGGTGGTGGCCACCAGGCCGACCGGGAAGCGCAGCGGCAGGCGCGGCTCGGGATGCAGTTCGCGCGCCGGCTCGGCGTCGGGCGGGCGGCCCACGCCTTCGCACAGCGCCGTCAGGGCGCGCTCGAGTTCGCCGCCGAAGCCGACCAGGCGGTCACGCTCGCGCCCCTGCGCATCCAGCAGCACCAGGGTGGGCCAGGCGGTGATGTTGAAGCGCCGCCAGCCGTCCCAGTCGCCATCCAGCAGCGCCGGCGCGGCCAGCCCCTGCCGACGGAGCAGCTTGAGCGCCTGCTCCGGCTCGCGTTCGCAGTCGAAGCGCGGCACCTGCAGCACCAGCAGCTGCAGCCGGCCCGGGTTGCGCAGCTGCCACTGGGCCAGCTCGGCCAGGCGTTGCGCGCACCACACCGAGGCGGCGTTGACGAAGGCCAGCACCACCGGCCGCCCGCGCAGCTCGGTCAGGGTGGTGGGCGCGGCATTGAGCCACGTGGCGAATTCGGGCAGGTCCTGGACAGGCTGTACGTTCATGCCCCGATTATGCCGGAGTCGGCGTCATGCAATCGTCGTGCCGGCGCCAAATTTGCGGCGGGGATCGGCATGGCCTATCCCGACCGCCGCACTCCGGTCAGGGATGCGCCGCCAGCCAGGCCTCGGCGCGGGCCAGGTCCTCGGGGGTGTCGATGCCGGGCGGGAACGCGGCCGGGGTCAGCGCCACGCTGATCCGATGGCCGGCCTCCAGCGCGCGCAGCTGCTCCAGCGACTCCAGCTGCTCCAGCACGCCCGGCGGCAGCGCCGCGAACTGGCGCAGGAAGCCGGCGCGGTAGCCGTAGATGCCGATGTGGCGCAGCCAGTGCGGGCCGGACAGGGTCTCCCGCGAACGCGCGAAGGCGTCGCGGTGCCACGGGATCGGGGCCCGGCTGAAATACAGGGCGTCCAGGTTCTGCTTGCGCACCACCTTGACCACGTTGGGGTCGAACAGGTGCTCGGCGTCCTCCACCGGGGTGGCCAGGGTGGACATCTGCGCCCCGCTGCAGACCAGCGCTTCGGCCACCGCCACGATGCCCTCGGCCGGCGCGAAGGGCTCATCGCCCTGCAGGTTGACCACCACCGTGTCATCGCCCCAGCCGGCCTGCGCGGCGCACTCGGCCAGGCGGTCGGTGCCCGAGGCGTGGTCGGCCGAGGTCATCGCCACGCGCACCTCGGCCAGGCCCTGCAGGGCATCGGCGATGCGCGCGTCATCGGTGGCCACCCAGACCTCGCGCGCGCCGGCCAGCAGCGCGCGTTGCGCCACGCGCAGCACCAGCGGCTGGCCACCCAGCAGCCGCAGCGGCTTGCCGGGCAGGCGCGAGGCGGCGAAACGGGCGGGAATGGCGACGACGAAATCGACGGAGGCACTCATGCGGAAACTCTCGACAATGACACGGGGAATTCGGGAGGCAGGCGCGGCGGTCAACGCTTGCCGAGCTTGTCCAGCCGATCCAGCAGGTTGACCCAGAACGCGGCGGGCAGGTCGGCGGCCAGCGGTACGGCAAAATGCCATTCATTGGCGAACACCTTGCACTTCACCGCGTCCTTCTCGGTCATCAGCACCGGCAGCTCGCTGCCAAAGCGCAGGTCGGCCGCCTGGTAGGCGTGGTGATCGGGGAACGCATGCGGGACCACGCCCAGGCCGTGCGCGCGCAGCATCTCGAAGAAGCGCTGCGGGTGCGCGATGCCGGCCACGGCATGCACGCGCTGGCCGCGGAAATGGGCCAGCGTGCGTGCGCGCCCACCGCTGAGCGGCTGGGCGCTGTCGATGTGCAGCTGCATCGGCCACTCGCCGAAGCCGCACGTCGGCGCTTCACCGGCGCCGTGGCTGGCCTGGCCCATGTTGACCACGCGGAAATCGCAGTCGTTGGCGCGGCTGGCCGGCTCGCGCAGCGGCCCGGCCGGAATCATCCGGCCATTGCCGTAGCGACGCTGGGCATCCACCACTTCGATCTCGATGTCGCGCGCCAGCCGGTAATGCTGCAGGCCGTCGTCGCAGACGATGATGTCGCAGCCGGCCTCGACCAGCGCGCGGCCGGCGGCCACGCGGTCGGCGTCCACCCGCACCGGCACGCCGGTCTTCCAGGCGATCAGGACCGGCTCGTCGCCCCCCAACGCGGTGGAGGTGCCCGCCTCGACCCAGCGCGCCACGCCCGGCTCCTGCCGGCCGTAACCGCGACTGGCCACGCCGGGCTTCCAGCCGGCCTCGCGCAGGCGGTCGACCAGGGCGATGGTCAGCGGGGTCTTGCCGGTGCCGCCGGCGGTGACGTTGCCGACCACGATGACCGGCA
>NZ_JAVWXA010000144.1:0-7778 GCF_036662295.1 Stenotrophomonas sp.
GGGAGCCGGCCAGCGGCCGGTATTACCGAAATCTGGGATCGCGGGGAGCCGGCCAGCGGCCGGTATTACCGAAATCTGGGATCGCGGGGAGCCGGCCAGCGGCCGGTATTACCGAAATCTGGGATCGCGGGGAGCCGGCCAACCGCCGGCACCACCCCTGCCGCTAGCGGTAGTGGCGGGCCATCTGCTGGTGGACGATGTCGTCGCGCAGGGATTCCAGCGCCATCACCCGGATCCTGCCGATCCCCGGCAGCTCCATGAACCGCTCGGTGTAGATCTCCGGGCCATTTTCGGTATCGGCCCGCGACTTGCTGAAGCCATGGGGCACCAGGCCCTTGTCGCCATCCTTGCTACCACCGACATAAAGAACGATTGCCATGTGATGTACTCCTCCTGTGAAGCATCGTGCATATACAACAGCCACCAGCTTACCGCGCCGAACCTGACTGATTCGTCATGCAGCCTAATAACCATTGTTTGCATGCAGATGACGTCGCGTTGCACGACGTTGAATGGCACGGATTTAACGTTTCGCTAACACCCGCGCGGGCCACCAGCCGCGACCGGTCAGCGCGTACACGTCGGCGGCCCGTTCGAAGGGGTTGCGCGCGCTGACCCCACCGCACAACAGGTACACCGGCAGGTACAGCGGCCCCAGCACCAGGTACTGGTAGACATGCGCCCGCTCGTGGTCGTGCAGGCCGATCACCGGCTCGGTGCAATGGCCGGCCTGGTGGGCATAGGTGCGGCACGGCACATCCAGCACCGGCCCGGTGTGCAGGATCACGTTGCCCAAGGTGATCGCGCCGCCCGGCCCCCACGGCCACTGCCGGAACACCACCGCCAGGTCACGGCGGTTCCACGACGCGCGCGCGCCGCCAAGCATGCCGGCCAGGCCGGCCACCAGGCCGATCAGGGTGTTGGGCGCGGTCCACAGCGCACCCAGCCCCTGCAGGGTGCGCAGCGCAAAGGCAGGCAGTCTCAATCGGCCTCGTTGGGAATCAACAGCCACAGGATCAGATAGACCAGGATGCCGGGGAACGCGGCCGACAGTACCGAGACCAGCACGAACAGCACGCGCACCAAGGTGGCACTCCAGCCGAACCGGTGCGCGATGCCGCCCATCACCCCGGCGATCATGCGGTCGTTGAGCGAGCGCGACAGCGGGCGCGGCGTGGCGTTCATGGCGGCGGTCTCCGGCGAGGGGTGGCGCACTGTAACCCGGGCGGTGTCTACGGGGTGCGTTGACGCAGGGCCTTCAGCCGGGCCGTGAACCAGACCGCGGCGGTCTGCTCGGGCTGGCCCGGGCAGGCGATCCGGTAAGGCTTGCCGCTCATGCTGCTCTGGCTGGCGGCGCGCTCGATGAACTGCTCGGCGGTGTCCACCTGGTCCTTCCTGAGCAGGTAGTCGTACTTGCGCTGCAGGTGGGCGCGTGCCTCGGCGGCGTCATGCCAGCTGCCGTTGCGCTGGAAGCGACAGGCCGAACCGTCCAGCGCACCGATCAGGCCGGCGATCTCGCGGCGGGCGCTGTCGCCGGGCGCGGCCTGGGCGGCGTGCGAGGCGGCCAGCGCCAAAACCAGCCACGGCAGGACACGCGGCGTCATCGGGAACGGTCCTTCAACCACGCGGTGATCGTGCCCGGCACTTCGCGCTGGGCGCGCCCGGACACGTAGATGCCGATGTGGCCGCCGCGGAAACTGCTTTCGGTATAGTCCGCGCTGCCGATCCGGCCGCGCATCGCGCGCGAGGCATCCGGCGGCACCAGGTGGTCCTGCTCGGCATAGATGTTGAGCACCGGCAGGGTCACCTGCGAGAGCTGCACCATCGCCTCGCCGATACGCACGCCGTCGTGCATCAGCCCATTGCTTTGGTAGAACTGCTTGATGAAGTCACGGAACGTTTCCCCGGCCAGGTCGGGCGAGTCGAAGATCCACTTCTCCATGCGCAGGAAATCTTCCAGCGCGGCCTTGTCATCGAGGATGTCCAGCAGGCCCACGTATTTCTGTACGTTGAGCCGGAACGGCTTGAGCATCAGGTAGCTGGCATTCATCAGGTCGGCCGGGATGTTGCCCAGCGTGTCCACCAGCAGGTCCACGTCCACCTGTCGCGCCCAGTGCGAGAGCATGTTGTCCGGGGTCTGGAAATCCACCGGGGTGACCATGGTGATCAGGTTGGCCAGCTTGTGCTGGCGCAGCGCGGCATAGCACAGCGCGAACACCCCGCCCTGGCAGATGCCGAGCATGTTCACCGGCGCGGCGGCGGCGTCGTGCAGGTGGTCCACCGCGCCATCCACGTAGCGCAGCAGGTAGTCCTCCAGGGTCTGGTAGCGCTCGGAGCGGTCCGGGTAGCCCCAGTCCAGCACGTAGACGTCATGGCCGAGCGCCAGCAGGCGCTGCACCAGCGAGCGGTCGGCCTGCAGGTCCACCATGTAGGGGCGGTTGACCAGCGCGTAGACGATCAGCAGCGGGGTGGCGTGCACCGGTGCCTCGGCGCCGATGAAGCGGTACAGCGCTACCTTGCCGTCGCGCCACACTTCCTCGCGGGCGGTGGCGCCGTAGTCCACGTCCTCCACCGACGGCAGCAGCTTCAGGCCATCCAGCAGCTTGCGCTGCATGGCCAGGGTTTCCTGCAGCAGGTCGTCGGCGTTGAACCCCAGCGGTCCTTTCATGGCGTGCGCTTGCCGCCGGTGGCCGGGCGCTTGCCGGTCCCGGCCTTCGCGGCCACCGGCTTGGCCGGCGCCTGTTTTGCCGGGGCCTTCTTCGGTGCCGCCTTCTTCGCCGTCGGTTCAGCGGCGGCCGCCTTGGGCGCTGCGTCCTTCTTCGGCGGGGCCTTGCGGGCCGGCGACGCACGCGGCGTGGGACCGGGGCCGGCCGCTGGCGCCGGCGCGGCGGCGGCGGTCGCCATCCGCCGCACCAGCCGCTCCAACTCGGTGATGCGCCGATGCGCGGCGTCCGTTTCGGTACGGGTCGGCAGACCGAGCGCTTCGCAGATCCGTTCGATCTCCTGCTGGCTCGCCCCGCGCAGACGCATCTGCGCATTGCCGAGCGAGGCATAGATTTTCTGGAAGGCCTCGGACAAGGCCACCTTGGCATAGGCCTCTTCGGCCGCCTCGATCCACAGGTCGAACATGGCCCGGGCGCTGGTCAACTGGCTGCCCGGTTGCTCGTGCTCGGCCAGGCGCTGCTCGAACAGCGTGAACGCATCCTCCAGCGCCTGCTTGATCAGCTCCACGTAGTCGCGCGCGTGCGCCTGGTATTCCTGCTGCGCACGCAGCAGCGCCTGCCAGCGCGCCTGGTGCTCGCGCGCCGGGCCGAAGGCGGGGCTCTGCAGCCAGGGGCCAAGATCGCGCTGCAGGGTTTCCAGCAGCTTGAACAGATCCAGCCCCTCGCCCTGGGTGTGCCCGCCGGCGCCCTGCAGCATCCACTGCAGCAGGCCATCGCCCTGCCCCAGCACGGCGCTGCGC
Organism: Stenotrophomonas sp.; assembly: GCF_036662295.1. Taxonomy (GTDB): domain Bacteria; phylum Pseudomonadota; class Gammaproteobacteria; order Xanthomonadales; family Xanthomonadaceae; genus Stenotrophomonas. Next base: position 3,464 of record NZ_JAVWXA010000144.1, read on the forward strand.
CAGGCCTGGGCCACATCGGCGCTGCTGGCGTCCTGGCCGGCGAACTGCCCGGCCACCTGCTGCATGGTGCCGTACCAGCCACCGGCCTGTTCGCGGAAGCGACGCACGGCATCGTCGGCCGGACCGCTGGCCGCGTTGGGCAGCAGGCTGGCCCACTGGTCGATTGCCTGCTGCCAGCTGCCGGGCCCGCCGCTGGCGCCGGCCGGCCCGGGCGGGACCGCGGCATGCCGCAACGCATCGCCCCAGGCGCCGAAATACTGGCGCGCCAGGGCCTCGAAATCCCCCGCATTGCCGCCGCTGCCCGCCGTGCTCACAGCACCGCTCCCGGCAGGATCGGATGGGACCACCGCATGGACGTGCTCCGGTTCATGGCTTGGGAATGCGCAGGGTCTTGCTGATCATCAGCGACCCGGACAGGGCGAACAGCAGCACCATCGGGTGCAGCTGCCACGGGCCAAGCTGCCACTGGCCCAGCCACAGGTCGTGGCCGATCGCGCCCATGCTGGCAGCCACTGCCAGCACCACCACCAGCGCCAGGCTGGTCGGGATCGGCGTGCCTTCGAAGTACGGCACCTTGTCGCCGTCACCGGCCAGGGCCTCGGCGGTCACGTTGTAGCGCGCCAGCCGGCTCACCCCGCAGCACACGAAATAGCTGAGCACCAGCCAGTCCCAGCCGCCCTGCATGCCGCAGGCATAGGCCAGCGCCGCCGGGGCCACGCCGAAGGAGATGATGTCCGACAGCGAGTCCAGCTCGCGCCCGAGCGTGGAACTGGACTTGCGCCAGCGCGCGATGCGCCCGTCGAGCGCATCGAAGATGAAGGCCAGCGGGATCAGCGCCATGCCGAACAGCAGGTAGCTGCGCTCGCCGTCCTGCAGGAAGCGCATGGCGGCAAACACCGCGCCAGTGCCGCAGAACGCGTTGGCCAGGGTGAACCAGTCCGCCAGGTGGAACTCACGCAGCATCGAGAAATGACGTTTCATGGAAGATCTGTAGACGGCAATGGCAAGAGAGTACCGCGAGCGGCCCGAACCGCGACAGAGCAACGCGCCCTGCCCCCACGCCGCACTTGGCGCCGCCTTCACGCCATCCCCACCCGCGGTGAATTTTTGACCACCCATCTTGACAGCGAGGACCGGCGGGGGCTGCCGCCGCTTATCCACAAAGTTGCGCACGAGTCATCCACACCCCCTGTGGACAACTCAGTCTCAATAGACGCGACAGTGGTCATTTCTTGATCACCGCCGGCCATGTGGGGTGACCAAAAAGGGTCTTCGCGCGCGCCGCCGGTTGCGCTATGGTGCCCGGCGGACCAGCCGCGGCCCGTCCTGCCCGCCCTTTGCGACAGGAGTTGCCCGCGTGCTTTCCCCCCAACAGCGTGCCGCCCAGCTGCGCCATCCGCACGGCGGCGCCGCGCTGGCGGTGGCCGAATCGATGAACCGCAGCAATGGCGCGCTCAACCAGGCGGCCATCGCCCTGCTGGCGGTGGGCGCCCACCAGACGGTGCTGGAGATCGGCCCGGGCAATGCCGCCTTTGCCGGCGACCTGCTGCGCGCGCCCGGCAGCCGCTACCTCGGCATCGAGGTGTCCGAGGCGATGGTCGACGCCGCACAGGAGCGGCTGGCGCTGGCCGGCCTGCAGGCACGGGCGCGGGTGGAGCGCGGCGATGTCCACGCACTGGCACTGGAAGATGCGTGCGTGGATGCGGCGCTGGCGGTCAACACGCTGTACTTCCGGGACGACCTGGGCGCACCGCTGGCCGAGCTGGCGCGGGTGCTGCGCCCGGGCGGCCGCCTGTGCCTGGCCTTCGTCGATGTCGCCTTCATGCGTACCCTGCCCTTCGCCGCGCATGACGTCCACCTGCACGGCCTGGCCGAGGTGGAGCTGGCACTGCACAGCGCCGGGCTGCGCGTGTGCGGCTGGCGCGACCATCGCGAACACGCCACCGGCAACGACGGGGGCGTGGTGGACAAGCACTTCCACCTGCTGCTGGCGCATCGATAAGGCCGCCATCGGGCGGGCGGCGATGAACGTTGATGGGGTGCGTGGTTGCCGGCCAGCGGCCGGCACTACCAGTGGGTGGGGCGCTGCCGCCCGCCCGTGCGGGGTTGCCGGCCAGCGGCCAGCATGACCCGTCAGAGGCGGGTGTAGGACCAGGATTGCATGGCGCCGTCGCGGTAAGGCATCACCCCGTGGAAGGCGCGCGGGTCCTCGCCGAACACCAGCGGCAGGAAGCTGCGGTCGCCCTCCCACAGCGGCAGCGTGTCCAGCTTGTCCAGGTCCACCCACTCCAGCGTGCCCTCCGGGTTGGAGGTCAGCGGGGTGCCGGTGAAGTCATCGATGATGAAGACGAAGCCGAACCAGTCCTCGCCGTTCCTGCCGAAGCCCGGCCAACTGATGGTGCCGCGCAGGCGCATGCTGCCGCACTCGATGCCGGCCTCCTCGCGGATCTCCCGGCGCATGCAGGCGGCGGCATCTTCGTCGCGTTCCATCTTGCCGCCCAGCCCGTTGTACTTGCCCAGGTGCAGGTCACCGGGGCGGGCATTGCGGTGGATCATCAAGGCCTGGGTGCCATCGGCGGACAGCACGTAGCCGAGGGTGGCCATGATCGGGGTATAGGGCATGGGCGCGGCTCACGGAACACAAACCCCGATTATGCGCGATAGCGGCGCGGCGGTCGGCTCAGCCGGCCACCTGGGTGCGCCGGGTGTCGGCCGGGGCCGGCAGCGCATCGCCATCACGGCGCAGGGTGGCCACGCCATGGCCACGCTCGGCCAGGTATTCCAGCCACTTGCCGAGGAAGGTGTTCATCCGCATGCGGTGGCTGATCAGCTCGGCCGGCGGCGGGTACATGCCCACCACGTCCTGCCAGCGACGGCCCACATAGCAGTGGGTGGTCTCGGCCTGGCGCGCGTCGCGGTACAGGCGCACGTAGGCCGAGGGGTCGGGCTGGCCGGTGACCGGGTCGGCAAAATCGTAGGTCAGCCGCAGCTCCACCGTGTAGCGGTGGCACTCGATCACGTCCAGCCGGACGTCCAGCCCGTCGCCCACCGAGGACACGTAGCTGCCGGGAACCAGTTCGGCCGGCGCGAACAGCCGCACCAGGTGCTGGTAGTTCTCCGCGTACAGCCCCATCAGCCAGCTCAGCCGGCTGAGCCTGGGGATGCGTTCGATACGGGGCGATGCCTGGGCCATGGGGTCGATCCTACACGTTGATCCTTCAACGTGGGGCCGCCCCGGCCCAAACGAAAGCCCACGACCGTGGGTCGTGGGATCGGCCCGGTCGGGGGATCACCCAGGCGGTGGGACCCGCCCTCAATACAGCTCGCGCTGCAGCCCCAGGGTGGTCAGCACCTTGCTGGAGATCTCCTCGATGGAGGTATGGGTGGTGCTGAGCGTGGCGATCCGCTCCATCCGGAACATGGTCTCGGCCGCGGCCACCTCGCGCTTGCAGGTGTCCAGGTTGGCGTAGCGCGAGTTGGGGCGGCGCTCCTGGCGGATCTGCTGCAGGCGGTCCGGGTCGATGGTGAGGCCGAACAGCTTCTTGCGGTAAGGGCGCAGCCGCGGCGGCAGGCGGTCGTGCTCCAGGTCCTCGTCGGTGAGCGGGTAGTTGGCCGCGCGCACGCCGTAATGCAGGGCCAGGTAGATGCAGGTGGGGGTCTTGCCGGCCCGCGACACCGCCACCAGGATCACGTCGGCATCGTCGTAGTTGATGGCGATGCCGTCATCGTGGGTCAGCGCGAAGTTCATCGCGTTGATGCGCCGGTGGTAGGTCTCGAAGTCGACCATGCCGTGCGCCTGGCCGACCCGGGAGTGGCGGTTGACGGCCAGTTCCCGCTCCAGCGGCTCGATGAAGGGGGCGAACACGTCCAGCATCAGCCCGCCACTTTCGGCCAGGATCACGCTCAGCGCGCTGTCCACGCAGGAACTGACCACGATCGGCCGGACCTGGTAGCGCTCCCCCGCCGCCCGGATCCGTTCACAGGCTTCGCGCGCCTTTTCCGGGTCGTCGATGAACGACATGCGGTCGGTAATGAAGCTGAACCCGGAGAACTGGGTCAGGAGGCTATGCCCAATGGTTTCAGCGGTGATACCGGTTCCATCGGACACGTAGAACACCGGACGGATCGTCGACATGCGCCTTTTACCCCCTCTGAAGCTTAAAAAGGCCGTCGATACAAGCTTGTGCCGACGGCGGTCTGCCCGGCATCATATCGGCTTCTTCCTACGGACGTGGCCATCCAAGCCCGCCTCGGGCGATGGCCAAACGGAGCATCGCGCTTGAACGAGAATATCCTGTGGTTGCACGAACTGCGC
>NZ_JAVWXA010000145.1:0-7740 GCF_036662295.1 Stenotrophomonas sp.
CGCCATGGATGGCGCAAAAGGAGCTTACATGGACGTACTTGCAGCGTGTCCCGCACCCCCGCCCGTACCCGCCCTCACACGTAGGGCGCTGCACTCGCGAGCCGTTGCAAGGCGTTGTCCCGCAGATGGAGGAAGAGCCAAAAGAAACGCCCCGATTCCTGACGAAACCGAGGCGTTCTTCTCAAGCAGACAGCATCCCCGTCAGTACCGGTAATTCACCTTCATCCACGCGGTCCTGCCCGGCTCGTTGATCCGGACCGGATCGGCCGGGAAGCCGAAATCGGCGCTGCCGGCCAGGTTCAGGTGCTCGCTGTAGGCCCGGTCGAACACGTTGTCGATGCCCGCGCTGAGCTGCAGCGCCTCGCTGATCCGGTAGCTCGCATTGAGCGCCAGCGTCGCGAAGCCCGCGCTCGGGCCCAGGTCGCGGGCGACCACGTTGCCCTGGTTGTCGGCCACGCGGTGCTGGTGGGCCACCGCACGGCCGAGCGCACCCACGCCCCAGCGTTCGCCCTGCCAGTTTGCGCTCAGCCGCGCTTCCAGCGGCGGCATCTGCGGCAGCGGTGTACCGTCGCTGCGGTTCTGGCCCCACGCATAGGCCAGCGTGCCACCCAGCTTCCACTGCGTGCCCACGGTCCAGGTCGCGCCCGCCTCCGCGCCGGCGATCCGCGCATCCACGTTGCTGGCCTGGCTCATGCTGCCCATCATGCCCCCATCCATGTAGCGGAACAGGATGTAGTCCTGCAGCCGCCCCGCATAGGCCGACACCCACGCGTCCAGCCGCGTGGTGCGGTACTGCAGGCCGATATCGAGCTGCGTGGTCTTCTCCGGCGCAATGCCCGCAAACGCGTTGACCGCGCCCATCGGCCCCATGTCCGGCGAGAACAGCTCCCAGTAATCGGGCATGCGCTCGCTGTGGCCGATGCCCGCATACCCGGTCAGCGACGGAGACAGATCGCGTTCGAACCGCACGAAACCGCTGCCCAGGTCCTCCCGACGCTGCTGCCCCGCGGTCGGGTTGGGCATCCCCATCATCCCGCTGCCGGCACGCGCGTCGGTCACTTCCGCGCGGTCCAGGCGCAGCCCGCCCACCCAGCGCTGGGCAGTGCCTTCCCCCAGGGTGATCTCGGTGAACGCACCGAGGTTCTCAAAGCGTGCGTCGGTGGACCAGGGTTGCTGCCGGTAGGTATTGCGCCCCATGCCGCTGCGGCTGCGGTGGCGGCTGTCCTGGGCATCGAGGCCGGCCACGATGGCGATGGCCTGCCAGCGCCATTCCGAGCTGATCCGCCCGCCGGTGGTGCGGCGGTCCACGTTGGCGGCCATCGGCATCGGCATCGCGCTGTCCGGGTTGGGCGTGCGCAGGGTGTAGTTGTCCATCAGGTGGTCGGCGTCGTTGTAGTAGACGTTGGCCTGCAGCTTGTCCCACGCGCCGGGCAGGTTGTCCCTCTCGAAACGCGCGGCATAGCTGGTGCGCCTGAACGCCGCGCCATCCATGCCGCGCCCGGCGTAGCGCGCGATCGCATCACCGGTGCCGGCGGACAGCTCCAGCACCGTATCGGCATCGGGCGTCCAGCCCACGGCCACGTCGCTGTTCCACTTGCGCCATTTCGATGGCACCACCTCGCCGTTGCCGTCCTTGTAGTCGTCCGCCTCGGAACGGTTGCCGTTGACCCGCACGTAGCCCTGCGATGCGCCGGCGGTGAGGTCCAGGACCTGGTCGTTGCGGTTGCGCGAGCCGACCAGGGCGCTGGCGTTGAGGTCGATCCCCGGGGCGTCGAAACGCGGCGTATCGCGCTCGAACCGGATCGTGCCGGCCGAAGCGCCCGCGCCCCAGCGCACGCTCTGCGGCCCCTTGATGATGGTCAGCCGGTCGAAGGTTTCCGGGGCGATGTAGGACAACGGGTTGTCCATCCGCGACGGGCAGGCGCCGATCAGGTTGCCTTCGTTGCTGACGATGTTCAGCCGCGACCCGAACATGCCGCGAAGGACCGGATCGCCATTGGTGCCGCCGTTGCGGATGGCGGCAAAACCGGGAACGGTCTTGAGGTAGTCGGCGCCGTCGCTGGCCGGCACCGGTTGGCGCGGCAGGCGCGGGTCGGTGACCCAGTGCAGCGGCGAGGACGGCGCGCTGGCGGTCACCACCAGGGTGTCCAGGGTCTGCGCGGTCGCGCGCCCGGTGTCACGCTCACGATCGGCGGCGTGCAGCGGCAACGCGGCCAGCGCAAGGGACAGGGAAACAGACAGGCGCGTCGCTGCGCCCGCGCTGCGGGAAGAAACGTTCATGGTGGAACTCCGGAAAACGCACAGGTGCGCGGCGCCGTCTCGGCGTCACGCAGCAGGAGGATGAAGGCGGCGGTTTCAGGCGTTCAGGGGCGGGCCGCGGGCGGCGTGGGCCGCCCAGCGCAGGCTGCGCGGGCGAGCCACCGCGCGCAGCACGATCGGGGCGACCACCGGCAGCGCCGGCAGCAACAACATCAGCACTGCCAGCCACGGCATCAGCCGCGAGGCCATCATGCAGTATTCGCAGGCCTCGCCATGGCCGGCATGCGCGTCCTGCAGCGGCGGCGCCGATGGCGCAGGCGCATCATGCGCGGCGCGGTGCCCGGCGTGGTCGGCCATTTCGTCCGCGGGAATGGCCATCCCCTCCATCGCCATGGCGTGGTGCGCGTGCAACCCGCCCATCGCATGCCCGGCGTGCGCGTCGGCCGCCGGCGGCGGCATCATGTGCGTCATCCCCGAGGGCATCACCATCAGCGGCATCTCAGCACGCGCCTGCTGCCAGCGGCTCACCAATGGCGCCAGCGCCATCAGCAGCGTCGCCACGAAGGCGAGCTGCAACAGAACGGCAAACAGGCGGCGGCGACGGTTCACCCCCCTAGTGTAGACCCGCCCCCACCCCAGCCCGTGCGACGAACCGTCGCAGCCGCCCAAGCCCCGCACCGCGATCCGCGATCCGCTGTGCGCTATCCCAACCGCCCAAGCCCACCAACTGGAGAAAAGCCCCCTTCTGTTGAAGGGGGCGCGCCGAAGGCGCGGGGTACGCGGGGTAGAGGAGGAATGCATATGGCCCTGATGCAACGCATCAGGGACACGGGGCGCGCCACCGGCGCGGGGTAGAGGAGGAATGCGAGGCCATCACCGTCGCTCCTCAGACGGTGATGGTCTGCGTAAGCGACTCCCAAGTAGGCGGCAGCGGCCAGTTGGCGGCCTGGTTCCCATCGATCACCCGGCGCAGGTCGCGGGTGTCGATCTGCGGGGCCAGCACGTGCACCAGTTCCAGCGCGTAATCGCGCAGCACCCGGTCGCGCGGCAGCACCGCCCAGGCGATGCACTCGTCGATCGGGGCCGGGGCCGGCCATGCCCGCAGGTCGTCGTCGCTGGCATTGACCGCCATCTCCGCCAGCAGGCCCACGCCCAGCCCGGTGCGCACGTAGGTCTTGATCAGGTCCGCGTCCAGCGCGGTCAGCGCGATGTCCGGGGTCAGCCCGGCGCCGGCGAAGGCGCGCTGCAGCGAGGAACTGCCCCGGGTGGAGGATTCGTAGCTGATCAACGGCTGGGTGGCCAGCGCCTGCAGGTCCGGTGCCGCGCCCGGGCGATCAAGCACGTGCCCGCGCGGGACCAGCACCAGCCGCCGCCAGCGGTACAGCGGAATGGCCAGGCCGGCAGTGGGCTCGGCACCGGCAGTGGAAATGATGGCGATATCCGCATCGCCCTGGCTGAGCAGGTCCAGCGCATCGCTTTCGGCGGCCTGCTGCAGGTGCACGCTCACCTGCGGGTAGGCCTGCTTGATGCGTGCCACGGCCGGCGGCAGCACGAAGCGCGCTTGGGTGTGGGTGGTGGTGAGGATCAGCTGGCCCTGGCTTTCGCGCCGCTGGTTGGCCGCGTAGGTGCGGATGTTGTTGGCTTCGGACAGCACCGCGCGGGCGCGGCCGATCACCTCCACCCCGGCCGGGGTCACCGCCTCCAGGCTGCGGCCCTTGCGCACGAACAGCAGGAAACCCAGCTCATCCTCCAGCTGCTTGAGCTGCTTGGACAGGCCGGGCTGGGTGGCATGCACGCGCGACGCCGCCAGCGTGATGTTGAGCTCGGCGTCGGCGATGGCCACCAGATAACGGAGTTGGGTCAGCGTCATGGGCGTGCGGCAGGGCAGGCAAAGGAAGGGCAATCCGACTGTAGGGCAATTGCCGTCACCAGCTTATAACCAAATGTTGTTTAAGAAGGGTATCAGGTCATTTCCCGGTGGCATATGCCACGGCTACGGTCTGGCGGAGCCGCCCCCGGCGCGGTGAACGGACTTCCTCGGAGCATCCCATGGCCCTCTACAACTCGATCCTGGACACCATCGGCCACACCCCGGTGGTGCGCCTGAACCGCATCGCCCCCGACCACGTCACCCTGTATGCCAAGGTCGAGTCGTTCAACCCCGGTGGCTCGGTCAAGGACCGCCTGGCGCTGGCGATCGTTCTCGACGCCGAAGCGCGCGGGCTGCTCAAGCCCGGCGACACCATCGTGGAAGCGACGTCCGGCAACACCGGGGTGGCATTGGCGATGGTGGCCGCTGCGCGCGGCTACAAGTTCGTCGCCACCATGGTGGAAACCTTCTCGATCGAGCGCCGCAAGCTGATGCGCGCCTACGGGGCCAAGGTGATCCTCACCCCGGCCGCCGAGCGCGGGTCGGGCATGGTGCGCCGGGCGAAGGAACTGGCCCAGGAGCATGGCTGGTTCCTGGCCAGCCAGTTCGCCAACCCGGCCAACCCGGCCTATCACCGCAACACCACCGCCCCGGAGATCCTGCGCGACTTCGCCGGCCAGCGGCTGGACGTGTTCGTGACCGGCTGGGGCACCGGCGGCACCCTCACCGGTGTCGGCGAGGTGCTCAAGGTGGCCCGCCCGGAGACCCGCATCGTGGCCACCGAACCGACCGGCGCGGCCCTGCTCAAGGGCGAGGAATGGAAGCCGCACAAGATCCAGGGCTGGACCCCGGACTTCGTGCCGGAGGTGCTCAACCGCAACGTCTACGACGAGCTGCTCACCATCGACGACGCACGCGCCATCGAGACCTCGCGCCGCCTGGCGGCGGAAGAAGGCATCTTCGTGGGCATCTCCGCCGGCGCCACCGTGGCCAGCGCCCTGGACATCGCCGCCCGCGCCGAGCCGGGCAGCGTGATCCTGGCCATGCTGCCGGACACCGGCGAACGCTACTTCTCCACGCCGTTGTTTGCCGACATCAACGAAGGCTCCGACGACGACTGGCTGGCCGGTCTGCCCTGACCGCGCCGTTGATCGGCAGGCATGCACCGACGCCCACCCTTGGTGGGCGTTGTCGCATTCAGGTGTCGTCATCACCTTCATCTGCGGTGAAGCCGGCGCCCCGCATCGTGTGAAGGCAGGGCGGTGCACGCCGGGTCGCACTGCCTGAGACGACGATGACACACCCTAGACCTCCTGCCGCGTAACGTGCAGGACACAGGTGGCATCCCGTTGCATGGACCCGGTTTCAGTCAGGAGTGGTACGCATGAAGATCGAAGTGTGGCAGGGCGACATCACGACCCTGGCGGTGGATGCGATCGTCAATGCGGCCAACGAATCCCTGCTCGGCGGCGGCGGCGTGGACGGCGCGATCCATCGCGCGGCCGGCCCCGGCCTGCTGGCCGAGTGCGAGGCGCTGCCGCAGATCCGGCCGGGCATGCGTTGCCCCACCGGCGAGGTGCGCGCCACCGCCGGCCATGCCCTGCCCGCCCGGCACGTCATCCATACCGTCGGCCCGGTCTGGCAGGACGGCCACCGCGATGAGCCGGCGCTGCTGGCCAACTGCTATTGGAAGTCGCTGCAGCTGGCTGAAAAGCTGGGCCTGCACTCGATCGCCTTTCCGGCCATCAGTTGCGGCGTGTTCGGCTATCCGTTGCACCAGGCCGCGCAGATCGCGGCGACCGAAACGGTGGCCTGGCAGCGTTCGCACCGCGAACCGCGGCGCATCATCCTGGTGGCCTACAACGCGGCCACCTACAAGGCCTATCAATCCGCGCTGGCGGCGCTGGGGCAGCCGATGGAGGCCCCGCCGGCTGCGTCGCTGATGCCCACGCTGGACCTTGGCTTGCCCCCGGCCGCGGCCCACTGAGCAGGCGCGCGGGCGTTACCCGCTGGCCGGGTGACGCCGGCGCTGGGCCGCACGTCTGCCTGCGCGTTTGGCAGCGCGGTTACGCCTGGCTGGGCGCGCTGTAGACCCAGGCATCGAAGAACGGCTGCAGCGAGTGCCCGGCCGCCGCTTCCATGGCGCGCTGGAAATCGGCCGTGACCACCGCGCGGCCATCGTTGGCCTGGGTGTAGGCGCGAAGACCGCGCCAGAACACGTCCTCGCCCAATTCCTCGCGCAGCAGGTGGAGCACGTAGGCGCCCTTCTGGTACACCACGGCGCGGTCATCGCCGCTGGGCGCATCCCAATCGGCGTAGACCAGCGCGTGGTCGGCGCCTTTGCCACGCAGCGTGTCCAGGCGCGTGCGCCAGCGCTGTACCTGCGCCTGGTAGGCGGCCTCGCCCTGCGCCTGCTGCAGGTAGGCGGCGGTCATGAAGTTGGCGAAGCCTTCGTTGAGCCAGAAATGCTGCCAGCTGGCGCAGGTGACCCGGTTGCCCCACCACTGGTGCGCCGCTTCGTGGGCGATCAGGCCGATCTGGTCGGGGTCTTCGATCACTTCCAGGCCGTAGGCCTCGGACATCAGCGATACCCCGGCCATCTCCTGGCCGATGGTCTGCGCCACCAGCGCCTGCTGGTACTCGCCGCGATACGGCAGGCCGGCGCGGGCGGCGAAGAAATCGAGCATGTCGCCGGTCCGCGCGAACACCGTGCGCAGTTGCGCCGGAGTGCGATCCACCGACAGGAAGCGCAGCGGAATCGCGCCATGCTGTTGCGTGGCCTGCTGGTAGCGGCCGGCGGCAAAGCCGTACACGTAGCCCGGCATGGGCGTGTCCAGCTGCCAGCGGTGTTCGATGCGCCCGTCCGCCAGCGTGCGCGCGGGCAGGCTGCGCCCGGTGCCGGTGGCCTGCAGGCCGGGCGGCAGGGTCAGCGACAGGTCCAGCGTGGCGCGCTCGTGGGGCGCATCCACCGAGGGCATCCATTGGCTGGTGGAAAAAAGGGTGTAGACCTCGCTGCGCTCGGGCGCGAACACCAGGCCGAACGCAGGTTTGCCGGTATAGGCGATCTGCAGTTCGGCGACTGCCTCAGGCGCAAGCGGCGTGGCCAGGGTGATCTGCAGCTGCTGGTCGGCCTGCCGGAAGGCCAGCGCGCGATCGCCCTGCCTGACGGCGGTGATCTCAAGCGCGCCGGCATCCAACGTGAGCGTGGATAGCGGTTGTTCGGCCTTGAAACGCAGGCGTTGCTGGCCTTCGATGCGCTTGGCGGCGATGTCGGGCACCAGCGCCACGCTGTAATGCACCACATCGAACCCGCGCGCGGGTGCGGCAGGTGCGGCGTGCGCGGCCAGGCCGATGGAGAGCAGCGGTAGTGCCAACAGCGAAACGTGGAGACGCGCGATCATGGATCGGTCCGGGCGATGGTGGCATGCATCGTGCCAGAGCGTTGCGGGCCGGGCTACGTGGTGCGCGTGGTTTGCGACGAACAAGCGTTGCCGGAAGGCAAAAAGGTTCTTCGCCCATCTGCGGGGCCCGCTGTTGCAGAGCCGCGCGAGTGCGTTGCCTTGTCGCTTGGGGCGGGTACGGGCGGGGGTGCGGGACACGCTGCAAGTACG
>NZ_JAVWXA010000146.1:0-7725 GCF_036662295.1 Stenotrophomonas sp.
CTCAACAGCGACCACGACACCGTGCTGGGCGTGCTGTCGCTGGCGTTCTGGGCGTTGAACATCGTGGTCACGCTCAAGTACGTCACCATCATCATGCGCGCCGACAACGAGGGCGAGGGCGGCATCATGGCCCTGATGGCGCTGACCCAGCGCACCCTGCGCAACGGCTCGCGCTCGGCCTACGTGGTCGGCATCCTGGGCATCTTCGGGGCCTCGCTGTTCTTCGGCGACGGGGTGATCACCCCGGCCATCTCGGTGCTGGGCGCGGTCGAAGGCCTGGAGGTGGCCGCGCCGGGCCTGCATGCCTTCATCGTACCGATCACGGTGGTGGTGCTGCTGGCAGTGTTCGCGGTGCAGCGCTTTGGCACCGAAAAGATCGGCAAGCTGTTCGGGCCGATCACCTCGATCTGGTTCATCTCCCTGGCCGCCATCGGCATCTGGAACATCGTCGATGCGCCGGAGGTGCTCAAGGCCTTCAACCCGATGTGGGCGCTGCGCTTCTTCATGGAGCATGGCTGGCACGGCATCTTCATCCTCGGCGCGGTGGTGCTGGCCGTCACCGGCGGCGAGGCGCTGTATGCGGACATGGGCCATTTCGGCGCCAAGCCGATCCGCCATGCCTGGTACTTCTTCGTGCTGCCGTGCCTGGTGCTCAACTACCTGGGGCAGGGCGCGCTGGTGCTCAACAATCCCGAGGCGGTCAAGAACCCGTTCTTCGAGGCCGTGCCGGACTGGGCGCTGTACCCGATGATCATCCTGGCCACCATGGCCGCGGTGATCGCCTCCCAGTCGGTGATCACCGGTGCGTTCTCGGTCTCCCGCCAGGCCATGCAGCTGGGTTACATCCCGCGCATGCGCATCACCCATACCTCCCACGACACCATCGGCCAGATCTACATCCCCGGCATCAACTGGGGCATCGCGGTGATGGTGATCGGGCTGGTGCTGGCCTTCCGCAGCTCCTCCAACCTGGCGGTGGCCTACGGCATCTCGGTCTCGGCGACCATGCTGATCGACACCCTGCTGCTGGCCCTGGTGGCGCGCGCGCTGTGGCCGACCTCGCGCTACTGGATCATCCCGCTGTGCGTGGTGTTCTTCATCATCGACCTGGGCTTTGTGATCGCCAACGGCGCCAAGCTGCTGCAGGGCGCCTGGTTCCCGGTGGTGCTGGGCATCGTGCTGTTCACCATGATGCGTACCTGGCGGCGCGGGCGCGAGCTGCTGCGCGATGAGATCCGCAAGGACGGCATCCGCATCGACACCTTCCTGCCCGGGCTGATGCTGGCCCCGCCGGTGCGCGTGCCGGGCACGGCGGTGTTCCTCACCGCCGACCCGACCGTGGCCCCGCACGCGCTGATGCACAACCTCAAGCACAACAAGGTGCTGCACGAGCGCAACGTGTTCCTGCACGTGGTGACCCTGCCGGTGCCCTATGCCCCCTCCGGCCAGCGCCTGAAGATCGAGTCGGTGGGCGATGAGTTCTATCGCATCTACGTGCGCTTCGGCTTCATGGAAACCCCGGACGTGCCGCTGGCGCTGATGCGCTCGTGCGACCACGGCGGGATCTACTTCGACCCCATGGACACCACCTTCTTCGCCAGCCGCGAGACGATCGTGGCCACCGCCAACCGCGGCATGCCGATCTGGCGCGACAAGCTGTTCGCGCTCATGCACCGCAATGCGGCCCCGGCGACCGGGTTCTTCCGGATCCCGGGCAACCGGCTGGTGGAACTGGGCGCGCAGGTGGAGATCTGACGAAGTCAGATCGCCACCTGCGGCCCAAGGTTTGCTGCGCAAACCTTGGGTCCCCGGGTCATTCCACCGGATCCCCCCACCGTCGGTGCGCCCCCGTGAACCTCAAGGGGGCTCTCCTCCAGCCACTATTCGCGAGCTTCGGATGAAGAGCGCCTGGGGTTTGCTTGCCTGGCGGCGCACGGAATGTTGGCGAAGGCGGGGTGGGTCCGGTTGTGGGGGCGTGAGCCGCATGGGTCAGGCGCATGTGCCTGACGGGTAGGGCAGGAGCCCTACCCAGGTCTTGCCGTGTGGGCAGGACTGCACACACGAGCAAGCGGCGACCGAGCTTACAGGGACGTACTTGCAGCGTCCCCCGCAGCCGAACCCACCCCGCCGTCTCTCAGCAAACCGGCCGTTGTCGTTGACCTCGCGGTTGCCTTGGCTCCGGCCTCTGCGGGCGCCGGGCGCAGCCCGGCAGAACCTTACCCTTTTGCCGCATAATTGCCGCATGACAGACGACCGCATCATCGGTGCCGGTGCCACCCGCGAAGACGAGGGCACCGACGCCAGCATCCGCCCCAAGCGCATGGCCGATTACCTGGGCCAGGCGCCGGTGCGCGAGCAGCTGTCGATCTACATCGAGGCCTCCAAGGCCCGCGGCGACGCGCTCGACCACGTGCTCATCTTCGGCCCGCCCGGCCTGGGCAAGACCACCCTGAGCCATGTGATCGCCAACGAGCTGGGCGTGGCCCTGCGGGTCACCTCCGGCCCGGTGATCGAGAAAGCCGGCGACCTGGCCGCGCTGCTGACCAACCTGCAGCCGCACGATGTGCTGTTCATCGACGAAATCCACCGCCTCTCGCCCGTGGTCGAGGAAGTGCTGTACCCGGCGATGGAGGATTTCCAGATCGACATCATGATCGGCGAGGGCCCGGCGGCCCGCTCGATCAAGATCGACCTGCCGCCGTTCACCCTGATCGGGGCCACCACCCGGGCCGGCCTGCTGACCGCGCCCCTGCGCGACCGCTTCGGCATCGTGCACCGGCTGGAGTTCTACACCCCCGAGGAGCTGACCCGGATCGTGCGGCGCTCGGCGACCATCCTCAACATCGACTGCACCGCCGAGGGCGCGGCCGAGATCGCGCGGCGCTCGCGCGGCACCCCGCGCATCGCCAACCGGCTGCTGCGCCGGGTGCGCGATTACGCCCAGGTCAAGGCCGCCGGCCACATCGACCAGGACGTGGCCCAGGCGGCCATGCAGATGCTGAAGGTGGACCCGGAAGGCTTCGACGAGCTGGACCGGCGCATGCTGCGCACCATGGTCGACTACTTCGACGGTGGCCCGGTCGGCGTGGAATCGCTGGCCGCGGCCCTGTCCGAGGAGCGTGGCACCCTGGAAGACGTGGTCGAGCCCTACCTCATCCAGCAGGGCTTCCTGATCCGCACCGCACGCGGCCGCATGTGCACCCACAAGGCCTATCGCCACCTCGGGCTCAAGCCCAAGAACCCGCCGGCGGACCTGTTTGCCGAGGCCATCGATGGCAATTGATCCCCGGTTCAGTTGGCCGACACGCATATATTGGGAAGATACCGACGCGGGCGGGGTGGTCTATCACGCCCGCTACGTGGCTTTCATGGAGCGCGCACGGACCGAATGGATGCGGGCGCTGGGCTTCGGCCAGGAGCGCACGCGCACCGAACACGGCCTGGTGTTCGCGGTCCGCGCGATGACCATGGATTTCCTCAAGCCGGCGCGGCTGGACGATGCGCTGGCGGTGACGGCCACGCTGGTGCAGTGCAAGCGCGCCAGCATGGTGTTCGACCAGCGCGTGTGTCGCGGCGATGAAACGCTGCTGACGGCCCAGGTCAGGATCGCGGCATTGGATGCCTCCACCTTCAAACCGCGTGGCATGGGCGATGCACTGCTGGCCGCGCTGAAACCCTACGAACTTCAAGTATCCGCACAGTGAGGAACAACGGATGATCGCAATGCTCCTGGCCCTGCAGGCCACGGTGACCGAGGCGCTGCCGCAGGAAGTGACCAGTGCTGCGGCGCAGACGGTTGCACAGGCCGCGCATGGCGGTGGCATCAACTACCTGGACCTGATGGTCAAGGCCAGCATCCCGGTGAAGATCATCGTGCTGCTGCTGCTGGCCGGCTCGTTCATCAGCTGGGTGATCATCTTCCGCAAGGCGCGCGTGTTCAACGCGGCCAACCGCGAAGCGGACGAGTTCGAAAGCCGCTTCTGGTCCGGCGCGGACCTGGGCAAGCTGTACAGCGCCGCCACCGACCGCAACCGCAAGGTGGGTGGCCTGGAGGCGATCTTCGAAGCCGGCTTCCGCGAATTCACCCGCCTGCGCGACAAGCGCCGCCTGGATGGCCGCGCCCAGTTGGAAGGCGCGCAGCGTGCGATGCGCACCACCTACACCCGCGAAGTGGACCAGCTCGAGCGCAGCCTGGAACTGCTGGCCAACATCGGTTCCACCGCCCCCTACGTGGGCCTGGTCGGCACCGTGTTCGGCATCATGGTGACCATGCACGACATGATCAACAGTGGCGAGCAGGCCGGCATCGCCTCGGTGGCGCCCGGTATCTCCGAAGCGCTGTTTGCCACCGCCATCGGCCTGTTCGTGGCCATCCCGGCGGTGTGGGCCTACAACCGCTTCACCACCCGCGTGGAGCGCATGTCGGTCCGCTTTGAAACCTTCGCAGAAGAGTTCAGCTCGATCCTGCAGCGCCAGAGCGCCGGCGACGAGTAAGCGCCCAGCACAAGGACCCTGCCATGACCGCTGCCATCGGCCGCCGCAAGCGCCGCAAGCTCAAATCCGAAATCAACGTCGTGCCTTACATCGACGTGATGCTGGTGCTGCTGATCATCTTCATGGTCACCGCGCCGCTGCTCACGCTGAGCTTTGACGTGGACCTGCCCAACTCCCAGGCCAAGGCGCTGGAAAGCAAGCAGGACCCGGTGATCGTCTCGGTCCGCCTGGACGGCCAGCTCAGCCTCAAGCTGCCCGATGCCAAGGAACCGGCGCCGATGGACGCCGGCGAACTGCAGGCCCGCCTCGGCGCGTTGGCCGCCCAGGACAGGAACGTGCGCGTGATCGTCGCGGCCGACAAGGCCGTGGCCTATGAAAAGGTCATCGCGGCCATGGACGTGATCAAGCGCGCCAACGTGGAAAAGGTGGGCCTGGCGACCGATGCACGCTGACGCCCTGCCACCGCAGCGCCAGTCCGAGGAAAAGTGGGGTCTGCCGATCGCGCTGGCGGTTGGCGTGCACCTGCTGCTGGCGCTGGTGTTCATCGCCGCCTGGCTGTGGTCGCCCCAGCGCAGCACCGAGGCCGCCGCCGGCGACCCGGCCATCGAGGCCAGCCTGCAGTTGTCCGCCTCCGAGGCCGCCGCCGCGCGCCAGGCGCTGCGCGCCTCGGAAAAGCTGCCTGACCTGCCCGAGCCGGTGACCCCGCCCGAGCCGATCCCCGAGGACACCGTGCCGCCGCCGCAGCCGATCGAGGAGCCGCGTCCGCAGGATGCGCCCACCCCGCAGCAGCAGCAGGCCCAGGAGCGCGTGGCCCAGCCGGACACCGTTGACCAGGAAGCGGTCAGCGCCCTGGCGGTGTCGGCGGAGAAGGCCAGGCAGGAACAGGAAGCCAAGCGCCGCCAGGAACAGATCGACCTGACCGAGCGCCAGCGCCAGGAACAGGCCGAGCAGAAGCTGCGCCTGGCCAAGCAGCAGGAAGAGGCGGAAAAGAAGAAGCTGGCCGAGCAGCAGCAGAAGGCCAACGACACCAAGGCCGAAGCCGAGCGCCAGCAGAAGATCGCCGAGATCCGCCGCAAGCGCGAGCAGGCCGAGAAGGAAGCCCGCCAGGCCGAGCAGAAGCTGCGCCAGGTGGCCGCTGCCCGCGCGGCCGCCGGTACCGCCGCCACCGCCGGCGCCACCGGTGCGGCCCAGCCCGCTGCCGGTGCCGGTGGCACCAGCGACGACCTCAGCGCCAAGTACGTTGCGGCGATCCAGCAGAAGGTGAAGGGGCAGTGGACCCGGCCGGATTCGGTGCCGCTGGGGCAGAAGTGCCAGGTATCGATCACCCAGATCCCGGGCGGGCAGGTGATCCAGGCCAAGGTGGTGGGCAACTGCGCCTTCGATGAGGCCGGCAAGCGCTCCATCGAGGCGGCCGTGCTCAACGCCCAGCCGCTGCCGTACCGCGGCTTCGAGACGGTGTTCCAACGCACCATCAACTTCAACTTCACCGCGCAGGATTGACCCGGCGCAGGCCGTTTTCCGGCCTGCGGCCCCGAGCCTCCCCATGAAAACCTCCCTTTTCCTCGCGCTGGTCCTCGCCCTCGCGCTGCCCCACCACGTCCGCGCCGAGGCCGTGACGGGCAAGGCGGCGGCGGGCCGCATGCCGGCCAGCGCGGACGACGCGGCGCAGCGCGCCGCCTATGCGGCCGCGATCCGGGCAAAGATCGCCGAACAGTGGGCGATCGGCGATTCGGTCCTGCCCGGCCAGCGCTGCCGGGTGGCGATCGTCCAACTGCCTGGCGGCGCGGTGGCCTCGGTCAAAGCCGACACCGACTGCGAGTTCGACGCGGCCGGGCGCGCGGCGCTGGAACGCGCCGTCCTCCGCGCCCAGCCGTTGCCCTACAAGGGTTTCGAGCCGGTGTTCGATCGCGCCCTGCGCATCGAGTTCTCCGTCCCGCGTTAACCGCGTGTGAGTTTGGCGTTCGCGGTGACTCTGCTTTCACGTACCTTTGGTTCATGATTGCGAAACGGTTCACCGCCGCCCTGTTATCCCTCGTTGCTGTTTTCCCCTATTTGAGCGATCCATGAAGAAGATGCCTCGCTGGTTTGCCGTATTCGCGGCCCTGTTGTTGCCCTTTGCTGCCGCGGCGCAGCAGAAGGGGCTGGATATCGACATCATCGGCGGCAACGCCTCGGCCACCCCGATCACCGTGGTGCCCATGCCCTACCAGGGCGCTGCCGGCGCACCGCAGACCGACGTGGCCGGCGTGGTCCGGGCCGACCTGGAGCGGTCGGGCCAGTTCCGCACGCTGCCGGAGGCGCAGATCGTCGAGAAGCCCACCCGTGGCAGCGAGATCCAGTTCGCCACCTGGCGCGCGCTGAAGCAGAACTACATCGTGGTCGGCCGCGTCATGGACGCCGGCGCCGGTGCCTATCGCGTGGAGTACGAGCTGTACGACGTGCCCAAGGGTGAGCGCCTGCTGGGCCTGGCAATGACCGCCCGTGGCAACGCCATGCGCGATGTCGCCCACCAGATGGCCGATGCCATCTACGAGAAGATCACCGGCGTGCGCGGCGCCTTCTGGACCCGCATCGCCTATGTCACCGCCAGCGGCAAGGGCGATGCCATGCGCTATGCGCTGATGGTGGCCGATTCGGACGGCTTCAACCCCCAGACCATCGTGCGCTCGGCCGAGCCGCTGCTGTCGCCCTCCTGGAGCCCGGACGGCAACCGCCTGGCCTATGTGAGCTTCGAGCGTGGCAATTCGGCCATCTACATCCAGAACATCTCCACCGGTGCCCGTGAACTGGTCACCAGCTTCCGTGGCATCAACAGCGCGCCGTCCTTCTCCCCGGACGGCCGCCGCCTGGCCCTGTCGCTGTCGCGCAGCGGCAACCCGGAAATCTACGTGATGGACCTGGGCAGCAAGCAGCTCACCCAGCTCACCAACCACTTCGCCATCGATACCGAGCCGACCTGGAGCGCCGACGGCGCCAACGTCTACTTCACCTCCGACCGTGGCGGCCGCCCGCAGATCTACCAGGTGCCCTCCAGCGGCGGCAGCGCCTCGCGCGTGACCTTCCAGGGCAACTACAACGCCACCCCGAGCCTGTCCTTCGACGGCAAGAAGCTGGTCGTCGCCCAGGGCAGCGGCAACACCTACAAGATCGCGATGATGGACAGCAGCCTGGGCTCCCCGCGCTGGAGCACGCTGTCGCCGGGTTCGCTGGACGAATCGCCGAGCTTTGCGC
>NZ_JAVWXA010000147.1:0-7664 GCF_036662295.1 Stenotrophomonas sp.
TGGGCGCGCTGTTCGTGCTGGCCACCGGCATCACCGTGCTGCAGGTGGCGGCCAATCCGTACGTGGCACTGCTGGGGCCGGAGCAGACCGCCTCCAGCCGCTTGACCCTGGCCCAGGCGCTGAACTCGCTGGGCACCGCGATCGCGCCGATCTTCGGCGGCATGCTGATCCTGGGCAACACGGTCAAGAGCGCCGATGCGCTGGCCGCGCTGCCGGCGGCCGAGCAGATCGCCTACCGCGCGCAGGAAGCACAGTCGGTGCAGGGCCCTTACGTGGGCCTGGCGATCGCGCTGGCGCTGCTGGCGGTGTTCGTCTATCTGTTCCGCCTGCCGGCGCTGACCGAAACCACCGAACAGGCCGACGGCGGCACGCACACCCTGCTGGACGCACTGCGCCATCGGCACGTGCTGTTCGGGGTGCTGGCGATCTTCTTCTACGTGGGCGCCGAGGTCTCCATCGGCAGCTTCCTGGTGAACTACCTGTCCATGCCGTCCATCGGGGGCTTCACCGAACAGCAGGCCACCCACTACGTGTCGGCGTACTGGACGCTGGCGATGATCGGCCGCTTCGCCGGCTCGGCGATCATGACCCGGTTCTCGCCGCGCCTGCTGCTGACACTGTTCGCGGCGGTCAACGTGGCGCTGCTGGCCCTCACCATGCTCGGCACCGGCCATGTGGCGCTGTATGCGGTGGTGGCGGTGGGCCTGTTCAACTCGATCATGTTCCCGACCATCTTCGCGCTGAGCATCGAGCGCCTAGGGCCGCTGACCAACAAGGCCTCCAGCCTGCTGATCATGGCCATTGTCGGCGGTGCGGTGGTGCCCTACCTGCAGGGCGTGCTGGCCGACCACATCGGCTTGCAGCCGTCCTTCATCCTGCCGTTGATCTGCTACGGCTACATCATTTTCTACGGGCTGTCGGGTTCGCGCCCGAGCGCCGCATTCCGCCAGGGAGCCTGAGGCCCGAATGAGCAAGATTGTCTGTTTCGGCGAGATTTTGATCGATCTACTCGCCCAGCCGCCGGCCAGCGCGGACACCCCGCGCGCGTTCCTGCAGTATGCCGGCGGCGCCCCGGCCAACGTGGCGGTGGCCGCTGCACGCCTTGGCGCGGACACGCACTTTGCCGGCATGCTCGGCCAGGACATGTTCGGCGATTTCCTCGCCGACAGCCTGGCCCAGGCCGGCGTGGCGACCGACTGCATCGTGCGTACCGATGCGGCCAAGACCGCGCTGGCGTTCGTGGCGCTGGACGCCCACGGCGAGCGCAGTTTCAGCTTCTACCGGCCCCCGTCGGCCGACCTGCTGTTCCGCGCCGCGCATTTCCATCCCAACTGCTTTGCAGGCACGCGCAGTTTCCATGTGTGCTCCAACAGCCTGACCGAAGCGGACATCGCGCAGGCCACGCTGGACGGCATGCGCCGTGCGCGCGCGGCCGGGGCGATGGTCAGCCTGGATCTGAACCTGCGCCCGGCGCTGTGGCCGGCCGGCGTGGATCCGTTGCCGCGGCTGTGGGACGCACTGGCGTTGGCCGAGCTGGTCAAGCTCTCGCGCGAGGAACTGGACTACCTGGCCGCCGCGCAGGCCGGCGGTGCCGAGGCGGTGATCGCCCGGTTGCTGGCCGCGCAGGCACAGGCGGTGGTGGTCACCGATGGCGCCGCCCCGATCCGTTGGCACACCCGCCAGGCGCAGGGCGTGCTCACCGGCTTCCGCGTGCAGACCGTGGATTCCACGGCCGCCGGTGATGCGTTCGTGGGCGGCCTGCTGTTCGGCATCGGCGAGCGCGGCGGCGATGGCGAGGCCTTCGCCACGTTCTGCCAGGACCCGGCCGCGCTCACCGCGGCGATCCGTTTCGGTGCCGCCGTCGGCGCGCTGGCGGTCACCCGCAAGGGAGCATTCGCCGCCATGCCCAGCCTCGAAGAAGTCCACCAGCTGCTGCAACAACAGGGAGATGCGGCATGAACACGCTCCACACCACGGCCCCGGTTCCACCCACCCCGGATTTCCGTTCGCCGGCGTTCCTGCGCGCGCATATCGCCCAGACGATGGCGTTCTACCAGCCGCACGAGATCGACCCGAACGGCGGCTTCTTCCACTACTACCGCGACGATGGCAGCGTCTACGACGCCGGGCATCGCCACCTGGTCAGCAGTACGCGCTTCGTGTTCAACCACGCCATGGCGTACCGCGAGTTCGGCAAGCAGGAGGACCTGGCCGCGGCCGAGCACGGCCTGCGCTACCTGCGCGAGGTGCACCGCAACCCGGTCACCGGCGGCTATGCGTGGACGCTGCGCGATGGCGTGGTCGAGGATGCCACCCACCATTGCTACGGCGTGGCATTCGTGCTGCTGGCCTACAGCTGCGCGCTCAAGGCCGGCATCGGCCAGGCGCGCGCGTGGATGGACGAGACCTGGCAGCTGCTGGAAACGCGCTTCTGGGAACCGGCATTCGGCCTGTACAAGGACGAGGCCGATGCGCAGTGGAACTTCAGCAGCTACCGCGGCCAGAACGCCAACATGCACATGTGCGAGGCCATGCTGGCCGCGTTCGAGGCCAGCGCCGAAACGCGCTATCGGGACCGTGCGCTGCTGCTGGCCGACCACATGACCCGCCGCCAGGCCGCGCAGGGCGATGGCCTGGTGTGGGAGCACTACGACACCCAGTGGCAGATCGACTGGGACTACAACCGTGACAATCCCAAGCACCTGTTCCGGCCGTGGGGCTTCCAGCCCGGCCACCAGACCGAGTGGGCCAAGCTGCTGCTGATCCTGGACCGCCACGTGCAGGCCGACTGGCTGCTGCCCACCGCGCGCCACCTGTTCGACGTGGCCGTGGCGCGCAGCTGGGATGCCACCCGAGGTGGGCTGTACTACGGCTTCGCGCCGGACGGCAGTGTCTGCGACGACGACAAGTATTTCTGGGTGCAGGCCGAAACCCTGGCCACCGCCGCACTGCTGGCCAGCCGCACCGGCCAGGCGCAGTACTGGGACTGGTACGACCGCCTGTGGGGCTATGCCTGGCAGCACATGATCGACCATCGCCATGGCGCCTGGTATCGCATCCTCGATGCGGACAACCACAAGTACACCGATGAGAAGAGCCCGGCCGGCAAGACCGATTACCACACCATGGGCGCGTGCTACGAAGTGCTCAACGTCGTGCGCTGAGCGGGTGCGACGAGGGTGCCGGCGGTTGGCCGGTGCCCTCGCTGGCCTAGCGGTTTCCTTGTTCAAGCAGCCCTGGCAGGTTCCCATGCGCGCGCCTCGTCCCTTCCGTGTCCTTTCGTCCGCCAGCGGGTGGCTGCTGTTGTTGCTGCTGTCGGTCTGGGCCCTGCCGCTGGCCGCCGCCCCCCTGGTGGCCGAGTGGTCGTTCCGCCTGTTGCCGGGCGACCCGCGCGGCGCCGCCCACCCGGGCCTGCAGCAGTGGCGCCCGGCGCAGGTGCCGGGCGCAGTGCACACCGACCTGCTCGCGCAGGGCCTGATCCCCGATCCCTACGTGGGCGCGCCCGAGGCGGGCCTGCAATGGATCGGCCTGGCCAGTTGGGAGTACCGTGCGCGCTTCGACGTGGAGGCGGCCACGCTGGCGCGCGCGCATGCCGAGCTGGCCTTCCAGGGCCTGGATACCCTTGCCACGGTCAGCTTGAACGGCCGACCACTGCTGCAGGCCGACAACAGCCACCGCACCTGGCGCGCGCGCGTGGATGGCCGCCTGCGGGCCACCGGCAATGAACTGCGCATCGTGCTGCGCTCGCCGATCACCACGCTGCTGCCGCGCGTGCAGGCCATGCCGCACAAGATCGCCGGCAACTACCCCTCGCCGTATGGCGACGAGCCGCGCGATGCGATGGTCGGCAACTTCGTGCGCAAGCCCGGCTACCACTTCGGCTGGGACTGGGGCCCGCGTTACGTGACGGCCGGGATCTGGCGGCCGGTGCAGCTGGAAAGCTGGGACGCCCAGCGCCTCACCGGGCTGGCGGTGCACACCCGCTCGCTGGATGCCGCACACGCGGCGTTGGCGATCGTGGCACAGGTGGAGAGCGCCGCCGCTGGAAAGGCAGCCGTGCACGTGGAGGTGTGGGACCCCGACGGCAAGCCGGTGGCCCGCATCGACCGCGAGGCGACGCTGCAGGCCGGCGACAACCCGATCAGCGTTCCGCTTGAGCTGGCGCAGCCGCGCCGCTGGTGGCCGGTAGGGCAGGGTGAGCAGGCGCGTTACACCGTGCGTGCCTCGCTGGTGGGCGACGGCACCGCCAGTGGCCGCATCGAGCAGCGCATCGGCCTGCGCACGGTGGAACTGCGCCGCGAGGTGGACCGCCAGGGTGGGCAGGGCTTTGCCTTCGTCATCAATGGCGTGCCGATCTTCGCCAAGGGCGCCAACGTGATTCCGCTGGACATGTTTCCCGCCCGCGTGGACGCCGCGCGGATCCGGCGCGAGCTGACCGCCGCACGCGATGCCAACATGAACATGCTGCGCAACTGGGGCGGCGGTTATTACGAGGACGATGTGTTCTTCGACATCGCCGACGAACTGGGCCTGCTGGTCTGGCAGGACTTCATGTTCGGCGGCGGCATGCAGCCCGGTTACGATCCGGCCTTCCGTGCCAACGTGGTGGCCGAGGCGCGCGACAACCTGCGTCGCCTGCGCCACCATCCCAGCGTGGTGCTGTGGTGCGGCAACAACGAGGAAGAGACCGCGTGGAAGGATTGGGGCCACGGGCGCGACCTGACCGCTGCCGATCCGGTCTTCGCGGCGAAGGTCTGGCAGGGCTACGTGGACCTGTTCGGCACCGACCTGCGCCAGGTGGTGGCCGAGGAGGGATTGGGCGTGCCGTACTGGTCCAGCTCGCCCGGCAACGACCTGGACGAGAAGGCCAACGACTCCACCCGTGGCGACAAGCACTACTGGCAGGTGTGGGGCAATCCGGCGTTGCCGGTGACCGCCTACCTGCGCGAAACCCCGCGTTTCATGTCCGAATACGGGCTGCAGGCCTGGCCGGTGCTGCGCACTCTGGAGGGCATCATCCCGCCCGCCGAGCAGCAGGTGGACAGCGCCACGGTGCGTGCGCACCAGAAGTTCATGGCGGGCGAGGGCAACCAGCGGCTGCGCAAGTACATCGAAGAAGCGTACGGCACCCCGCGCGACTTCCCCGCCTTCGTCTATCTCAGCCAGGTGATGCAGGCCGATGGCATCGCGCTGGCCGCGCTGCACCACCGTGCCTCGCGGCCGTACACCATGGGATCGCTGTACTGGCAGCTCAACGATGTGTGGCCGGGCGCCTCGTGGTCGAGCATCGATTACGCCGGGCGCTGGAAGGCGCTGCATTTCCGTGCGAAGCGCTTCTTCGCCGACCAGGCGGTGGCGGCATTGCGCGATGAGCGCGTGACCCGGGTGAGCCTGCTCAACGACCGCCAGCAGGGCTTGCAGGCCACCTGGCGGCTGCGCGTGATGGACCTCGATGGCACCTTGCGCAGCACGCGCCGCCACGCCGTGGCGGTGCCGCCGTTGTCGGCGTTGGAGGTGGGGCGTTTTGAAGACGCGGCGTTGTTGAACGGCGCCGATCCCGCACGCACGGTGGCGGTGGTCGAGCTGCTGGATGGCACGCGCGTGCTGTCGCGGGAGGTGGTTTATTTCGTGGCGGCCAAGGCGTTGGCCTTGGCCCCTGCGCAGATCGACAGCGCGCTGCGCGCCGACGGGGACGGTTACGTGCTGACCTTGCGTGCCCCCCAGCTGGTGCGTGCGCTCTGGATCGATGTCGACGGCATCGATGCCACGCTGGACGACAACGCGCTGGACCTGGTGCCGGGCGAGACCGTCACCATCGGCCTCCACAGCAAAGCGGACCTGCCCACCCTGCGCCGCGCCCTCCGCTTCACCTCCCTGGCCGACGTCACCCGGTAGCGCCACCCCATGGGTGGCTACCCGACATCGCCTGGTAGAGCCACCCCATGGGTGGCTGGCGCGGTGCAGGCATCGCGCGAAGAACAGCCACCCATGGGGTGGCTCTACCCCCGCAGGGGCACCTGGGGCGACATCACCTGGTAGAGCCCCCCATGGGTGGCTGGCACGGTGCAGGCATCGCGCGAAGAGCAGCCACCCATGGGGTGGCTCTACCCCCGCAGGGGCACCCGGGGCGACATCACCTGGTAGAGCCCCCCATGGGTGGCTGGCACGGTGCAGGCATCGCGCGATACGCAGCCACGCAGGGCGTGGGCCACCCCCGTCGGCGCTTACAGCGTGATCTGCTGGAAATTCTCGACGCGGTCGTGGCCGTGGGTGGCCTCGCCGCTGCGCGGCAGCGGGTAATCGTCCAGGCGGTCGAGCAGGCGGGTCTGCAGGCCGGCGTCCCGGGCGGCGTCGAGCTCTTCCACCACGTCGGAGAGGAACACGATCTGGCCCGCCGGGACGCCGATCGCCTTGACGATGTGGCGGTAGCTCTCGGCCTCGCGCTTGCCACCCACTTCGGTATCGAACCAGCCCGACACCAGGCCGGTCAGGTCGCCGGCTTCGCTGAAGCCGAAGAACAGCTTCTGCGAAGGCACCGAGCCGGACGAATACACATACAGCGGCTTGCCCTGCGCATGCCAGCCCTTCAACACGGCCGCCACCTCGGGATAGAAGTGCGCCTTGTAGTCGCCGTTGCGGTAGCCGCTCTCCCAGATCATGCCCTGCAGCGCCTTCAGCGCGGTGTGCTTGCGGTCCTGGTCGATCCAGCCCTGCAGGGTCTCCACGATCAGGCTGTCCTGGCAGGCGCCGCCGATCTCCATTGCCACCGCGTCCAGCCAGCGACGCACCTCCGGCTGCTGGCCATGCGCGGCGACGAAGGCCGGCAATGCCTTTCGCGCATACGGGAACAGCACGTTCTTGACGAACGAGATGCTGCTGGTGGTGCCTTCGATGTCGGTGAGGATGACGGTGGGATGCGGCATGGGTCAGTCGGCCTGGTGCTGTGCGGGGTGGTAACGCGGGAACTGCTGGGCGATGTCGCTGCCGGTGAAGTGGCCCACCCAGCCGTCCGGCTCGGTGAAGAAGCGGATCGCCACGAAACTGGGGTCCTCGCCCATGTCGAACCAGTGGGTGATCCCATCGGGCACGGCGATCAGGTCGTCCTTCACGCACTCGATCTCGTAGACCTTGCCGTCCACGTGCAGGGTGAACAGGCCGGAGCCGGCGACGAAGAAGCGCACCTCGTCTTCCTTGTGGAAGTGCTCGTCGAGGAACTTCTTCCGCAGTTCGGCGCGGTTGGGGTTGTCCGGGGCGATGGAGGCCACGTCTACGCTCTTGAAGCCATGCGTGGCGACCAGGCGGTCGATGTCGGCCTTGTAGGCGGCAAACACCTCGTCCTGGCTGGCGCCCGGGGCGACGTCCTGGGTGGCCTGCCAGCGCTCGAAGGTGACGCCGATCTTTTTCAGCTCGGCGGCGATCGCCTCGCCATCGCGGCTGTCGAACAGCGGGGTGTCCGGGGCGGTGTCCTGGAAAATGCGGAGTCGGCTCATGGCGGCGGCAGCGAGGCGAAGGGGGAAGGAAAGGGTACCAGCGCGGCGCCGGGGAAGGGGGCGCGGTCTGATGCCCAGGGGGGGAACACAGATTCCCTTCAGGAATCCGGGCGCGCCGACGTGGGGGGTATCGCGCACCCGGTAGTGGGGGGGGGGGGCGGGGGCCCCCGCGGC
>NZ_JAVWXA010000148.1:0-7619 GCF_036662295.1 Stenotrophomonas sp.
TACCCCCCCGGCGGTGGGTTACAGGCCGCGCTGGCGGACGGCTTCGAACAGGCTCACGCCGGTGGCGACGGAGACGTTGAGGCTTTCGATGTCGCCCGGCATCGGGATCTTGACCAGGCTGTCGCAGTTTTCGCGGGTGAGGCGGCGCAGGCCGTCGGCTTCGCCGCCCAGCACCAGCGCCACGTTGCCCTTGAGGTCGATGGAATACAGCGAGGCGGTGGCTTCGCCGGCCAGGCCGTAGATCCACACGCCCAGCTTCTGCAGGTCCTTCAGGCAGCGCGACAGGTTGGTCACCGCCACCACCGGGATGCGGTCGGCGGCACCGGCCGAGGTCTTGCGCACGGTGGCGTTGACCGTGGCCGACTTGTCCTTGGGAATGATCACCGCGGTGGCGCCGGCGGCGGCGGCACTACGCAGGCAGGCGCCGAGGTTGTGCGGGTCCTGCACCTCGTCCAGCACCAGCAGCAGGGCCTTGCCCTCGGCGGCTTCGATCAGCCCTTCCAGTTCGTTCTCACCGTAGGTGCGCGCCGCCTGGTAGCGGGCGGCCACGCCCTGGTGCCGCACCGAGCCACCCACGCCGTCCAGCGCCTGGGTGTTGACCTTGCGCACGTCGATGCCCTTGCGCCGCGCGTTCTCTTCGATCTCGGTCAGCCGCGGGTTCTTCGCGCCGGCCTCGATCAGCACCTCGCGGACGTTCTCGGCATCGTTCTCGATCGAGGAGGCGACGGCGTTGACGCCGACGATCCACTGGCTTTGCTTGCTCATTGCGGGGCGGGACCGGTACAGGGGGTGGTAATGGTAGAGCATCGCGGCCCACCCTGCCCTGCCGGGCGTTCACACGCCCCGACCCCGGCCCGGCCCGAGGCGGGCGTCGCGACCGCACGGCCGCGACGCCGGTCGCTCAGTACTTCTGCTTCTGGCGCTTGGCCGGCTGGCCGCGCGGCGGCGGCGGGGCCAGCGCGTCGTCCTGCTCTTCCACCAGCCGGAAGTCGATCTTGCGCTCTTCCATGCTGGCCTTCAGCACCAGGATCCGCACGCGGTCGCCCAGCCGGTAGGCCTTGCCACGGCGTTCGCCACTGAGCGTCTTGCGGGTCGCGTCGAACTGGTAATAGTCGTGCGGCAGCTGGGTCACGTGGACCAGGCCGTTGACCTTGGATTCGTCCAGTTCCACGAACAGGCCGAAGCTGGTCACGCCGCTGATCACGCCATCGAACTGGCCGCCGACGTGCTTTTCCATCCACGCCGCGCGGTAACGCTCGTCCACTTCGCGCTCGGCCTCGTCGGCGCGGCGCTCGCGTTCGGAGCACTGCAGTGCCAGCGCCGCCATCTCGCGCGGGGCGTAAGTGAACTTCTCCAGCGGCGCGCCGCTGAGCGCGTGCTTGATCGCCCGGTGCACCAGCAGGTCGGGGTAGCGACGGATCGGCGAGGTGAAGTGGGCGTAGGCGTCCAGCGACAGGCCGAAGTGGCCCTGGTTGTCCGGCGAATACACCGCCAGGCTCTGGCTGCGCAGCAGCACCGATTCCAGCAGCGCCGCATCCGGGCGCTCGCGCACCTTCTTGAGCAGCTTGGTGTAATCGCCCGGCTGCACCTTGGACCACGGCGGCAGGCTCAGCTTGAACTCCTTGAGGAATTCCAGCAGGTCGTCGTACTTGGCTTCCGGCGGCTTGGCATGGTCGCGGAACGGGGCCGGCACCTGCTTGTGCAGCAGGTAGCGGGCGGCCTGCACGTTGGCCGCGATCATGCATTCCTCGATCAGCTTGTGCGCATCGTTGCGCACCAGCATGCCGGCCTGGGTGACCTCGCCGGTGTTGTCCAGCACGAAGCGCACTTCGGAGGATTCGAACTCGATCGCCCCGCGGCGGGTGCGTGCCTTGGCCAGCACCTTGTACAGCTGGTGCAGGCGCTCGACCTGCGGCAGCACCGCGGCGATCTGGTTGCGCACGGCCACATCGTTCTCGCCCACCGCCTGCCAGACCTGGGTGTAGGTCAGGCGTGCGTGGGAATTCATCACCGCTTCGTAGAAGCGCGAGTGGATCACTTCGCCATCGCGGTTCACCTGCATGTCGCAGACGAAGCACATGCGATCCACCTTGGGCATCAGCGAGCAGATGCCGTTGGACAGCGTCTCCGGCAGCATCGGCACCACGAAGCCCGGGAAGTACACCGAGGTGGCGCGCTTCTGGGCCTCATCGTCCAGCGGCGTGCCGGGACGGACGTAATTGGAGACGTCGGCAATCGCCACCACCAGGCGGAAGCCTTCGGCGTTGGGTTCGCAGTAGACCGCGTCGTCGAAATCCTTGGCGTCCTCGCCATCGATGGTGACCAGCGGGGTGCTGCGCAGGTCCACGCGGCCGCCGATCATCGACGGCTCCACCACCAGCGGCACCGCCGCGGCCTCGTTGAGCACCGCCTGCGGGAATTCGAACGGCAGCTCGTGGCCGTGGATCGCGGTTTCCACGATCAGCGAGGCGGTCAGCTTGTCGCCGAGCACGGCGATGATGCGGCCGATCGGCGGGCGCCGGGTGTCCGGGGCCTGGGTCAGCTCGCAGACCACCAGCTGGCCATCGCGGGCATCGCCGGTCTGGTCGGGCGGGATCTGCACGTTGCGCTGCACGCGCTTGTCATCGGGCACCACGTAATGGATGCCGAATTCCACGCTGAAGCGGCCGATCAGGCGGGTCATGCCGCGCTCCAGCACGCGCGCGATGCTGCCTTCGCGACGGCCGCGGCGGTCGATACCGGTCACGTTGACCAGCACCTTGTCGCCATGCAGCACCTTGCGCATTTCATACGGCGGCAGGAACAGGTCGTCGCCGCCTTCGACCGGGCGCAGGAAACCGAACCCTTCCGGATTGGCGATCACCACGCCGGTGATCAGGTTGGTGGCCTGCACCGGCGCGAAGCCGCCGCGACGGTTCTGCACCAGCTGGCCATCACGGACCATCGCGCCCAGCCGCTTGCCCAGCGCATCGGCGCGGTCCGGCTCGGTCAGGCCAAGGTGGACGCCGATTTCCTCGGCGGTCTGCGGGCCATCGCAGCGGTCCAGCAGCTGCAGGATCGCCTCACGGCTGGCGATCGGCTGCGCATAGCGCTCGGCTTCGCGCGCGGCATGCGGGTCGATCACGTTCATTTCGGCCGTACCCGGGTGCGGGCGGCGGCGGGTCGGCACAGGCATGGCGTTATCCGGGTGCGGGCCGGCGCGCTTGCCGCCGCGCGGCGCTGGGGTGTTCATCGATTCGGGCATCCACGGTGGCAGCTTGCCGGCCTTCTTGGCGGCAGCGCGGGGCTTGCCCGACGGACCGGCAGCCTGCTTGGGCGCCGGGGACTTGGGGGCTTTCGCGCCCCGGGTCGGTTTCTTTGGTTTCATTGGCCTTTATGGTAACCGCTGATGGTGTGCAGAACCGGTCGAGGCAGCTGCATATGCAGGTTTGTGAAGAAATTTAACAAAACCGTTGACAACACCCGTCGGCATCGCCACAATTCGCCTCCTGAGTCGCCCAGGTGGCGGAATTGGTAGACGCACTAGCTTCAGGTGCTAGCGGGGGCAACTTCGTGGAGGTTCGAGTCCTCTCCTGGGCACCATGACTCAGAAAATGATCAAACCCGCGCAAGCGGGTTTTTTCGTTTCCGGGCCCCGCCCCGCTCAGGCATCGGGGTCGTAGTAGCGCCGGTCCAGCCCTGCCCGCCCCGGAAAGTGCCTGAACCAGGGGCGCGCCGCCTCGATCACCGCCGCCACCTCGGCATAGGCCATCAACCGCGCCACGTAACCGGCCAGCGCAACCTGCGACCCGGGCAGCGACACGTAGGCCAGCGCGTAGAACAGCGCGGGTGCGGCCGCGCAGTCGGCCAGGCTGAACCCATCGCCGGCCAACCAGGTGCGCCCGGCCAGTTGGCGATCCAACAAGGCATAGCTCTTGAGCAAGGTGGCACGTGCACTCGCGGTGGCGACGGCATCGCGTTGCGGCGCCGGCCGCAGCAGGTCGGCAGTGAGCGTTTGCATCGGGGTCATCACGTACAGGTCGCAGAACCGATCCCAGAACCGCACCTCCAACGCATCCACCGGGTCCGCTGGCAACAGGCGCGCGTCGCCGGCGGCATGGTGCAGCTGCAGGTGCTCGATGATGATGCTGGCCTCGGCCACCGTCTGGCCCTGGTCTTCCAGCAGCGGCATCTTGCCGATCGGCCAAAGCGCCAGGAACGCGGCCCGCTGCGCAGGGTCACCGAGGTTCAACAGCCGCTCCTGGAGGGGCACGCCCAGCACGCGGGCGGCGATCAGCACTTTCTGGCAGTACGAGGACAGCGGGTGGACATGCAGGATCGGAGTGACCATCGATGCGCCTCGCTGCCGGGTGTGGCGAGTATTTTCAGCGGCCGTGGCCCAGGTCAAGCATGGCGAGGTGCCCTGCCCCGGTCGGCGTGTGGATTGAGCGCACGGATGCGTTGACAGGCCTGTGATGCTTCCGCATAATTCGCCCCCTGAGTCGCCCAGGTGGCGGAATTGGTAGACGCACTAGCTTCAGGTGCTAGCGGGGGCAACTTCGTGGAGGTTCGAGTCCTCTCCTGGGCACCATGACTCAGAAAATGATCAAACCCGCGCAAGCGGGTTTTTTCGTTTCTGCCGTCCGCTGACGCGCGCCGCGGCGCTGCCAGGTGGCCGCCACCTGCATGGCGATGCGCGATGCGCGCGTGCGCCGAACGCCGATCAAAAAATCTGGTGAAATGGTGTTGACACATTGGGCGCTCTCCCGCAGAATTCCCCTCCTGAGTCGCCCAGGTGGCGGAATTGGTAGACGCACTAGCTTCAGGTGCTAGCGGGGGCAACTTCGTGGAGGTTCGAGTCCTCTCCTGGGCACCATGACTCAGCAAATGATCAAACCCGCGCAAGCGGGTTTTTTCATGTCTGCAGACATGCCTGCCTGGCGCGTGATCTGCCGTCGCTTCTCCATCGGCACGACCTGGATAAAAAGAAAAAAACCCCGCCTTTCGACGGGGTTTTTTCGTTTCAGTTCACCCGCACCTCAATGCCCACCCGCCGACGCCGCCCCTGCCCCCGCACCGAACGGCGGCTTGGCCAGCCACAGGAAGGTGATGATCGCCAGGAACACCCACCCCAGCAGGAAGAAGATGTCGTTGAAGCCCATCTGCGAGGCCTGGTGGTTGATCATGTTGTTGAGCACCGCCGCACCATGTTGCAGGTCGCCCTGCCCCATCGCCGCCACCTGCGCCTGCATTCCCGGCGTGTAGCCGGAAACATGTTCGGTCAGGTGCGCGTGATGCTCCTGCGTGCGCCGTGCCCACAACCAGGTGGTCAACGACGCCGCAAAGCTGCCGCCCAACGTCCGCAGGAACGTCGCCAGCCCCGAACCGGACGCGATCTCGCGCCCGTCCAGGTCCGACAGCAGGATCTGCAGCACCGGCATGAAGAACAGCGCCACGCCGACCCCCATGATCAGCTGCACGGTGGCCACGTGGGCGAAGTCCACCTGCAGGTTGAAGCCCGAGCGCAGGAAACTGGTGAAGGACAGGAAGACGAACGCGAAGGAGGCGATCATCCGCATGTCGAACCGCGAGGCGTACTTGCCCACGAACGGGGACATGATCACCGGCAGGATGCCGATCGGTGCCGTCGCCAGCCCCGCCCAGATCGCGGTGTAGCCCATGTCCCGCTGCAACCACTGCGGGATCAGCAGCGACACGCTGAAGAACGCCGCATACGCCACCACCATCGCCAGCGTGCCCGCGCGGAAGTTGCGATGCCGGAACAGGCGCAGGTCCACGATCGGGTCCTTGTCGGTCAGTTCCCAGATCAGGAATACCGCCAGCGCCACCACCGCCACGCAGGCCAGCACCACGATCTTGGTCGAGGCAAACCAGTCTTCGTCATTGCCCAGATCGAGCACCAGCTGCAACGCGCCCACGCCGATCACCAGCGTGATCAGGCCCACGTAGTCCATCTTGGGCTTTTCGGTCTGCTCCGGGCGTCCCTTGAGCTGGCTGCCCACTACCAGCGCGGCGAAGATGCCCAGCGGCACGTTGATCAGGAAGATCCATTCCCAGCTGTAGTTGTCGGTGATCCAGCCGCCCAGGATGGGCCCGCAGATCGGCGCCACCACCGTGATCATCGCCAGCAGCGCCAGCGCCTGCCCACGCTTCTCCCGCGGGTAGATGGAAACCAGCAGCGACTGGGTGATCGGGTACATCGGCCCGGCCACGAACCCCTGCAGCGCGCGCGACACCACCAGCATGCCCATGCTCTGGGCCAGCCCGCACAGCAGCGAGGTGGCCACGAAGGCCAGCGTGGCCCAGATGAACAGCTTGCGCTCGCCGAAGCGGCGGCTGAGCCAGCCGGTCAACGGCAGCGCGATGGCCATGCTGACCGCAAAGGAGGTGATGACCCACGTGGCCTGCTGCGAACTGGCGCCGAGGTTGCCGGCGATGGTGGGCAGCGACACGTTGGCGATGGTGGTATCGAGCACCTGCATGAACGAGGCCATCGCCAGGCCCACGGTGCACAGGGCCACGCTCGGTGGCATGAACCCGGCGGCCGCACCCGGCGCCGCCGGTGCGCCCGGGGTGCCGGGCGCCGCTGGAGCTTGTGCGGACATGGTCGCCTCAGCTCGCCTTGGCCGGCTGCGGCAGGTTGCGCTGGATGATCGAATGGATCACGTCATCGGCATCGTGCAGCTGCTTGGCATAGACATCGGTATCGAACACCGAACCCTTGGCCGCCGCGCTCGGCAGCACGGTGCCCTTCTGGTCGCGCAGGCTCACCTCGGCCTTGATCGACAGGCCGATGCGCAGCGGGTGGTCGGCCAGCTGCTTGGCATCGATGGCGATGCGCACCGGCACGCGCTGCACGATCTTGATCCAGTTGCCGCTGGCGTTCTGCGCCGGCAGCAGCGAGAACGCCGAACCGGTGCCCAGGCCCAGGCTGTCGATGCGGCCCTTGTAGGTGACATCACCGCCATACAGGTCCGAGCGCAGCTCCACTTCCTGGCCCAGGCGCATGTGGCGCAGCTGGGTTTCCTTGAAGTTGGCTTCCACCCACATCTGCTCGGTGGGCACCACCGCCATCAGCGCGGTGCCCGGCTGCACGCGCTGGCCAACCTGCACCGAACGACGGGCCACGTAGCCGGTGACCGGCGCGACGATGCCGGCGCGCGCATTGTTGAGGTAGGCCTGGCGCAGCTGCGCGGCGGCGGCCTGCACGTCCGGCTGGGTGGCGATCACGGTGTCATCGACCAGCGCATTGTTGCGCTCGAAGGTTTCCCGCGAACCGGCCACGGCCGCTTCGGCACTGGCCAGCTCATCGCGGGCGTGGGCCAGCTCTTCGTTGGAGATCGCACCGGTGGTGGCCAGCCCCTTGCGGCGGGCGAAGTCCTCGCGCACGCGCTTGAGGGTGACCTGGCGGGCGTTGAGCTCGGCCTGGGCGCCCTCCACGCTGCGGTACAGGCCGCGGGTCTGGCGGACCGTCTTGGCCAGGTTGGCCTGGGCCTGCTGCAGGGCCACTTCGGTGTCGGCCGGGTCCAGCTGCACCAGCAGCTGGCCGCGCTCCACGCGCATGCCGTCATCGGCATTGATGGCCACCACGGAGCCGGCCACCACCGGGGTGATCTGGA
>NZ_JAVWXA010000149.1:0-7400 GCF_036662295.1 Stenotrophomonas sp.
AGACTTCCACGCCCAGCTGCTGCAGCGCCTCGGTGGCCGCGCCCGCGTGCTCGCGGCGGGTCGACACGAACACCACGTGGGCGCCGCCGTCCACCAGCATGCGGATCAGGTTGTACTGGCGCAGCGAGCCCGAGTCGCGGTCCGGCTGTGGCACCGCTTCGTCCAGGATCAGCACCTGGCGCTGGTGGCGGTGCAGCAGCGCGGGCGAGGGCACGCTGCCCACCGGCAGCTGCGCGCGCAGGGCCTGGGCCCACTTGGCGGCGAACACGCCCTGGTTGCGGACCTGGTAGGCCTTCACGCCGCTGCCGGTATCGGTGCCGTTGCTGGTGCCCTCGTCGTGCACCACGCGGCTGGCCGGCTGCACCAGCACGCGGTGGCCGGCGGCACGCACCGCGAAGGCCAGGTCGGTGTCTTCGTAGTAGGCCGGGCGGTAACGGGTATCGAACCCGCCCAGCGTGTCCCACAGCGCACGCGGGATCATCAGCGCCGCCCCCGAGCAGTAGTCCGCCTCGCGCAGCGCGCAGTAGCGGGGGTCTTCGGGCGATTCGAAACGACCGTAACTCCAGCCGCTGCCGTCCTGGAAGATCACCCCGCCGGCCTCCTGCAGGCGGCCGTCCGGGTACAGCAGCTGGGCACCTACCAGGCCGGCATCGGGCACCTGGGTGAAGGTGGCCAGCAGCGCGTCCAGCCAGCCCGGCTGGGGCACCGTGTCGTTGTTGAGCAGCACCACGTAGCGCCCCTGCGAGCGCGCCACGCCGTCGTTGCAGGCCTCGATGAAACCGCCGTTGCGGGCGCGCACTTCATAGCGCAGGCCCTGGACCTGCGGCATCCACGTGGCGGTCTGGTCGCTGCTGCCGTCGTCCACCACCAGGATCTCGCAGGCCACTTGCGGCGGATGGGCGGCCAGCGCGCGCAGGCAGGCCAGGGTGTGGGCGGCCTGGTTGTAGACCGGGATGACCACGCTCACCACCGGCGCGGCGCTGGCCGGCACCGCGAACGGGGCGAAGGGCAGGGCCGGGGGGGCGTACAGCGCGGCGCGGCGCGGCGGCGGCTGGGTACGGGTATGCACGCGGATGCGCTGCCAGGTGGCGCGCCAGCCGCGCGTGCGCAGGCTGGCCAGGCTGCGGTGGAACAGACCGAGCATGCGGTTCAGGAAGTAGCGTGCATCGGCCAAGGACATCGACATCCCGTTGCAACTCCAGCTTAAGCAGGGGAACCGGTGGCAACGCGCCATTTGCGATGGCTGCGTTAGACTCGCCGGAATTCATAATTCCCCATTCTCGCATCCCCGTGCCCCGACGCTACGATTCCGACGACATCGACGAGTTCGAAGACGACACCGAAAGCCGTGGCCCGCTGTGGCGGCGACGGCTGATTACCTGGGGCATGGCGGCGGTTGCGCTGGCACTGGGTTTCCTCATTCCCTACACCGTCTACCTGAACAAACAGGTCACCCAGCGCTTCGGTGAGCTGCGCTGGCAGATCCCCACCCGGGTCTATGCGCGGCCGTTGGCGCTGGCGCCGGGCTTGGCGATGGATGCGGCCACGCTCAAGACCGAACTGGCCGCCGCGGCCTACCGCGATGACGGCACCGGCAAGTCGGCGGCCACCTTCCACCAGGACGGCGGGCGCTTTGTGATCGCCAGCCGCGGCTTCAATGACGTGGATGGCCCGGTCGGCCCGCGTCGGGTCGAGTTGAGCCTGTCCGGCGGGCAGATCGCCTCGCTGCGCGATGCCGACAGCCGCAAGGCGCTCAAGGGCGCGCGGCTGGATCCGGCGCGCATCGCCACCCTGTACGGGCAGAAGCAGGAAGAGCGCCGGCTGGTCCGCATCGAGGAGACCCCCGAGCTGCTGGTGACCGGCCTGCAGGCGGTGGAGGACAAGGACTTCAACCGCCACCACGGCATCGACCTGAGCGGCATCGCCCGCGCGATCTGGGTGACCGTGCGCTCCGGTGGCCAGAGCCGCCAGGGCGCCTCCACGCTGACCCAGCAGCTGGCCCGCAGCGGCCTGCTCGGGATCGGCAAGGAACAGACCGTCACCCGCAAGTTCAACGAGGTGCTGTACGCGCTGATCATGGAAGCGCGCTACGACAAGCGCACCATCCTGGAGGCCTACCTCAACCAGGTGTACCTGGGCCAGCGCGGCAGCCAGGCCATCCACGGCATGTCCTCCGGCGCCGAGTTCTGGTTCGGGCGCGATCTGTCCTCGCTCAACACCGAGCACGTGGCGCTGCTGATCGGGCTGGTCAAGGGCCCGTCCCACTATGACCCGCGACGCAATCCGGAGCGCGCGCTGGACCGGCGCAACTTCGTGCTGGGCAAGTTGCACGAGAGCCGCCTGATCGACGACGCCGAGTACCGGCGCGCACTCAAGGCGCCGCTGGGCGTGCCCAAGACCCCGGGCCTGATCGCCGCCAACCGGTTCCCGGCCTACGTGGACCTGGTGCGTCGCCAGCTCGGCCATGACTACCCCGAGTCGGTGCTGCAGGGCGCCGGGCTGAGCGTGATGACCGGCATGGCCCCGTCCGCGCAGGCCTACGCCGAGGGCGCGGTCACCAAGACGATCAAGTCGCTGGAGAGCAGGAAGCGGCCCGAACTGCAGGCCGGCATGGTGTTGACCGACGTGCACAACGGCGACGTGCTGGCCGTGGTGGGCAGCCGCGATTTCGCCGAGCCCGGTTTCAACCGCGCCATCGAGGCGCAGCGCCCGGTCGGCTCGCTGCTCAAGCCGTTCGTGTACCTGCTTGCGCTGGCCCAGCCGGACCGCTACTCGCTGGCCAGCTGGGTGGATGATTCGCCGGTGACGGTGCAGCTCAGCCGCGGCAAGAAGTGGTCGCCGGGCAACGCCGACAACCGCAGCCACGGCACCGTGCGCCTGATCGATGCGCTGGCCAGTTCCTACAACCAGGCCACGGTGCGGGTGGGCATGCAGGTCGGCCCGGAGCGGGTGACCCAGCTGATCCATGTGCTGGCCGGGATCAAGGCCGAGCCCAATCCGGCGGTGATCCTGGGCTCCACCGACCAGAGCCCGTATGCGATGGCGCAGCTGTACCAGTTCCTGGCCTCCGGCGGCGAGATCCAGCCGCTGCATGCGGTGCGTGGCGTGCTGGACCCGCAGGGCAAGCTGATGAAGCGCTACGACAAGAGCCCGGCGCCGGCCCAGGAAGGTGACTCGATCGCCGCCAACCTGATCAGCATCGGCCTGCAGCAGGTGGTGGCCAGCGGCACGGCGCAGCGCCTGAACGCCGATGGCCTCGGCCGCCTGCAGCCGGCCGGCAAGACCGGTACCACCAACGATGGCCGCGACAGCTGGTATGCCGGCTACACCGGCGACCACCTGGCGGTGATCTGGATGGGCAACGACCAGAACGAGCAGGCCGGGCTGTATGGCGCCACCGGCGCGATGCGGGTCTGGTCGGGCATCTTCCAGCGCCTGCCGAGCGCGCCGCTGAAGGTGAGCAGCAAGGGCCTGGACTGGCAGTACGTGGATGCCGCCGGCACCTCGGCCACCGACGAAACCTGCCCCGGCGCGCGCCGTTTCCCGTTCGTGGTGGGGTACGCCCCCGCGTTTGCCGCCTGTGCACCGCCGGCGGCCCTGCCCGAAGGCGAGGGCGGCGAAGGTGGCAGCGAAGGCGGTGGCTGGCGCAGCTGGTTCGGCCTGGACAAGAAGCCCGAGCCTGCCGCCGAGGCCGCGCCCGCCGCAACGACTTCCCCCGCACGATGATTCCGGAACGAGGCCGGCCCGCATGACCCACCGAACCCTGATCCGTACCGCCAGCCTGCTCATCCTGAGCCTGTCGCTGGCCGCCTGCGTCACCTCGGCCCCGCCGGTGAAGGCGCCGGTGGACAACACCACCCCGGCCCAGCGCATGGCCGCCGTGGACGCCGTCGCCGCCGGCTCGGATGCCAAGGAGCTGGCCGTGCAGCCGCTGCGCGATGCCGAGATCGAAGACCTGCGCATGAATGCCCAGGCCAAGCGCCAGGCCAACGACCTGGCCGGGGCCGCCGAGGCGTTGAACCAGGCCCTGCTGATCTCTGAAGGCGATCCGTCGATCCTGCAGGAGCGCGCCGAGATCGCGCTGTTGCAGGGCGACTGGACGCGCGCGGAAACGCTGGCGCGCAAGGCGGTGGAGCTGGGTTCCAAGACCGGCCCGCTGTGCCGTCGCCACTGGGCCACCATCGAACAATCGCGCCTGGCACGTGGCGAGAAGGAAAACGCGGTGTCCGCGCATGCGCAGCTGGAAGGCTGCACGGTGCCGGGGATCAAGCGGTACTGACCGGGCGGCCGCAACCGCGCGGTACCGATCATCAGCAGGAGCCGGCCAGTGGCCGGCACGACAGCAGGTTTATGTCTCGACTCGCCCATGCCAGCCGCGACGCCCTGAGCGAGGGCGGTACGCTTGCCAGCCAGCTCGATGCCTTCGTCGCGCGACCGGCGCAGCTGCGCCTCACCGCTGCCATCGCCGAGGCCTTCGACCAGCGCGACGTGCTGCTGGCCGAGGCCGGTACCGGCACCGGCAAGACCTACGCCTACCTGGTGCCGGCGCTGTTGTCCGGGCTGAAGATCATCATCTCCACCGGTACCCGCGCGCTGCAGGACCAGCTCTACCATCGCGACCTGCCGCGCGTGCGCGCCGCGCTCGGGGTGGGCCACAGCAGCGCCCTGCTCAAGGGCCGCGCCAACTACCTGTGCCGCTATCGCCTGCAGCAGGCCCGGGGCGAGCCGCGGTTCAGTTCGACCGAGCAGGTGGCGCAGTTCCAGCGCATCCTGGCCTGGTCCGGGCGCACCCGCTTCGGCGACATGGCCGAGCTGGAGGCCTTGCCCGAGGATTCGCCGCTCTACCCGATGGTGACCTCCACCGTCGACAACTGCCTGGGCACCGAGTGCCCGTTCTGGGATGACTGTTTCGTGGTGCAGGCGCGCCAGCGGGCGCAGGCCGCCGACGTGGTGGTGGTCAACCACCACCTGCTGCTGGCCGACCTGGCGCTCAAGCAGGAGGGCTTCGGCGAGATCCTGCCCGGCGCGCAGGCGTTCGTGATCGACGAAGCCCACCAGTTGCCCGAACTGGCCGCCAATTTCTTCGGCGAAGGGTTCGGCATGCGGCCCTGGCAGGCCCTGGCCCGCGACTGCCTGGCCGAGAGCCGCAGCGTGGCCGGTGCCCAGGCCACCCTGCAGGGCCCGGCGAGCACGCTGGAGCAGGTGCTGGGCGAGCTGCGCATCGCCATGGACGGGCTGCCGCCGCGCGGCACCCAATGGCGCGCGCTGGCGGTGCCGCAGGTCCGCGATGGCTTCGATGCGGCGATGACCGCGCTGGTCACCCTGCGCGATGCGCTGGCCGTCGTGCGCGAGGCGTCGCCCGGCCTGGACGCCTGCCATGCGCGGGCGCTGGAGGCGGTGGGGCGGTTGTCGCGCTGGCTGGGCGAGGATGCACCGCTGCTGGATTTCGACAGCGACCCCGAGCAGGCGCCGGCGCCGGCCGAGGTGCTCTGGTACGAACTGACCCCGCGCGGCTTCCGTTGCCAGCGCACGCCGATGGATGTGTCCGGGCCGTTGCGCGAGCACCGCCAGCGTTCGATGGCGGCCTGGGTGTTCACCTCGGCCACGCTCACCGTGGACGGTGGCTTCGAGCACATCGCCCAGCGCCTGGGCCTGGACGATCCGGTCACGCTGCTGCAGCCCAGCCCGTTCGACTGGGCCACCCAGGCGCTGTGCTACCTGCCCGCCGGGCTGCCCGACCCGGCCGCGCGCGGGTTCGGCACCGCCCTGATCCAGGCGCTGACCCCGGTGCTGGCGGCCTCGCAGGGCCGGGCGTTCCTGCTGTTTGCCTCGCACCGCGCGCTGCGCGAGGCGGCCGAGGCGCTGCGCGATGGGCCCTGGCCGCTGTTCGTCCAGGGCGAGGCGCCGCGCGGGATGCTGCTGCAGCGTTTCCGCGAATCAGGCAATGGCGTGCTGCTGGGCTCGGCCAGTTTCCGCGAGGGCGTGGACGTGGTCGGCGATGCGCTCAGCGTGGTGGTGATCGACAAGCTGCCCTTCGCCGCACCGGATGACCCGGTGTTCGAGGCGCGCCTGGACGCGATCCGCCGCGATGGCGGCAATCCCTTCCGCGAGGAGCAGCTGCCGCAGGCGGTGATCGCGCTCAAGCAGGGCGTGGGCCGGCTGATCCGCAGCGAGACCGACCGCGGCGTGCTGGTCCTGTGCGACCCGCGCCTGCTCAGCCGCAGCTATGGCCGGGTGTTCCTGGATTCGCTGCCGCCGTTCCGGCGCACCCGCGCGGTGGAGGATGTGCGCGCCTTCTTTGCGCCACAATGGCCGCCTGCGCCGCTGGCCGCGCCGGCGGTCGATGCAGCCGATGCAGCGGCCGGGATGGCCGAGGCTGCCCCCGCACGCGCCGCGCCTGACCCTTTTCCGACTTCCCTGTTCTGACGCCCATGAAACTGCTCGCCTTTGAAACCGCCACCGAAGCCTGCTCCGTTGCCCTGTACGTGGATGGGCAGGTGCTGGAGCGGTTCGAGATCGCCCCGCGCCGCCACGCCGAGCTGAGCCTGCCGTGGGCCGAGGCGCTGCTGGCCGAGGCCGGCGTGGCGCGCTCGCAGCTCGATGCGATTGCCCTGGGGCGTGGCCCGGGCGCGTTCACCGGCGTGCGCCTGGCGATCGCGATCGCCCAGGGCATCGCGCTGGCGCTGGACCGCCCGCTGCTGCCGGTATCCACCCTGCAGGTGCTGGCGCTGCGTGCCCCGGCCGACGCCGACCAGGTGCTCAGCAGCATCGATGCGCGCATGGGCGAGGTGTACGTGGCCCGCCAGGTGCGCGTGGACGGGCAATGGCAGTTGCAGGGCGAGGAGGCGGTGTGCGCGCCGGACGTGGTGACGCTGCCGACGGGCACGCGCTGGTATGGCGTGGGCACCGGTTTCGGTGCGGCCGAGGGCCTGCTGGCCACGCGCCTGCAGGGGCAGTTGGTGGGGGTGGATGCGCAGGCGTTGCCGCGCGCCTCCGACCTGTTGACCCTGGCGGTGCCGGCGTTCGCGCGCGGCGAGGCGGT
Organism: Stenotrophomonas sp.; assembly: GCF_036662295.1. Lineage (GTDB taxonomy): Bacteria > Pseudomonadota > Gammaproteobacteria > Xanthomonadales > Xanthomonadaceae > Stenotrophomonas. Next base: position 7,043 of record NZ_JAVWXA010000149.1, read on the forward strand.
GGCCCCCGAGCGGGTGGAGCCGGCCTACCTGCGCAACAACGTCGCCCTGACCCTGGTGGAACAGCAGGCCGCGCGCGCGGCCAAGCAGGCGACCTAGGAAGGCCCCAGCCACGCATGGCGTGGCTCTACCCGCAATCCCAGCGCACGACCCACCGTCAGTTCCCCGCAGCCCGACACCCCGCGCCCGACCCGGGTAGAGCCACCCCATGGGTGGCTGCACCCACCGTCAGTCCCCCGCAGCCCGACACCCCGCGCCCGACCCGGGTAGAGCCACCCCATGGGTGGCTGCACCCACCGTCAGTCCCCCGCAGCCCGACACCCCGCGCCCGACCCGGGTAGAGCCACCCCATGGGTGGCT
>NZ_JAVWXA010000150.1:0-2647 GCF_036662295.1 Stenotrophomonas sp.
CCCGGGCATGAAGCTGATGCACATGCCGGTGTTCACCTGGACCGCGCTGGTCACCAACGTGCTGATCATCGCCGCCTTCCCGGTGCTGACCGTCACCCTGGTGCTGCTGACCCTGGACCGTTACCTGGGCACGCACTTCTTCACCAACGACGGTGGCGGCAACGCCATGCTGTACATCAACCTGATCTGGATCTGGGGCCACCCGGAAGTCTATATCCTGGTGCTGCCGGCCTTCGGCGTGTTCTCCGAGGTCATCGCCACGTTCTCGCGCAAGGCGCTGTTCGGCTACAAGGGCATGGTGTACGCCACCGCCTGCATCGGCGTGCTGTCCTTCATCGTGTGGCTGCACCACTTCTTCACCATGGGCTCGGGTGCCAACGTCAATGCCTTCTTCGGCATCACGACGATGATCATCTCCATCCCCACCGGCGTGAAGATCTTCAACTGGCTGTTCACCATGTTCCGCGGTCGCGTGCAGTTCACCACGCCCGTGCTGTGGACCATCGGCTTCATGGTCACCTTCACCATCGGCGGCATGACCGGCGTGATGCTGGCGATCCCGGCCATCGACTTCGTGCTGCACAACAGCCTGTTCCTGATCGCCCACTTCCACAACGTCATCATCGGCGGCGTGGTGTTCGGCATGTTCGCCGGCATCACCTACTGGTGGCCGAAGATGTTCGGCTTCCGCCTCAATGAAACCTGGGGCAAGCGCGCGTTCTGGTGCTGGTTCATCGGCTTCTACGTGGCCTTCATGCCGCTGTACATCCTGGGCTTCATGGGCATGACCCGCCGCATGCAGAGCTACCCGAACCTGGAATACCAGCCGCTGCTGGTGATCGCCATGTTCGGTGCGTTCATCATCGGCGCCGGCATCCTGTGCCAGGTGATCCAGATCGCCGTGTCCATCCGCGACCGCAAGAAGACCGCCGACCTGACCGGCGATCCGTGGGATGCCCGTACGCTGGAGTGGGAAACCTCTTCGCCGCCGTCGTTCTACAACTTCGGCGCGCTGCCCAAGGTCACCGAGCTGGACGATTTCTGGGAACGCAAGCAGCGTGGCGAGGCGTGGGAACGCCCGGCCAAGTACAGCGACATCCACATGCCGCGCAACACCGGTACCGGCGTGGTGATCGGCGCCTTCAGCCTGGTGCTGGGCTTTGCGATGATCTGGCACATCTGGTGGCTGGCCATCATTGGCCTGGTCGGCATGATCGGCACCTTCATCTGGCGCACCTTCGACAAGGACACCGATTACTACGTGCCCGCTGCCGAAGTGGAACGCATCGAAAATGAGCACCGTCGCCACCTGGTGGCGCAGGGCCTGGTGAAATCGGAGCTGAAGGCATGAGCAGCACTATCCCCAACACCATGAACGCTGGGCACGCCGCGCACGCGGCGGCCCACGGCCATGATGACCACGAGCACCACGACACCGGCGGCAACACCGTCTTCGGTTTCTGGGTGTACCTGATGAGCGACTGCCTCATCTTCGCCAGCCTGTTTGCCACCTACATCGTGTTGTCCGGTGGCACCAACGGCGGGCCGGGCCCGAAGGAACTGTTCGACCTGACCTTCGTGGCGTGGGAAACCACGCTGCTGCTGGTGTCCTCGCTGACCTTCGGCCTGGGCATGATCGCGCTGCACAAGCACAAGGTCGGCCAGATGTACCTGTGGCTGGGCCTGACCTGGCTGCTGGGCTTCGGCTTCATGGTCATGGAAGTGTGGGAGTTCAATCACCTCATCCATGCGGGCCACGGTCCGGACCACAGTGCGTTCCTGTCGGCGTTCTTCGCGCTGGTGGGCACGCACGGTCTGCACGTAAGCGCGGGCCTGCTGTGGCTGCTGATCATGTTCATCCAGATCAAGCAGAACGGGCTGACGCCGACCAACAAGACGCGCATGGCGTGCCTGAGCCTGTTCTGGCACTTCCTGGACCTGATCTGGATCGGCGTGTTCTCGGTGGTTTACCTGAAGGGAGCGCTGTAATGGCACATGACAATCACGCACACGACCATGGCCACGGCGCTGGCGGCGAAAGCCACGGCAGCGTCAAGTCGTACCTGGTGGGCTTCCTGCTGGCGGCGATCCTGACGATCATTCCGTTCTGGCTGGTGATGCACGGCAACCTGCCGACCTTCACCACCGGGGTGATCATCGTGATCGCGGCGGTGCTGCAGATCCTGGTGCACCTGGTGTTCTTCCTGCACCTGGACCGCTCCTCGGCGCAGCGTTGGAACGTCAGCGCGGCGGCCTTCACCGTGGTGGTGATCGGCATCATCGTCGCCGGCTCGCTGTGGGTCATGCACAACATGAACGTGCACATGATGCACTGACGTCGTCACGACGTTGTGGCATGCAGAAAGGCCGCCTTCGGGCGGCCTTTCTGCGTCTTGCGCTGCCAAGGCAGGGTCGGTTCCCAGACGACCGCCGATATCCCGCCCCCGCGCGGCGACCTTGCACCGGCCGAGGTAGGGTCGGTTCCCGAACGACCGCCGATATCCCGTCCACACCCGGCGAACGCATGACAATCATCGCGGTGGCGCGCCGGCACCGGCCACAGCAGAGCCTGCGTCCTCCAGCGGTCATGTCGCCACCGCGCGTTGCACCGTTACCGGCGGTCGACCAAGGTTCGACCCTACCGGCG
>NZ_JAVWXA010000150.1:2747-7247 GCF_036662295.1 Stenotrophomonas sp.
GCCACCGCGCGTTGCACCGTTACCGGCGGTCGACCAAGGTTCGACCCTACCGGCGGCCTTGCACCCCCCGAGGTAGGGTCGGTTCCCGAACGACCGCCGATATCCCGTCCACACCCGGCGAACGCATGACAATCATCGCGGTGGCGCGCCGGCACCGGCCACAGCAGAGCCTGCGTCCTCCAGCGGTCATGTCGCCACCGCGCGTTGCACCGTTACCGGCGGTCGACCAAGGTTCGACCCTACCGGCGGCCTTGCACCCCCCGAGGTAGGGTCGGTTCCCGAACGACCGCCGATATCCCGTCCACACCCGGCGAACGCATGACAATCATCGCGGCGGCGCTCCGGCATCGGCATCGGCATCGGCCACAGCCACAGCCACAGCCACAGCCACAGCAGAGCCTACGTCGTCCAGCAGTCATGTCGCCACCGCGCGTTGCACCGTTACCGGCAGTCGACCAAGGTTCAACCCTGCCGGGCACACGCGTCATGCACTACCGCGTCCTACGCCGCCTCGGCCAGGCGCAGGAATTCCTCGGCCGCCACCGGTCGGCCGAGGTGGTAGCCCTGCAACTGGTCGCAGCCCAGGTCGCTCAGGTACTGGCGTTGCCCGTCGGTCTCCACGCCTTCGGCCACGATCTGCAACTGCAGCGAGCGGCCCAGCGCGATGATCGAGGACACGATCGCGGCGTCTTCGGCATTGTCCTCCAGGTCGCGCACGAAGGCGCGGTCGATCTTCAGCTCGGTCGCCGGCATGCGCTTGAGGTAGAGCAGGCTGGAGTAGCCCGTGCCGAAATCGTCGATGGAGATGTTCACCCCCATCGCCGTCAGCCCGTGCAGGATCTGCAGGCTGGCTTCCACGTCGCGCATCGCCGTGGTCTCGGTCACTTCCAGGGTCAGGTGGCGCGGGTCCAGCCCGTGCCGCTCCAGCGTCCGCTTGACCGTATCCAGCAGCGTGCTGGAGGCGAACTGCAGCGGTGACAGGTTCACCGCGATCGTCCAGTGCGCGTGCCCGGCATCGTGCCAGGCGCGCAGCTGCGCGCAGGCGCGGTCCAGCACCCAGTCGCCCAGGGGCAGGATCAGCCCGCTGCGTTCGGCCAGCGGAATGAAGGTGTCCGGGCCCAGCAGGCCCAGCTCCGGATGCTGCCAGCGCACCAGCGCCTCGGCCCCGATCAGGGCCTCGCCGTTGGCCGGGAACTTGGGCTGATAGTGCAGCACCAGCTCGTTGCGGTGGATCGCGCGGCGCAGCTCCTGCAGCAGCTTCAACTGGCGGTTGGCGCTGACGTGCATCGACTCGGTGAAGAACGTATAGCCGTTCCGGCCGCCGTCCTTGGTGTGGTACATCGCCGCATCCGCGTGCGCCATCAGCTCGCGCTCGTTGGTCGCATCGGACGGATACAGCGCGATGCCCAGGCTGGCGGTCACCTGCAGCTCCAGCGTATCGATCAGGAACGGCTCGCTGACGCTGGCGATGATGCGCTCGGCCACCACCGCCGCGTCTTCCGGGTCATCCACCTGGAAGACGATCACGAACTCATCCCCGCCCAGCCGCGCGAAGGTGTCCTGGCTGCGCAGCAGGGCGCTCACGCGCTCGCTCATCTGGATCAGCAGCTTGTCGCCCAGCTGGTGTCCGTAGGCATCGTTGATCGCCTTGAAGCCATCCAGGTCGCAGAACATCACCGCAAAGCTGAACTGCCGGCGCTTCGCCTTCTCGATCGCCTGCTCGATCCGGTCCTGCAGCAGCATGCGGTTGGGCAGCTGGGTCAGGGGATCGTGCAGCGCGGCCTGAAGCAGCTTCTCGTTGGCGTGGGCCAGCGAGTCGGCCAGCATCCCCGTGCGCGTGCGCATCTGCCGGTCGAACACCGAGGCCAGCAGCGCGATCCCCAGCGTGGCCAGGGTGGTCACGATCACCAGCACCGCCAGCCACTTGGTGTCCAGGCCATCGCCGGACACCGCCCCGCAGATGCTGCCGGCCGGGAAATTCGCCGCGGCCATGCCGGTGTAGTGCATGCCCACGATGGCCAGGCCCATCACCACCGAGGCCATGCCGCGCAGCAGGAACGGGCGGCGCTGCTCGGTGCGCAGGCGGAAGGCGATCCACAACGCGGCACCGGCGGCGGTGATGGCGATCAGCAGCGACAGCGAGAACCAGAACGGGTCGTAGTCGATCCCCGGCTGCATGCGCATCGCCGACATGCCCAGGTAATGCATGGCCGCGATGCCCAGCCCCATCAGCACCGCACCGGCGCCCAGCCGCGCCCACGGCAGCGAGGGCCGCGAGACCAGCCACAGCGCATACGCCGAGGCGCCCACCGAGACCGCCAGCGAGAACAGGGTGATGTCCAGGTCGTAGCCCACCGGGATCGGCAGGTGGAAGGCCAGCATGCCGATGAAGTGCATCGACCAGATGCCCAGCCCCATCGCCCCGGCGCCGCCGGCCAGCCACCAGCGCGCCACCCGCCCCTGGGTGCTGGCCAGCCGGCCGGCCATGTCCAGCGCCGTGTACGAGGCGAGGATGGCAACCATCAGCGAGAACAGGACGAGACTCTGGCTGTAAGTGCCGGTCATGGGAAAGCCTGGAGAAAGAGGGAAGGGCGATGGCCCGCCCCGGTATCGGCACGTGCAGGGGGAACTTGAGGGGGAAACCGAGGGGCAGACCCCGGGCCGATCGGCGCGCGTCTCGGTGGGTGCGACGCGGCTCGGCTATCCTGCCCGCCAGACGATGACGTGGACGTGGACATGGCCAAGCGACTCACCGCATACGTGTGCAGCGAATGCGGCGCCGAATACAGCAAGTGGCAGGGGCAGTGCACCGAGTGCGGTGTCTGGAACGTGCTGACCGAGATCACCCTGGAGAGCGCGACCGCCACCAAGGCGTCGCCCGCCGCGCGCCGCTCCGGCTGGGCCGGCAAGGTCGATGCGCCCAAGGTCATGGCGCTCAAGGATGTGCAGCAGACCGAGCACCTGCGCGTGAGCACCTGCATCGGCGAGTTCGACCGGGTGCTGGGCGGCGGCCTGGTGGAAGGCGCGGTGATCCTGGTCGGCGGCGATCCGGGCATCGGCAAGTCCACGCTGCTGCTGCAGGCCGTGGCGCGCATGGCCGCGACCCTGCCGGTGCTCTACATCACCGGCGAGGAATCGCTCTCGCAGGTGGCCGGGCGCGCGGTGCGCCTGGACCTGCCGCTGGACAACGTCAACGCGTTGGCCGAAACCCAGGTCGAGGCGATCCTGCAGCACGCCAGCGTGGCGCGGCCCAAGCTGATCGTGGCCGATTCCATCCAGACCCTGTGGACCGAATCGCTCACCGCCGCGCCCGGCTCGGTCAGCCAGGTGCGCGAGAGCGCCGCGCGGCTGGTCCGCTTCGCCAAGGAAACCGGCACCGCCGTGTTCCTGGTCGGGCACGTCACCAAGGAGGGCGGCATCGCCGGGCCGCGCGTGCTCGAACACATGGTCGATGCGGTGCTGTACTTCGAGGGTGAGAGCGGCAGCCGCTTCCGCCTGCTGCGCGCCTTCAAGAACCGCTTCGGCGCGGTCAACGAACTGGGCGTGTTCGCGATGGGCGAGAAGGGCCTGAAAGAGGTGTCCAATCCCTCGGCCATCTTCCTGTCCGGGGGCAGCACCCAGCAGCCGGGCAGCTGCGTCATGGTGACCCGCGAGGGCACCCGGCCGTTGCTGGTGGAGGTGCAGGCCCTGGTGGACACCTCCCCGCTGTCCAACCCGCGCCGGGTGGCGGTGGGCCTGGAGCAGAACCGGCTGGCGATGCTGCTGGCCGTGCTGCATCGCCACGGCGGCGTGCTGGTCGGCGACCAGGACGTGTTCGTCAACGTGGTCGGCGGCATCCGCGTGCAGGAAACCGCCGTGGACCTGCCGGTGCTGCTGGCGGTGCTGTCCTCGCTGCAGGACCGGCCGCTGGCCGAGAAGACCATCGCCTTTGGCGAGGTGGGACTGTCCGGCGAAATACGTCCGGTGCCCAATGGCGAAGACCGCCTGCGCGAAGCGGCCACGCATGGCTTCAAGCGGGCGATCGTGCCCAAGGCCAATGCGCCCAAGACCGGCAGCGTGAAGGGCATGGAAGTGATCGCGGTGGAACGTCTGTCCGAGGCCATCGAGGCCGCCTGAGGCTTACAATCCGGCCTACCGAAGGATCGACACAAGGAAACGTGGCATGCGCAGGGGACTGTTGTGGATGGCGCTGCTGGCCGCGCCGGGGGTGCAGGCCGCGCCGGCGTGCGAGGAGCCGGTGGCGGTGGCGCAGGCCTTCTTCAAGGCCAGCGTCGATGATTTCCTGGCCAGCCCGCCTGCGCTGTTGACCCCGGCCTTCGCCCGGGCGATGGCCGGCGAGCGCGAGTGCCAGCGGGTGGAGCAGGGCATCTGCCGGTTCGACCGCGATCCGTGGCTGGATGGCCAGGATGGCGAGATCGACGCGCCGCCGCGGTTCGTGGCCCGCCCGTCGAAGGCCGGGGCGCCGGTAGTGGTGGAGGCGCGTTACCCGGTGTGGGGCCA
>NZ_JAVWXA010000151.1:0-1166 GCF_036662295.1 Stenotrophomonas sp.
GCGGCCTTGTCGCCGGCGGCCGGGTTGCCCAGCGGCAGCACGAAGGTGCCCTGCTGGCCGGTGTTGCCCACCAGCGGCGCGGGCAGGAAGTGCGGCGCGGGCGAGGCGGCGCTTTCGGCAGCCGAGCCCAGCCGCATCTGCATCGCACGCTGCGGCACGTCCACGATCTTCTCGCGGCGGATGATCGGGTCGATGGCATCGATCACGCCACGGTAGTGGTGTTCGAGCTGGTCGTCGGCGATCTTGTCGCCCTTGAGCGCGCGCACCACCGCGACCGGGTCGGTCGGGTCGGCCACCTTCAGGCCCTTGGCCTGCACCACCAGCGGCGACAGACTGCGCATCGCCGAGCGGGTTTCCATGAATTCCAGCTGCGCACGCTGGATCAGCGTGGCCGGGGCGATGTCGATGCCCACGCGCTTGAGCTGGAAGGCATACAGCGGCTCGGGCAGGCGCGCGTCGGTGCGCGCCTTGGGCAGCACGTCCTTGCGGGTCCAGTCGCGATAGTCGCGCAGCTGGGTGGCCAGGGTCTTGAGCGCCTCGTCGGCGCCGGCCACCTTGTACTTGCCGAACAGCTGCTCGATGCCGCTGATGTAGGTGTCCACGTTGGCCAGCGACTGCTCGACCTCGATCCGGGTCGGCTGCAGCAGGGTCTTGTCGGCCAGGCGCTCTTCATAGCGCTGGCGCGACAGCGTGGTGACCGGCTGGGTGCCCGGGGCCAGGCCGGCATAGGCCTTCACCCGGTCCAGCGCCTTGGCCCGGCGCTCGGCCGGCACCTGGTCGGAGAGCAGCATGTTGATGCCGCTGAACACCGTCTGCGGGGTATCCACCCACGGCAGCAGGTACTTGTCGTTGAGTTCGCTGCCCTCGATGCTCTGGCCGGCGGCGGCGATCATGATGGCCAGGTCCTGGCGCACGTTGGGATCGCGCTCGGTGGCCAGCTTGCCCTGCAGCTCGGTGCGGGCCTTGGCGATGGCCGCGCGGTAGCGGGCGCCGTTGTCCGGGCCGAAGTCGGCCACCTTGTCGTCGTAGCCGGGCACGCCGAAGAAGCCGGTTTCCTCCGGCTGGAACGGGCCCTGCGCATCGAGCAGGATCTGCGCGAGCTGATTGCTGCGCGCGACCCAGGCCGGGCTGGCCGGTGCCTTGCTGGCGGTGGGCGGGGCGGCCAG
>NZ_JAVWXA010000151.1:1176-7052 GCF_036662295.1 Stenotrophomonas sp.
CGGCGCACTGAGCGCGGCGGGAACGGAAAGGGCCAACGCAACGGCAAGGACGAGCGGCTTCATGCAGGACTCCCGGTAGACGATGCCCGTGACCCTACGCACTCGGCGCACGGGCGGCAATCGGCCGGAGGTCATGCGCGCCGGTTCATACCTCCAGCGCAGGCAGTGCGGCCGGGCACTGGCCCTGCGCGCGGCAGGTCGCCAGCGCGCACTGGCTGGCCGCTTCAGCATCGTCCAGGGCGCTCAGGTCGATGGTGTGCGAGCCGCCGGTCACCACGTACAGCATGGGGTAGTCCCACTGGCCATCGGTGCGCTCGGCATGCAGGTACAGCCGGCCCTCGCCCTGCGGCCCGTTGAGGGTGACCGCGACCTGGCTGAGGCCGCTGCCATCGCTGCTGGCCTTCACCCCGCCCATCGGCAGCCCGTCATCCCGGATCGGCTCGCCCAGCGTCGCGGCCAGTTCGACGTTGCAGCGGGCCCGGCGCATGGCCTCCTGGTAGGGCTCGCTGGCGCGGATCCAGTGCGACCACTGCACCAGCACGAACCACACCGTCGCCACGGCGGCGGCACCGGTGAGCAGCACCACCAGCGGCACGGCCCAGCGCCAGTGACGGGACCACCAGCCGGGGGCATGGCGGGAAAGCGGGGGTGGCAGGGTCATCGGCGTCCTCCTTGTCGAGCCGGTCAAGCGGGATGCGGTCCGTGCTTACGGGGCCAGGCAGCGCCCCAGGAAATCCTCGGCCAGGCGGTAGCGGTGCAGCGCATTGCTGCCCGACAGGCCGTGCTTGGCACCAGGGTAGGTCATCAGTTCGAAGGGCTGGCCACGCTGCTGCAGCGCGCTCATCAGCGCGGTGGAGTTGGTGAACAGCACGTTGTCGTCGGCCATGCCGTGGATGAGCAGCAGGCGCGAGCGCAGGCCCTGGATATGGGTCAGCACGCGGGCTTCCTCATAGCCCTTGGGGTTGTTGCCCGGCAGGTTCATGTAGCGCTCGGTGTAGTGGCTGTCATACAGCCCCCAATCGGTGACCGGTGCGCCGGCCACGCCGCAGGCATAGGTGTCCGACGCCTTGGCCAGCAGCATCAGCGTCATGTAGCCGCCGTTGGACCAGCCCTGCACACCGATGCGCGCCGGGTCCACCCAGGGCTGCTGCTTGAGCCAGGCCACGCCGCGCAGCTGGTCGGCCACTTCCACCGTGCCCTGCACGCCGTACAGCGCACCGCCGAAATCGCGGCCGCGGCGCGGCGTGCCGCGGTTGTCCAGCGAGAACACCACGTAGCCGTGCTGGGCCAGGTACTGGTTGAACAGGTGGTCGCCGCGGCCGGGCCAGCTGTCGGTGACGGTCTGGCTGGCCGGGCCGCCATACACGTACACCACCACCGGGTAGCGCTTGGCCGGGTCGAAACCGGCCGGCTTGATCAGGCTGTAGTGCAGCTCGGTCGTGGCGTCGGCCGCCTTCAGCGTGCCGAACTCGACCGGCCGCTGGGCGTCCAGATAGCGCGCGTAGGGGTGCTGCGGGTCGGTGAGGGTGTTGTCCACCAGCGTGGCGATCTTCTCGCCCGTGGCCCGGTGCAGGGTGAGCTGCGGCGGGGTGGTGGTGTTGGACCAGCTGTCCACGTAGACGCTGGCGTTGCGCGCGAAACTGGCGCTGTGCATGCCCGGTGCCTGCGACAGCCGCTGCGGCGCACCGCCCTGCAACGACACCGCATAGACCTGGCGCTCGCGCGGGGTGTCCATGCCGGCGCTGAAATACACCTTGCCGGCGGCTTCGTCCACGGCCAGCAGTTCGTCCACCGGCCAGGCCCCGTGGGTCAGCGCGGTGACGGTCCTGCCGTCATCGGAGATGCGGTACAGGTGTTCGAAACCGGTCCGTTCGGAGGACCACAGGAAGCCGCCCTGCTTGAGGAAACGCAGGCTGTTGTGCAGCGGCACCCAGGTCCTGGCGGTTTCGGTGACCAGCGTGTGCTGCTTGCCGCTGGCCAGGTCGGCCTGGATCAGCGCCAGCTGCTTCTGGTCGCGCGACTGGCGCTGGAAGGTCAGCCGTTGCGCATCGCGCCAGTCCACGCGTGCCAGGTAGATGTCCGGGTTGGAGCCGAGGTCGATCCAGCGCGGGGCGGCCCCGGCCCGGGGCGCGATCACGGCCAGCTTGACGGTGACGTTGTGGTCGCCGGCGGCCGGGTAGCGCTGCTCGATCATCTCGGTGCGGTCGGCGTACATTTCATAGCGCTTCTGCACCGGCACCGGGCTTTCATCGATGCGTGCGAAGGCGATCGCCGAGTCGTCCGGGGCCCACCAGTAACCGGTGTGGCGGTCCATCTCTTCGTCGGCGACGAACTCGGCCACGCCGTTGCCGATGGTGTCGCTGCCATCGGACGTGAGCTGGACCTGCGCGCCGCTGGCCAGGTCGATCACCCACAGGTTGCGCGCGCGCACGAAGCTCACATAGCCGCCCTTGGGCGAGAGCTTGGCATCGGTGGCAAAGCCTTCGCCGTGGGTGAGCTGGCGGACCGCCGCGCTGCCCTGCTTGTCCAGGTCGTACAGGTACAGCTCGCCGCCCAGCGGGAACAGCAGCGTGCGCGCATCCGGCGCCCACTGGTAATCCACGATGCCGGTCATCGCGGCGATGCGCTGGCGCTCGCGGCGGGCCTTTTCCTCGTCGCTGAGGGTTTCGGTGCCGGGCAGCACCACCTTGGAATCGACCAGCAGCCGGGTCTGGCCGCTGGCGATGTCATAGCTCCACAGGTCCAGCTGGTTGCGATCGGCCTGTTTGCCGCGCAGGAAGCTCACCTGGGAACCGTCCGGGGCCACCTTGGGCTTCAGCAGGGTCGGGCCGGACAACGGCAGCGGGCCGGTGATGGCCTCCAGGGTGAGTTTTTCAGCGTGGGCGATCGTGGTCGAAGCGAGCATGAGGGCGAGCGAAGCAAACAGGTGGCGCATGAAGGATTCCGGCAGCGTCGGGGCAATTCCCGTCGGCAGGCGCGCGCCGGGCAGCGCCCCATCCTAACCAAATCCACCCCGGTCGTGCCCGTGCCCGGCCGGCGTCACCGGCCCCTGGCCCGCCCGGGTGGCGGCGCCTGGCCGGCACCGCCGGGCGGGCTGGCGCCGGGTCAGCGCTGCCCGAACAGGTGCTTGCGCTCTTCTTCGCTGAGCGGCTTGCCGGCCTCGGGATTGACCTGCTGGCGCAGTGCGTAGGCGCGCTGGGTGGCCGGGCGCGCGGCGATGGCGTCATGCCAGCGCTTGAGGTGCGGGAAGGCGGCGAAATCGGCCGGCAGCGCGTCATAGGCGCCGATCCAAGGGTAGCTGGCCATGTCGGCGATGCCGTAGTCGTCCCCGCCCAGGTAGGCGCTGTGCGCCAGCCGCTTGTCCATCACCCCGTGCAGGCGGCGCACCTCGTTGCCGTAGCGCTCGATGGCATAGGGAATCTTGTCCGGCGCATACACGTTGAAGTGCCCCATCTGCCCGCTCATCGGGCCCAGCCCGGCCATCTGCCAGAACAGCCACTCCAGCACCGCCACCCGGCCGCGCGCATCGGCCGGCAGGAAGCGGCCGGTCTTCTCGGCCAGGTAGAGCAGGATCGCGCCGGACTCGAACACGCTCTGCGGGGCACCGCCGTCGGCCGGGGCGTGATCGACCAGCGCCGGCATCTTGTTGTTGGGCGAGATCGCCAGGAATTCCGCCTTGAACTGGTCGCCGGCGCCGATGTTGACCGGCTTGATCTGGTACGGCAGGCCCAGCTCTTCCAGCAGCAGCGTGACTTTGTGGCCGTTGGGGGTGGGCCAGTAGTACAGATCGATCATGGCGATGCACTCGCGGATGAGGAAGCTGGAGTCTAGTGCGTCGCCCGGGTGGCGGGGTCATCGCGGACCCGTTACCCTGCCGCGTCCTCCGCAACGCAGCATCCCAGCATGAGCGCCGACGCAAAGCCCATCAGTCCCCTGTCTTCCCTGATCTTCGCATCGCGCTGGCTGCAGCTGCCGCTGTACCTGGGCCTGATCCTGGCGCAGTGCGTGTACGTGTTCCTGTTCGGCAAGGAGCTGTGGCACCTGCTGCACAAGGCCAACAGCATGGGCGAGCAGGAGATCATGCTGCTGGTGCTGGGCCTGATCGACGTGGTGATGATCTCCAACCTGCTGGTGATGGTGATCGTGGGCGGCTACGAAACCTTCGTCTCGCGCCTGCGCCTGGAAAACCACCCCGACCAGCCGGAGTGGCTGAGCCACGTCAACGCCAGCGTGCTGAAGGTGAAGCTGGCGCTGTCGATCATCGGCATCTCCTCGATCCACCTGCTGAAGACGTTCATCGGTGCCGGCAACCTGGACGGCCTGCCCTCCTGCAACAGCCCGGACTACATCCTGGCCGTGCAGACGGCCACCTCCACCCTCGGGCCGGGTGCCGAGGCGGCCTTCAAGTGCGCCACGATGACCTCCACCGGCGTGATGTGGCAGACCATCATCCATGGTGCCTTCATCCTGTCGGCGATCGGCATCGCCTACACCGACAAGCTGATGAGCGGCGCGCCCAGCAAGACCCTGTCGCACTGACGCTTGCCCACCAGCGCCGGCATCGGTCACGATGCCGGCCTGCCGTCGCCGTGCGGCCCCAGGCCGGGCGCGGTGATGCTAGATTGCACACCTGCAGTACCGCCGTGGACGCCGGGAAACATCCATGGGCCTCGGCCAGCCTGACCGCATCGGGCCTTACGCACCGTCGTTCTTCAAAGGGGAGTTGGATGTCGCACGTCAACACGATCGCCAAGGCGCGCCTGCTGGCGCCACTGACCTTGCTGGTGGCCCTGGCCGCCTGCTCGGGCAAGGACGAACCCGCACCGGCCGCGCCGGCTGCCCCCACCGCGGCACCGGCGGCTGCACCGGCCGCGCCGGCGGTGTCGGCCAAGGTCCAGTCGATGGGCACCGACGAGCTGCGCGACCTGGCCAGCAAGGCACTGCGCGAGAACCGCATGTACGCCCCGGCCGGCGACAACGCCATCGAGTACTACCTGGCGCTGCGCGACAAGACCCCCGATGACGCCTCGGTCAAGAGCGCGCTCACCGACCTGCTGCCCTACACCCTGATTGCCGCCGAGCAGAGCCTGGGCCGCGAGGACTTCGCCGAATCCCAGCGCCTGGTGGCACTGATCGAGAAGGTGGACGCCACGGCACCGGCGCTGCCGCGCCTGAAGCAGGGCATCACCGGCGGCATGCAGACCGCCCTCAAGCGCACCCAGGAAGAGACCGACAAGGTCAAGAAGGACGCCGAGAACCGCACCAAGCAGCTGGCCGACCAGCAGCGCCTGGCCCAGCAGCAGGCCAGCGAAGCCGAAGCCGCGCGCGCCATCGCCGCCCAGCAGGATGCGGCCCGCCGCAGCAGTGAAAGCCAGGATGCCGAGCGCCAGGCCGCCGCCCGCCGCGAGGCCGAACAGCGCCAGCAGGCGGCCGCCGCCCAGCAGGCCGCCGCGGCCCGCCAGGCTGCCGCACCGGCCGCCGCCGCGCCGAGCCTGCGCCCGGTCAGCACCCCGGCCCCGCGCTACCCGGCTGAAGCCCTGCGCTCGGGCACCTCCGGCGAAGTGCTGGTGGAGATCACCGTGGGTACCGATGGCTCGGTCACCAACGCACGCGTGCTGCGTGCCACGCCGTCGCGGGTGTTCGACCGCGAGGCGCTCAACGCGGTCAAGCGCTGGAAGTTCGAGCCGGTGGGCGCACCGGTCACCACCCGCCGCACCCTGGCGTTCGCCCCGGGCGGTTGATGGCGGGCGGTCGCGCTTGACCCCGCGAAGGCCCGGCGCGATCCGGGCCTTTTTTTTGGTTTTTTTTTGCCCGTCTGCGGGGTAAAGGCTTTGCTGAAGCACGCGCGTGCATGCCTTGTCGCTTGGGGCGGGTAC
>NZ_JAVWXA010000152.1:0-7041 GCF_036662295.1 Stenotrophomonas sp.
GATGGCGTGGCCTGCCTCGTGGTAGGCGGTGAGCGTCTTTTCTTCCTCGCTCATGGCCATCGAACGGCGCTCGGCGCCCATCAAGATCTTGTCGCGGGCACGGTCGAAGTGGTCCATGCGGACCTCCTTCTCGCCACCGCGGGCGGCAAACAGCGCCGCCTCGTTGCACAGGTTGGCCAGGTCCGCACCGGAGAAGCCCGGGGTACCGCGCGCGATCACCATCGGCTCGACATCGTCGGCCAGCGGCAGCTTGCGCATGTGCACCTTGAGGATCTGCTCGCGGCCCTTCACGTCGGCCAGCCCGACCACGACCTGGCGGTCGAAGCGGCCCGGGCGCAGCAGCGCCGGGTCCAGCACGTCCGGACGGTTGGTGGCGGCAATGACGATCACGCCCTCGCCTCCTTCAAAGCCGTCCATTTCGACCAGCAGCTGGTTCAGGGTCTGCTCGCGCTCGTCATGACCGCCACCCAGGCCGGCACCGCGATGGCGGCCGACGGCGTCGATTTCGTCGATGAAGATGATGCACGGGGCCTGCTTCTTGGCCTGCTCGAACATGTCGCGCACGCGGCTGGCGCCGACGCCGACGAACATTTCCACGAAGTCCGAACCGGAGATCGAGAAGAACGGCACCTTGGCTTCGCCGGCGATGGCGCGGGCCAGCAGGGTCTTGCCGGTACCGGGCGGGCCCACCATCAGCACGCCGCGCGGGATCTTGCCGCCCAGCTTGGTGAACTTGGTCGGGTCGCGCAGGAAGTCGACCAGCTCGCCGACTTCTTCCTTGGCTTCATCGCAGCCGGCGACGTCGGCGAAGGTCACCTTGATCTGGTCTTCGCCCTGCAGCTTGGCGCGCGACTTGCCGAAGGACATCGCGCCCTTGGAGCCACCGCCGCCGCCCTGCATCTGGCGCATGATGAACAGCCAGAAGCCGATGATCAGGATCACCGGGAGGAAGTTCATGAGGATCGCACCGAGGGAGATGCCACTGGACGGCTCTTCCTGCACGATTTCCACGTTCTTGCCGCGCAGCACGTTGATCAGGTCGCGATCGTAGGGCGCGGTGATGGTGGCCGCCTGGCCGCCACGGGTGGTGTAGGAGAGCTGGCTGGTGCCGCCGCGGACATCCCCGGCAAAGGTCACCTTCTGGACGTTGCCGCTGTCCACCTGGTCCAGGAACTGCGAATACGTCGCGCCCTGGGCGCTCGCGCCGGTGCTCTTGGGCGAGAAGCTCTGGAACACCACCATCAGCACCACGGCGACGACCACCCATAGCAGGAGGTTCTTGGTCAAGTCGTTCATCCTCATTGGCTCCGGTGTTCCTCTAATTCCTGACGCGATTGGTATGGTTGAGCTTACTTGATCTGCGCGCGTTTGCCCCGCCCCAACGCATAGACCTCGGGCGAGCGCTTGCGGGACGCCTCCGGCTTGCGGATGACCACCTTGTCGTACCGACGGCGCATCTCGCGCACGTAGTCGTCAAAGCCCACGCCCTGGAACAGCTTGATCAGGAACGCGCCACCGGGCTTGAGATGGTTGTCGGCAAAATCCATCGCCAACTCCGCCAGGTGCATCATCCGCGGCTGGTCGACCGCGTCCATACCACTTTTATTGGGGGCCATATCCGAGAGCACAAGGTCTACCGGCTGGTCCCCGAGCATGGCCTCGAACTCCGATAGGACCGTTTGTTCCCTGAAGTCACCGTGAAGGAACTCCACGCCGGCCAGCGGCGGCATCTCCAGGATGTCCAGAGCCAGGACCCGGCCGGTGTCCCCGATCTGGCGGCGCACCTGCTGCGACCAGCCGCCCGGGGCGGCCCCGAGGTCCACCACCACCATGTGGGGTTTCAGCAGGCGGTCACGCTCGAGCAGCTCCTCCAGCTTGTAGGCCGCGCGCGAGCGCATGCCCTCTGCCTGGGCCTTCTTCACGAAGGGGTCGGAAAAGTGTTCTTTCAACCAGCGTTGACTGCTCTTGCTGCGGGAAACCATGGGGAATAGGGCCGGAACGGGTGGTCATGATACCCTGATCGCCCCAGTTAACCGCTTGTTCCTGAATGTCTATTGCCCTGACCTCTGCCCAGACCCGCTTCCTCCGCGGCCATGCCCATGATCTGAAGGCCCTGCTGCAGATCGGCGGCAAGGGGGTCACGCCGGCCTTCCTGGCCGAGCTGGAAGAAGTGCTGGAACGCCACGAACTGATCAAGGTGAAGGTGGCCGCCGAAGACCGCGACGCCCGCGATGCCATGATCGACGAACTCGTCGCCGCCTCCGGCAGCGCCCTGGTGCAGCGCATCGGCCATGTGGCCGTGCTGTACCGGCCGAGCAAGGAACAGCGCCAGATCGTGCTGCCGCGCGGCTGAGCCGGACCCTGAAATGCAACTGAGCCACGAATTGCCCGATTACGCCTACGCCCTGCGCGCCGCCGATGGCCGCACCGCGAAGGTGAATGACCGCACCCTGGCCAGCAGTTTCGTGCTGACCCCGGACACGCTGATCGAGGCGTGGCCGGTGACCGACATCGCCGCGCTCACACCCGAGCACCTGCAGCCGGTGCTGGCGCTGAACCCGGCGCTGGTGGTGCTGGGCACCGGGGAGACCCAGGTGTTTCCGCCGGCCGCGGTGATGGCCGCCTGCCTGACCCGGGGCATCGGCCTGGAAGTAATGAACAACCCGGCGGCCGCGCGCACGTTCAACATCCTGGCCGGCGAAGGCCGCAAGGTGGCCGCGGCGTTCATCCTCACCGGCTGAAACCGGCGTTTTTTTGTTCAGGAAAGGCTGCCGAAGGCGGCCTTTTTTGTGGTCGCCGGGTAGCGCCACCCCATGGGCGGCTGCGCGGTCTGACAGGGGCTGCGGGGTCCGGCTCCCCGCAGCGACGCATGGCGTCGCTCTACCATGCCGTCACGGGATACCGGGGGTAGAGCCACCCCATGGGTGGCTGCGCGGTCTGACAGGGCTGGCGGGGTCTGCCTGCCGGCAGCGACGCATGGCGCCGCTCTACCACGCGGTGGCGGGATACCCGGGGGTAGAGCCACCCCATGGGTGGCTGCGCAGTCTGACAGGGCCGGCGGGGTCCGCCTCCCGGCAGCGACGCATGGCGTCGCTCTACCATGCGGTGGCGGGATATCCGGGGGGGTAGAGCCACCCCATGGGTGGCTGCACACGGTCCGCTTCGCGGGTCCGATTACCGCGGCGGCAGGTACAGCAGCGGGTCGACCGGCTTGCCGTTGTAGCGGATCTCGAAGTGCAGCATGTCGCGGGTGGTGCCGGTGCGGCCCATCTCGGCGATCTGCTCGCCTGCCTTCACGCTCTGGCCTTCGTTGACCAGGCGCTTGCGGTTGTGGCCGTAGGCCGACAGCCACTGGTCGCTGTGCTTGATGATGATCAGCTCGCCGAAACCGACCAGGCCGGCGCCGGAGTAGACCACCACGCCCGGCGCGGTCGCCCGTACCGGCTGGCCGCTGCTGCCGGCGATGTCCACGCCCTGCTTGGTCACGTCGGCGCCGACGAACTTGCCCACCAGGGCGCCGTCGGCCGGCCAGCGCCAGCTGATGTTGCTCTTGATGGCGGTGGTCGGCGACGGCGTGGGTGCCGGCGTCGGCGCGGTCGTGCCCGGACGCGGCGCGGTGACCACCGTGGTCGGGGCGCGGCCGGGGGTGGCGCCGCCCGGGTAGAGCTTCAGCGACTGCCCGGGATAGATCGTGTACGGCTCGGCCAGACCGTTCCAGGCGGCCAGGTCGCGCGGGGTGATGTTGTGGATGCGGGCCAGCGCATAAAGCGTGTCGCCGCGGCGGACCACGGCGGTCTGGCCCGGCTTGGCCACCGACGCCTGCGGCGTGGTGTGTCCGCCGCCGCGCCCGCCCGGTGCGGGCTTGACCACGGTCGCGGTGCCACACGCGCCCAACGTGGCCACGACCATCACCAGCGCGCCGACGCGCAGCCCCCTGCTCAAACGATCTGCACTCATGCGAACTTCGACCTCCAGACTAGCCAGGCGACCAGCGCCACGACCAGTACGGTCGCGATCCAGCCCAGCGGTTCAATCCAACGCCGCAGCGCGGCTTCCGCGCGCGGTCCACCGATACGGATGACCGCGGCCAGCACGTACACGCGCTTGCCACGGCCGATCAACATGCTCAGGAAATACTGCGGCAACGGCACCCCGACGATACCCGAGGCCCAGGTGAAGACCTTCATCGGGATCGGCATGAAGCCCCCCAGCACCAGGAAGGTGAACACCGCCCAGGGCGACTCGGCCATCTTGGCCTGCACCAGCGCGATGCCGCCCTCGATGCTGGACAGCATGCCCAGCGCGGCGAACACCGGCTTGAGCGCCTCGAAGGCGTAGTGGCCCAGCGCGTAGCCGACCAGCGCCCCGACCATCGAGCCGGCCAGGCTCAGGGTGGCGAACCACCAGCCGCGCTTGGGCTGGGCCACGCACATCGGCGCCAGCATCACCTCGGGCATCACCGGGAAGATGATCGCCTCGATGAAGCTCAACACGGTGAGGTAGGTGGGCGCGCGCTCGTGCGCAGCCCATTTCATCGCCCGTTCGTACAACGGGCCAAAGATCTTCATGACGCCACGCTCCTGAGAATCAATCCAGCATGCCAGACAGCAGCGGCACGAACGTGACCGGCGCCAGTACCTGCTGGTGGATGCTGCCGTCCTCGCGACGGGTCAGCTGCACCAGCGACTGCGCGCCCGGCCCGCCGACCGGGGCTACCAGCCGCCCGCCCACCGCCAGCTGCTCCACCAGCGCATCGACCAGCGCGGGTGCGGCGGCGGTGACCACGATGGCGTCGAACGGGCCGTGTTCGGCCCAGCCGACCCGGCCATCGTCATGCTTGGTGCGGATGTTCATGCCCAGCGCCCGGAAGCGCTTGCGCGCCTGGCGCAGCAGGTCGCCGATGCGTTCCACGGTGTAGACCTCCAAGCCCAGCGCGCCGAGGATGGCGGCCTGATAACCGGAGCCGGTGCCCACTTCGAGCACCTTCTTGGGCGACGACTGCAGCACCGCTTCGGTCATCCGTGCCACCACCCACGGCTGGGAAATGGTCTGCCCATGGCCGATCGGCAGCGCGGTGTCCTCGTAGGCACGGGAGGCCAGCGCTTCATCGATGAACAGGTGCCGGGGCACCACGCGGACCGCGTTGAGGGTGTCCTCATCGACGATGCCGGCCTCGCGCAGGCGCTCGACCAGGCGGTCACGCACACGCTGGGAGGTCATGCCGATGCCGACCGCTTCGGGCTGGAGACGCAGGCGCTGGCTCATGCCGGGCGGTCCAGCGCGGCGGTCAGGCCGCCGACCCAGCTGGCCACCTTCTCAAGCGCCTGGTAGCGGGTGAGGTCGACCTGGATCGGGGTGATGGAGATGAAGCCACTGCGGACGGCATGGAAATCGGTGCCGGGGCCCGAATCCTGCTCGCGACCCGCCGGGCCGATCCAGAACACCTCGTTGCCACGCGGATCGCGCTGGGCGATGCAGCCTTCGGCGCGGTGGCGGTTGCCCAGCCGGGTGACCTCGAAACCGCGGATCTCGTTCCACGGAAGGTCGGGCACGTTGACGTTGAGGATGGTGTCGGCCGGCAGCGGGTCCGCCTTGAGACGGGTCACGATCTCCACCGCGGCACGCGCGGCGGTCTCGAAATTGCGCGGTTCATGGTTGTGGGTCACCAGGGACATCGCCACCGCCGGCAGGCCCAGGAAACGCCCCTCCATGGCCGCCGAAACGGTGCCGGAATAGATGACGTCATCGCCGAGGTTGGCCGCGTTGTTGATGCCGGACACCACGATGTCCGGCTCGTACTCCAGCACGCCGGTCAGCGCCAGGTGCACGCAGTCGGTCGGGGTGCCGGCCACCGAGCAGGTGTAATGATCGATGCGCTTGAGGCGGATCGGCAGGTCCAGGGTGAGCGAGTTGCTGGCGCCGGAGCGGTCGCGGTCGGGCGCAAACACCGTGACCTCATGACCGGCGTCACGCAATACCGAGGCGAGCATTTTGATGCCCGGCGCGTCGACGCCGTCGTCGTTGCTGACCAGGATCCGCATCTGCGATTTAACCGCTTGATTTTTCAAGACTTCGATTCCATCACTTTCCAGCGTTGGCGGGGCCGGCGCGTCCCGAGATGGGGCGGGTCGACCGCGCAAGTGCGTCCGCTATTGTGCCGCAAGCGGGCAGATCGTCCTACCCCGCTGACGGTAGGCAGCGGCCCTGCCCTGGCATTACGCTGTATGCATGTCACATTCTGAAGACGAAGACCCTGCGGCGCTGTTCCGCTCGGCAATCGGCGAGGTCACACCGCTGCGCAAACCTGCCGCCGCGCCGCCGGCCACGCCCAAGCCGAAGCCGCGGGCGCGGATGGCCGAGCGCGACGAGGCGCAGGCGCGCGGCGAGTTCGCCCAGCTGCTGCGCGAGAGCAGCCCGCTGGAAGCCGGCGACACCGCCAGCTACCGGCGCGACAACCTGCCGGCGCGGATGTTCCAGCGCCTCAAGCGCGGCCAGTATTCGGTGCAGGACGAGCTGGACCTGCACGGGGCGACGGTGGCGCAGGCTGAGAACCTGCTGCGCCAGTTCCTGCTGGAAGCGCACGCGCATGAGCACGGATGCGTGCGCATCATCCACGGCAAGGGATTGCAGTCCGACGGCGGGGCGCCGGTATTGAAGAACCTGGTCGACCGCCTGCTGCGCCAGCGCAACGACGTACTGGCCTTCCATTCGGCCCCGGCCGGGCAAGGCGGCACTGGCGCGGTGCTGGTGCTGCTCGCCAACCGGTAGGGTTGTCGGGGTTGGAATGGAGAGCAGCCACCCATGCTGCGCGCGGGACCGGACGGAGAGCAGCCACCCATGGGGTGGCTCTACCGGCGATGGCCGGAAGAGTTCGGAGGTTCGGCCATCGGGGCACCTCGCCTCGGATAATCGGATCGCCGTCCATCGCGGCGCGTCATCCATCGGGGGTAGAGCCACCCCATGGGTGGCTACGCGCGGTGCCGGAACGGAGAGCAGCCACCCATGGGGTGGCTCTTATCTCTTGGCGATCTGGCACCTTAG
>NZ_JAVWXA010000153.1:0-6912 GCF_036662295.1 Stenotrophomonas sp.
AGCGGCAGGTGTGAACCCCGGGATGGATGGCGAGGAGCCGGCCAGCGGCCGGCACTACCTGTGATGCGCTTGGCTGGGCTTGCTTGAAACCCGGCATCGCGCAGCGGCGGGTGCGGGCCCCGGGGATGGCTGGCGTGGAGCCGGTATTGCCGGCCATTGGCCGGCTTGCGTGAACCCGGCATCGCGGGGCGGCGGGTGCGGACCCCGGATGGATGGCGTGGAGCCGGCCAGCGGCCGGCACTACCGGGTGGTGCGCCTGGCTGGGAGGCTTCCCCTCACCCCAGGCGCAGGCCGCTGCGGAACTGCCTCGGTGCGCCATCGAGCGGATCGGTGAAGGCCAGCGCCTGGGCCAGCAACTGCAGCGGCAGCGGCGTCGCCGACGCTTGGGCCTGGCGCAACTGCGGGTACAGGTCATCGCCCAGGATCGGCGCGCCCAGTGCCGCCATGTGCACGCGCAACTGGTGCTTGCGGCCGGTGTCGGGGTGCAGGCGGTAACGCCAGTGCGGGCCATCGGCGTCGATCACCTCGATCCGGGTCCGTGCGTTGGGCGCCCCGTCGGCCTCGGCCATGCGGAAGAACGGCTCACCGGGCACCAGCCGGCTGTGGCGCTCCAGCGGGAAGGCCAGCCCCGGCAGGGCCGGCGCCAGGGCCTCGTAGGTCTTGTGGATGCGCCGTTCGCGGAACAGGCGCTGGTAGGCATCGCGGCTGGCCGGCCGGGTGGAGAACAGGACCAGCCCGGCCGTCAGTCGGTCCAGCCGGTGCAGCGGCACCAGGTCCGCGTTGCCGGTGCGCGCGACCAGGCGCGCCAGCAGGGTCTGGCGCACATGCCCACCGGCCGGGGTTACCGGCAGGAAATGCGGCTTGTCGGCCACCAGCAGGTGATCGTCCTGGAAGAGGATGGTTTCGAGGAACGGAATCACCGCTTCGTCGGCCACCTCACGGAAATACCGGATCTCCAGGCCGACCTGCCACGCCCGGTCCGGGGCCAGTGCCCTGCCCTGCACATCCTGCACCCGGCCGCGCGCGAAACGGTCCACCCACTGTGCCCGATCGATCCGCGGGAAGCGCGCGCACAGCCCGTCCAGCAGGGTCGGCCAGGGGCCGGGCGGCAACTGCAGGCGGCTGGCAGCGGTCATGCCGCACCTCCACCGCCGGCCACGCACGCGCCAGGCAGCGTGGCGATGATGAGGGCGCCGTCGATCCGCAGACGGCTTGGGCGGGGGCATGGCATGGCAGCGGCAACCGGGCGGCGGGCCTGAAAGCGTGCCACCGATGGCGTCGCTGCAGAAGCACCGCATCGGACACCCCCGGGGCAAACCACTATCATGGTCCTCTTTGCTCCCGGTATCCCCATGGCCCTCACCGCCACCATCCGCAAGGCCGAACTGCAGATCAGCGACATGGATCGCGGCTACTACGCGACCCACAACCTGACCCTGGCCCAGCACCCGTCGGAAAACGATGAGCGCCTGATGGTGCGGCTGCTGGCCTTCGCGCTCAATGCCGAGGAACGGCTGGAATTCGGCCGCGGGCTGAGCACCGATGACGAGCCGGACCTGTGGCACCGCGACTACACCGGCGACATCCTGCAGTGGATCGACCTGGGCCACCCGGATGAGTCGCGCATCCGCAAGGCCTGCAACCGCAGCAGGCAGGTCCAGGTGGTCACCTTCGCCGGCAACGCCGCCGATGTGTGGTGGAGCAAGCAGGGCAAGGCGCTGGAGCGCTTCGACAACCTCTCCGTGCTGGACCTGGACGGCGGCTTCGTGGACCAGTGGGCCGCACAGATCCAGCGCGCCATGCGCTGGAGCGTGCTGATCCAGGACGGGGAAGTGCAGCTGATCAACGACCAGCTGCAGCTGGATGTGATCCCCACCTGGCGCAAGCGCGCCAGGGAATGAGCGCGGCCATGACCACGATCGCCTGCGATGTGCTGGTGATCGGCGCCGGCGCGGCCGGCCTGATGTGCGCGCTCACCGCCGGCCAACGCGGCCGCAGGGTGCTGGTGATCGACCATGCCAACAAGGTCGGCAAGAAGATCCTGATGTCCGGCGGCGGGCGCTGCAACTTCACCAATACCGGCACCACGGCCGCCAACTTCCTGTCGGCCAACCCGCACTTCTGCAAGTCGGCCCTGGCCCGCTACACGCCCTGGCACTTCATCGAGATGGTCGAGCGCCACGGCATCGCCTATCACGAGAAGGAACTGGGCCAGCTGTTCTGCGACGTCTCCTCCAAGCAGATCGTGCGCATGCTGCTGGACGAGTGCCAGGCCGCCGGGGTGCAGGTGCGCACCGACTGCGCGGTGAGCCAGGTCGAGCGCGGCGCCGACGGCTTCCAGGTGACCACCGCGCATGGCCAGGTGCAGGCCGCTTCGCTGGTGGTAGCCACCGGCGGGCTGTCCATCCCGAGCCTGGGCGCGAGCGGTTTCGGCTATGAGCTGGCGCGCCAGTTTGGCCACGCGGTCCTGCCGACCCGCGCCGGGCTGGTGCCGCTCACCCTGAGCGGCAAGCACCAGGAGCGCTTCAACGACCTCAGCGGCGTGGCGCTGCCGATCACCGCGCGCTGCAACGACGTGGAATTCCGCAACTCGATGCTGATCACCCATCGTGGCATCAGCGGACCGGCGATCCTGCAGATCTCCTCGTTCTGGGAACCCGGCGACGACCTGCGCCTGGACCTGCTGCCGGGCCAGGACACCTACGCCTGGCTGAGCGCGATGAAACGCGATCGCGGGGCGGCCGAGCTGCGCACGGTGCTGTCCGAGGTGCTGCCACGCCGGCTGGCGCTGCGCCTGTGCGAACACTGGCTGCCCGACCGCCCGGTCAAGCAGATCGACGAGCCCCAGCTGCGCCAGGCCGCCGGCCTGCTGCAGGGGTTCCCGCTGGTGGCCAGTGGCACCGAGGGCTACCGTACCGCCGAGGTCACCCTGGGCGGGGTGGACACCCGCAAGGTGTCCTCGAGCACGTTCGAATCACAGTTGGTGCCGGGCCTGCATTTCGTGGGGGAAGTGCTGGACGTGACCGGCTGGTTGGGGGGCTACAACTTCCAGTGGGCCTGGGCCAGCGGACACGCGGCGGGCCAGGTCGTCTGAGTTCGCGCTGGATCCGTGACCGGCTACCGTTTGCCGCATGGACGTATCCACCGCCATCGTGTATCAAGTTTGCAGTCCGGGGAGTAGTGAATGCAGAACGCCAATGACATCACCGTGCGCCTGCTGATCGTGGATGACAGCGGGGAGAACGCTGAAACCATCGTCAGCACGCTGCGCAACAGCGGCATTGCCGTGCGCCCGGCGCGCCCGCAGCACGCCGAGGAGCTGGCCCAGATCCTGGGCAGCCAGCCGATCGACCTGGTGCTGGCCGCGCCCGCGCAGAGCATCCCGCTGCTGCAGGTGACCCAGCAGATCGCGGCCAGCGGCAAGGACATTCCCATGATCCTGCTGGCCGAGTCGATCAACGAAACCGAGTGGGTCGAGGCCGGCGCCAACGGCATCCGCGCCATCGCCCTGCGCCACCGCCCCGAGCACCTGCTGGCGGTGGTGCGCAACGAGTGGACCGACCTCCACGCCCGCCGCGGCCTGCGCCGGATCGAGGCGCAGATGCGCGAGACCGAGCGCCGCTGCGATGCGCTGATTTCGTCCTCGCGCGATCCGATCGCCTACATCCACGAAGGCATGCACATCCGGGCCAACGAGGCCTACCTGGAGATGTTCGGCTACGAGTCCTTCGAGGACGTGGAAGGCATCTCGCTGCTGGACATGGTCGCCCCGCAGCATGTGGACGGCTTCAAGCAGCTGCTCAAGTCGATGAGCAAGGGCGAGGCGCCGCCGCCGCAGTACCAGGTGGACGCCCGCAACCAGGACGGGGCGGTGTTCCCGGCCACGATGGAATTCACGCAGGCCAGCTACGAGGGCGAATCGTGCCTGCAGGTGGTGTTCCGCCGCCGGCGCATGGAGTTCGATCCGGAGCTGGCGCGCGAGGTGGAGGATCTGCGCCAGCGCGACCAGGTCACCGGGCTGCTCAACCGCCCCACCTTCATGCTGCACGTGGAGAACGCGGTGGCCCAGGCCGGCCGCAGCGAGGGCCAGTTCGGCCTGCTGCTGATCGAGCCGGACCACTATGCGCGCCTGTTGCCGGACATCGGCCTGGACTCGGCCGATGCGCTGATCGGCGCGCTGGCCCGGGTGCTGGCCGACAGCGTCGGCGAGCAGGCCCAGCTCGCCCGCTTCGGCGAGCACAGTTTTGCCGTGCTGACCGAGGGCGCCTACGCGCAGACGGTGAGCCTGGCCGACCAGATCCGCGAGGCATTCGCCGCGCAGGTATTCAGCATCGGCGAGCGCTCGGCCACGGTCACCGTCAGCATCGGCGGCGTGCAGGTGGGCGAGAAGATCGCCAGCATCGGCCAGGTGCTGGCCCGTGCCACCGAATGCCAGCAGGCCGCCTCCGAGCTGGGTAACACCAGCCGCATCTTCGACCCGGCCGCCATCGACCGCGTCGAGGAAGAGCGCATCCAGCGCTGGGTGGCGCGCATCGGCGAGGCGCTGGCCGGTGACGGCTTCCAGCTGCATTACCAGCCGGTGCTCAACCTGCAGGGCGAGCCGCTGGAGTTGTACGAGGCCTACCTGCGCCTGGACAACAACGGCGAGCTGCTCAGCCCCACCGCGTTCCTGGGCATCGCCGAGGAACATGGCCTGCTGGCCGACATCAACCGCTGGGTGGTCGCCCATGCGATCGGCGTGCTAGGCCAGCGCGAACGTGCCGGGCACCCTACCCAGCTGATGGTCAAGATCACCCCGGAGTCGTTCAACGATCCGATGATGGTGGCCACCCTGCGCCGCGAGCTGCAGGCGCACGGGGTGCCGGGCGAACGCCTGTGGCTGCATGCACCGGAGGCCAAGGTGTTCACCCACCTGCGCAACGCGCAGCAGTTCCTGGCCGACGTGGCACCGCTGGGCTGCCGGATCGGCCTGGAGCAGTTCGGCTCGGGGCTGGATTCGTTCCAGTTGCTGGCGCACTTCCAGCCGCAGTTCCTCAAGCTGGACCGCGACTTCACCCGCGACGTGGCCAGCACCCGCGAGCACAGCGAGAAGATCAGCGAGATCACCGCGCGCGCGCAGTCGGCCAACATCCGCACCATCGCCGAGTTCGTCGCCGATGCCAACTCGATGAGCCTGCTGTTCAGTGCCGGGGTGGATTACGTGCAGGGCGAGTTCGTGGGCCCGGCCGGGCCGCTGATGAACTTCGATTTCGCCTGAGGGTCACGACCGGCGGTGGTGATCCACCGGGGGTGAAACGAAAACGCCGGGCAGTGCCCGGCGTTTTCGTTGGCGCAGCGCGTGCGCGGATCAGGCCATGTCGATCAGGTTCGGGATCTGCACGTCGGTGGCGACGTCGGCGTCGTAATCCACGCCCTCCACGCCAAAGCCGAACAGGCGCAGGAAGTCGGCCTTGTAGCCGGCCAGGTCGCTGATCTCGTACAGGTTCTCGTCGGTGACCTGCGGCCACAGCGCGACCACTTCGCCCTGCACGTCCGGCGCCATTTCCTTGTAGTCGGCACGCAGGCGGCCGGCGTCATCGATCAGCTCGACCTTGCGGCCGCCGTCGTCGAGGTCGTGGCGCAGGCGTTCGGTGGCGGTGCCGCTGTCGCGGCCGCCGTAGACGATGTCATACAGCGTATCGAGCTGCTCGATGCAACCCTCGTGGGTGCCCTTGGCCTTCATCACCTTGAACAGCAACGACAGGTACAGCGGCATCGTCGGGATCGCCGAGCTGGCCTGGGTGACCACGGCCTTGAGCACCGACACGCGTGCATCGCCGCCGATGGCCTGCAGCTTTTCGCGCAGGCCGAGCACCTTGTTGTCCAGGTCCTTCTTGGCCGCGCCGATCGAGCCGTTCCAGTAGATGGCCTGGGTGATTTCCTCGCCCACGTAGGTGAAGGCGGTGGTGGTGGCACCTTCGGCCAGCACGCCGGCCTCCAGCAGCGCATCGATCCACATCTGCCAGTCTTCGCCGCCCATCACCGCCACGGTGCCGGCGACCTCTTCCGGGGTGGCCGGTTCGATCGTGGTCTCGGTGATGCGTTCCTTGTCGGTGTCCAGCCCGCGCAGGGTGATCGGCGCGCCGATCGGCTTGAGCGTGGAGCTGATGATCTCACCGGTTTTGGGGTGCTTGCGGCGCGGCGCGGCCAGGCTGTAGACCACCTGGTCGACCTGGCCCAGGTCCTGCTTGATGAGCTCGATGACCTTGGCCTTGACCTCATCGGAGAAGGCATCGCCGTTCACGCTCTTGGCGTAGAGGCCGGCCTGCTCGGCATACTTGTGGAACGCGGCGGTGTTGTACCAGCCCGCGGTGCCCGGCTTGCTCTCGGTGCCCGGGCGTTCGAAGAACACGCCCAGGGTGGCCGCATCGCTGCCGAAGGCGGCGGTGATGCGCGCGGCCAGGCCGTAACCGGTGGAGGCGCCCAGCACCAGCACCTTCCTGGGGCCGTTGGCGATCTTGGGCCGGGCCTGGATGTACTCGATCTGCTGCTTGACGGCGGCATCGCAGCCGACGGGATGGGTGGTAACGCAGATGAAGCCGCGCACACGCGGTTTGATGACCATGGAAACCTCGATTGGACTGGCGCAGGCCGGGCCTGCGCAATGAAAAGGGGCGGCGCGCGCCACCGGGGCGGCTGCGCGGAACGCATGGGATCGTAGTGCGCGGCGCCGCACAGCACAACCGACGGGGGTGTATGGCACGGTCCTGCCCGTGCCCAGCCGTCCCCCGCCAGACAGTGGGGCGCGTGCCGGGAGAAAAGCCGCCGGGCAGCGCCCGGCTCTACCAGGGCGGGTCACAAGACAAAGAAAAGGTTCTTCGCCCACTTGCGGGGATTCTGTCGTCGCGGCGTATGAAGCCTTGCGAGTGCCGG
>NZ_JAVWXA010000154.1:0-6875 GCF_036662295.1 Stenotrophomonas sp.
AGGTGGACCTGGTGTACTGGGCAAGGCGCCGCGACGAGGTGTGCTTTGCCGACGAATTCGCCGCGCTGTGCGCACGCCATCCCAACCTGCGCGTGCACCTGGCGCTGACCCGCGATCCGCAGTCGCCCTCGCCGCGCGTGGATGGCTTCGACTTCCACGCGCTGGGCGAACTGGCCACCGCGCAGGTGAAGGTGTGCGGCCCCGGCGGTTTCGTCGAGGCGGCGCGCGCGCGCCTGCACGGCCAGGTGGCCACGCTGCAGTTCGAAGCGTTCACCCCGCCGACGCTGCCCGATGCCGAGACCGGCACCGTGCAGGTGGAGCTGCGCCGCAGCGGCCGCACCCTGACGCTGCCGCGTGGCACCGCGCTGCTGCAGGCGCTGGAGGCCGAGGGCCTGCGCCCGGCCAGCGGCTGCCGCATGGGCATCTGCAATACGTGCGTGTGCGGCAAGGCGGCCGGCGTGACCCGGCACACCTTGACCGGCGAGTACGCCGATGAACCGGCCACGCAAGTGAAGCTGTGCGTCAACAGCGCCAGCACCGACCTGATCCTGGAGCTCTGAGCATGTCTTCCGTGCAAAACCGCGCGCTGTCTGCCGCTGAACTGCAAGCCTTCGGCGATGAACTCGATGCGCTGCGTGCGCGCCAGATGGCCACGCTGGGCGCGGCCGACGCGCGCTACATCCGCCGCGTGGTGGCCGGCGTGCGCTGGACCGGCGTGGCCGGCCGCGCGCTGCTGTTCCTGGGGGCGTTCGTGCACAGCGTGCTGATCCCGGCCTGGATCGCCGGCGTGGTGCTGCTGGCCCTGTCCAAGATCCTGGAGAACATGGAGCTGGCGCACAACGTCATCCATGGTCAGTACGACTTCATGGGCGACCCGCAGCTGCAGGGCAGCACCTACGAGTGGGACATCGTGGGCACCGCTGACAACTGGCGCAAGACGCACAACTTCCGCCACCACACCTATACCAACGTGCGTGGCCTGGACGATGACATCGGCTATGGCCTGCTGCGCATCTTCCCCGAGCAGCGCTGGCGTCCGTTCTACCTGGCCCAGCCGGTGGTGGCGGTGGTGTTCGCGCTGTTGTTCGAGTGGGGCATCGCCATCCAGGACCTGCGCGTGGGCCGCCTGTTCGCCGGCAAGATGACCCTGCGCCAGCTGCTGGCGCAGGCGCGTCCGGTCGGGCGCAAGATGGGCAGCCAGATGTTCAAGGACTACCTGCTCTTCCCCGCGCTGGCCGGCCCGTTCTTCCTGCCGGTGCTGCTGGGCAACGTGGTGGCCAACCTGATCCGCAACGTGTGGACCTACGTCATCATCTTCTGCGGCCACTTCACCGCCGATGCCGAGACCTTCCCCAAGGAATGCGTGCGCGATGAGAGCCGCGGCCACTGGTACCTGCGCCAGCTGCGCGGGTCGTCCAACCTGACCGGTGGCAAGCTGATGAACCTGATGTCGGGCAACCTCAGCCACCAGATCGAGCACCACTTCTACCCGGACGTGCCGGCCAACCGCTACGCCGCCATCGCGGTGGAAGTGAAGGCCATCTGCGCCCGCTACGGCCAGCACTACAACACCGGCTCGCTGCCGAAGCAGTTCGGCCAGGTGATGTGGCGGATCGTGCGCCATGCATTCCCCAGCAAGCCGCGCCGCATGCGTGCACCGCTGCCGTCGGCTGCGGTGACGGTGCCGTCGCAGGCGCAGCCTCAGCAGGGCTGAGCCTGGCCTGGCCGGCTCAGTCGTCCAGGCCCGTCACGCCCTCGGCCAGCGGCACCCGCGACCCA
Source organism: Stenotrophomonas sp. (assembly GCF_036662295.1). Classification (GTDB taxonomy): domain Bacteria; phylum Pseudomonadota; class Gammaproteobacteria; order Xanthomonadales; family Xanthomonadaceae; genus Stenotrophomonas. The sequence goes on from NZ_JAVWXA010000154.1 coordinate 1,780, forward strand.
TCCAGCAGGCCGCGGCTGAGCTGGCCGTTTTCGATGAAGAGCAGTTCGCCGTTCTCGCCGTTCTTGATGCTGCTGTCGATGGCGATGATGCGATCACCGTGGAAGGCGCTCACGTGCGGCATGGACGTATGCCCCACCACGATGCGCTCCAGCTGCAGGTGCTGCAGCAGCGCCTGCACCTGGGCAGTATCCAGGCGCCCGTCGAAATAGCCGCGGTACCAGATCGGGCTGGTCCTGCCGTCATACAGCGGCGCGGTGGCCGGGTCGTTCTTGACGGTGGCCTTGGGCAGGCCCAGCGAGGCCTGGTAGGCGGCGTTGGTGGCCGCCGGGTCCAGCGCCAATGGCAGCGCCTCGGGGGCAATGCCGCCGTGCAGGAACAGGGTATCGCCGATGCGCAGCAACACCGGGCGCGTGCGCAGCCACTGCCCGATCACCGAGTCGGCCGCGTACAGCTGCGGGTAGCTGCGGCCCAGCAACTGCGCACTGCGCAGGTACTTGGGGTTGACGTAGCGCAGGTCGTCATAGAGCACCATGGTCTCGTGGTTGCCCAGCACGAAGTGGACCGCGCCGCCGGCCGCGCCGGCCTGTTCCTGCAGCCCGTACAGCAGCCAGAACGCCTCGGTCACCTGGGGGCCACGGTCGAACACGTCCCCGGCCACCACCAGGGTGTCCGCGCCCAGTGCCCAGCGGTTGCGCGCGTCGATCACGTGGTGGGCGCGCAGCAGGCGCACCAGCAGGTCGTACTGGCCATGGATGTCCGACAGTGCCACGATCCGCGGCACCGCCGGCAACACCGCGATGGCGGGCGTGGCTGGTGGCAGCACGTGCACGCGCTGGCCGTCGCCGCACCGCGGGGCCAGGCGGGTGCCGGTGCGGCCGGCACGAACGGTGCGGGTGGTGACCTTGTCCCGGCAGATCCACTGCGCGCGCAGCCGGGTGCCTTCGCGGAACACGTACGGGCCATCGGCCTCCACGTGCTCGGCCGGCGTGGCCACCTCGCGCGCCTGCAGCAGCGGTGCGCCACACACCAGCAGCACTGGCAGCAGCAGACGGATGGGGCGGAACAGGGCGCGATGCAGCATGGACAGTTTCTCGGCGGGCAATGAAGACGGTGGGCCGCAAGGCCCGTCCGTGATCCTACCTGCGCCGCCGCGTGCACGGCAGGCGCCCGCCTTGCCGAAGTTGGCCGCATGGCCCGGTCGCATACCCTTGCCTGCGCAGGTCGCCGGTTTACCGGTTGGCAAACAGCCCGAGGTAGCGCAGCCCGTTGTAGCGCTTGTCCGGCTCGCGGACGCATTGGCCGGGATCGAAGTACAGGAACATCGCCGAAGCGGTCTGCAGGCCCGCCGCGTCGGCGGCCTGCACGATGGCCGCTTCGGTGTCCGCTTCCAGCGGCCAGCCGTCGAACAACTCGGCCGCCGGCACCGGTGCCGGGCGCCAGTCCACGCCGAACAGATCGCCGTCGTAAAGATGACGCTCGCCCAGGTCGATGCTGAAGCCGCAGCCGGTCACCGAAAGTGCGGCCTGCGAGGGATCTTCCACCTCCCAATAGGCCGGCGAGGCCTCGAAATAGGCGTGGAAGCGCGTTTCGTCGGCACCGCCGTCGCCCAGCCACACATGCACCGCCGAATACGGTGCCGGCGCCGGCGGGAACCAGCGCTGCAGCCACTGGCTTACCTCCGCTGCGTCCACCCCATGGCGTGCGGCCACCTCGGCGATGCCGCCGGGGGGCGTCTGTGCATACGCCTCGTGTGCCACCTGGCGCATGAAGGCATCGGTGTAGGCGGGTGGGCGGGGCGGCATGGGCAGTATTGGTGTGCGGAACAGGTACGCCATCGTAACCACGGATGGGGAGCAACGGTGGTGGCCGCAGGGTGCTGCGGCCGCCGCGTTACTTCACCTGGCGACAGTCGCGCAGGTGGATGCCGCCCATGTCGATGCTGTCCACGGTGCCCTGCAGTTTTACCCAGTCGTTGCCGCGCAGGGTGGCGGCCAGCGCGGCCTGGTCGTCGGCCAGCGCGCAATGCACGGTGAAGTTGCTGTTGTTGAAGTCGTTCGCCTGGCGCCCGCCGATGCCGCCGATTCCCTTCATCTTGGTGACCAGATAGCCCACTTCGAAGGTGTTCTTCATCCGGTTGGGCAGCGCGGTGTACACCTGGCCGTCGATGATGAAGCGGCGCCCGAAATACTTGGCGATCAAGGGCTGGAACATGGCATCCACGTCGGGATCGGCGTTGCCGCCGGAGAGCAGGCCCTTCAGCGGTGCGGTACTGATCCGGCGCTGCAGTGCCTTGGTTTCCTTGCCCAGCACGCTGGACATGCCTACCGCCGTGGCGACGGTCGGCTTGTCGAAGCCGCTGGAAACACGCACGGCCTCGGCGATGGCCTCGCCTTCCTTGCCGGCCTTCAGGCCGTTGAGCCAGTTGCACATTTCCGTGCGCACGCCGTCCTCCGGTGCGGTCTGCCCGCGCGCCAGCTTGGTGCCGATCACCACGCTGCCCTGGTGGCTGGCGGTCACCACGGTCACCAGCGGCACCTTCAGATTGGTCTGGACCAGGTACATCTGGCCTTCTTCCGGGGTGATCACATCGCCGCTGACGAATACGTTGCCAGCGTCCAGCGCGCGCTTGCGCAACTGGCCCAGCGCACTGCCTGGCTTGAGCCCGGGCACGGTGAGTTCGGTGACGAAGGTCTGGCCGTTGCGCGGGTCGCCGATCGCCTTGAAATTCTGTTCGCAGGTGCGTGCCGCTGCCGGCAGGGCAAGGGTGAGGGACGCGGCCAGGGTGGCCAGCGCGACCGGGACGATTTTCCTGCTCCACATCTTCCTGGATTCCTTGTGCATGGGGGTCCGGTCCGGACAGCACCGCCGTGGCGGTCCGGCTGTCCGCGGCCCGGCCAGATCGCAGGGCGCTGTGGTCATCATAGTGGCGTGAATGCGGCGGGCAACCGGTCTGTGCAATGTTATAAACCGCGTAATAGTCTCCCGTGGGGCGCCGGGCTAGGCTGTCCCATTGCACAGGAGTCATTGCCCATGGGCCACGATCACGATCATCTTCCCAGCGAGATCCGCCACGAGAAGCCGCTGTGGTGGGCGCTCGGCCTGACCACCACGTTCCTGCTGGTGGAAGTGGCCGGCGCCTTCTGGACCAACAGCCTGGCGCTGCTGTCCGATGCGGCGCACATGGCCACCGACACCCTGGCCTTGATGATCGCGCTGGTGGCGGTGCGGCTGAGCCGGCGCCCGCCCGATGCCAAGCGCACTTACGGGTATGCGCGGCTGGAAGCGCTGGGCGCGATGATCAACGGCGGCATGCTGTTCGTGGTGGCCGCCTACATCCTGTGGGAGGCGATCGCGCGCTTCCGGCAGCCGCAGGAGATCGCCTCCACCGGCATGCTGGTGATCGCGGCGGTGGGCCTGGTCATCAACCTGATCTCGATGCGCCTGCTGCGGGCCGGCAGCGGCGAAAGCCTCAACGTGAAGGGTGCCTACCTGGAAGTGTGGGCCGACATGCTCGGCTCGGTCGCGGTGATCATCGGCGCGCTGCTGATCCGCTGGACCGGCTGGAAGCCGATCGACCCGATCCTGGCGGTGCTGATCGGGCTGTGGGTGCTGCCGCGCACGTGGGTGTTGATGCGCGAGGCGATCAACGTGCTGCTGGAAGGCGTGCCCAAGGGTATCGACGTGCATGCCGTGCGCCGCACGCTGTGCGGGCAGCCGGGCGTGGTGGACGTGCACGACCTGCACGTGTGGGCGCTGGCCTCCAGCACGCCGGCGCTGACCGCACACGTGGTGATGGCCGACGGCGTGGATGCCGACGCCCTGCGCCGCACGCTGGGCACCGCGCTGCACGAGGCGTTCGACATCGACCATGTGACCCTGCAGATCGAGGCCGATCATTGTGGCGACAGCTGCAGCGTGGGCACCCCGCGCGCAGCCGGGCACGCGCACGATGACCACGACCACGACCACGACCACGACCACGACCACGACCACGCAGGGCAAGGGCATGGGCATGGGCATGCGTCCGGCAGCGAGGCCCCGCGTCGCGCGCCGCAGGACGCCCAGGGCCATCACGGCCATCCGCATCCCTGAACCGGCGGGCCCGTCGCCACGGGTGCGGGGCAGGGCGGGCTTGCCGCTACAATGCAGGCCTGCCTTGCCATCTGTCGGAGATACTGCAGTGACCCGGAAACTCGTACTGTTGCGCCACGGCCAGAGCCAGTGGAACCTGGACAACCGCTTCACCGGTTGGGTGGACGTGGAACTGACCGACCAGGGCCGCCGGGAGGCCGCCGCGGCCGGCCGCCTGATGCGCGAGGAAGGGCTGCAGTTCGACGTGGCGCATACCTCGGTGCTCAAGCGCGCCATCCACACCTTGCAGGGTGCGCTGGCCGAGCTGGACCAGGACTGGCTGCCGGTCAGCAAGAGCTGGCGCCTGAACGAGCGTCACTACGGTGGCCTGCAGGGCCTGGACAAGGCCGAGACCGCCGCCAGGCACGGCGAGGACCAGGTCAAGATCTGGCGCCGCTCCTACGACATCCCGCCGCCGGCGATGGACCGCGAGGACCCGGGCCACCCGATTCACGACCGCCGCTACGCCGGCCTGGACCGTAACGCGCTGCCGGGCACCGAATCGCTGGCCACCACGCTCGAGCGCGTGCTGCCGTACTGGTTCGATGCCATCGCCCCGCAGCTCAAGGACGGCAAGACCGTGCTGGTCACCGCCCACGGCAACTCGCTGCGCGCGCTGTACAAGTACCTCAACAACGTGTCCCAGGAAGCGATCCTGGAGCTCAACATCCCCACCGGCATCCCGTTGCTGTTCGAGCTCAACGACGACCTCACCGTGCAGTCGTTCCGCTACCTCGGCGACCCGGAAGCGGCGCGCAAGGCGGCCGAAGCCGTGGCGAACCAGGGCAAGGCAAAGTAACCCCGCCCCCAAACGGGTAGCGCCACCCCATGGGTGGCTGCCCGCGGTGCCCGATACGCGCAGCCCGGTTTGCCGGGTTGTTTGCTGGTGGTGCCAGATGCGGCGCGATGTGCCTCCGCCAACGCACCCATCGCTTGGGGTAGAGCCACCCCATGGGTGGCTTCG
>NZ_JAVWXA010000155.1:0-6866 GCF_036662295.1 Stenotrophomonas sp.
TCCTCGCATCGCCATGGTTTCCCGGGGAGCCGGCCAGCGGCCGGCACTACCCTGGGGATCACGGTTGTGCGTGGAGCCGGCCAGCGGCCGGCACTACCTGGATCTCGGTTGTGCGTGGAGCCGGCCAGCGGCCGGCACTACCGCGCCCCCCCGCCAGAAACCCGACGCGGCCCGGGCCGGTCATTCAGGCACGCCCTTTGCATGTAGCCAGGAAGCAATCCAATGGAGCTTCCCCTCGTGGCCGCAGCCGCCGACAAAACCAAGAAATCCGCCGACAAGGACAAGGCTGCCAAGCCGCGTAGTCCGATGTTGATCACCGCCCTGGTGGCCGTGCTGGCCGCTGGCGCCGCCGGCGGCGGTGCGTGGTATTTCGCCAGGTCCTCCCAGCACGACAGCACCGCGGCCAAGCCGGCGGCGACCAAGGCCGTGCCGGCACCGGCGCAGTACTTCGGGCTGGAGCCGCCGTTCGTGGTCAACCTCAACAGCAGCTTCGACGGCCCGCGCTACCTGCAGGTGGAAGTGCAGCTGATGACCCGCGATCCGGTTGCCCTGGAAGCGATCAAGCTGCATGCCCCGGCCATCCGCGCCAAGCTGCTGATGCTGTTCTCCCAGGTCGAGCCGAACCAGATCGCCGACCGTGCCGGCAAGGAGCGCCTGCAGGCCGACTCGCTGGCCGAGGTGCAGAAGCTGCTCAAGGCCGAGACCGGCAAGCCCGGCGCCGACGAACTGCTGTTCACCAGCTTCGTCACCCAGTAAGGGCATGCCATGAATGACCTGCTTTCCCAGGACGAAATCGATGCGCTGTTGCACGGCGTGGATTCGGGTGCGGTCGAAACCGAAGTGGACGCCGCGACCCCCGGCGAAGCCCGCAACTACGACTTCGCCAGCCAGGACCGCATCATCCGCGGGCGCATGCCGACCCTGGAAATGGTCAACGAGCGCTTCGCCCGCCTGTGGCGGATCGGCCTGTTCAACCTGATCCGGCGCTCGGCCGAGCTGTCGGTGCGCGGCATCGAGCTGATCAAGTTCAACGACTACATGCACTCGCTGTACGTGCCCACCAACCTCAACCTGATCCGCTTCAAGCCGCTGCGCGGCACCGGGCTGATCGTGTTCGAGCCGACGCTGGTGTTTGCGATCGTGGACAACTTCTTCGGCGGCGACGGGCGCTACCCGACGCGTATCGAAGGCCGCGAGTTCACCGCCACGGAAATGCGCGTCATCCAGCTGCTGCTCAAGCAGACCTTCGCCGACCTGCGCGAGGCCTGGGCGCCGGTGATGGATGTCGAGCTGGAATACATCAACTCGGAGATCAACCCGCACTTCGCCAACATCGTGACGCCGCGCGAGTACGTGGTGGTCTGCCGCCTGCACGTGGAGCTGGACGGCGGCGGCGGCGACATCCACGTCACCCTGCCCTACTCGATGCTCGAGCCGATCCGCGAACTGCTCGATGCCGGCATCCAGAGCGATCGCAACGACCGCGACGCCAGCTGGGGCGTGATGCTGCGCGAGCAGCTCAACGTGGCCGAAGTCACCCTGTCCAGCGTGCTGGCCACCAAGCGCATGAGCCTGCGCGACCTGACCCGGCTGAAGATCGGCGACGTGCTGCCCATCGAACTGCCCAAGCAGGTGCCGGTGTGCGTGGAGAACGTACCGGTGTTCACCGGTGAGTTCGGCGTCGCCAACGGTTTCAACGCGGTGAAGATCACCGCCACCCATCCCCCGGGCACCCGCCCGCGCGTTCCCGTACTGCAGGAAGACCCGCAATGAACGATATCGACACCCACGAACCGGCCCCGGCGCAGTTCACCCAGCTGCAGTCCGAGGACACCACCGTCGGCGACGAGCTCAACCTGGACGTGATCCTGGATGTGCCGGTGACGCTGTCGCTGGAGGTGGGCCGCGCCCGCCTGCCGATCCGCAACCTGCTGCAGCTCAACCAGGGCTCGGTGGTGGAACTGGAACGCGGCGCCGGCGAATCGCTGGACGTGTTCGTCAACGGCACCCTGATCGCCCACGGCGAGGTGGTGGTCATCAACGATCGTTTCGGCGTGCGCCTGACCGACGTGGTCAGCCCCAGCGAACGGATCCGGAGACTGCGTTGATCGCATCGCTGCTCATCGCCGCCGGCGTGCCGGCGACCAAGGTCGGCCAGCACGCGGCCGCCGCACCGAGCATGTTCGGTGCGGTGCTGGCGCTGCTGGCGGTGCTGGCGCTGATCGTGGGCCTGGGCTGGGTGCTCAAGCGCATGCCCGGCAGCGGCTTCCGCCCGGCCGAGGGCATGCGCGTGGTGGCCAGCCTCAACGTGGGCGCCAAGGAGCGCGTGGTGGTGGTGGAGGTCAACGGTGAACAGCTGCTGCTGGGCGTGACCGCCGGCGGCATCAACACCCTGCACCGCCTGCCCGAGCCGCTGCCCGCCCCCACCCCGGCGCGCCTGCCCGACTTCAAACACCTGCCGAATTTCGCCCAGCTGCTGCAACAGCGGCTGCGCAAGGAAACCTGATCATGCGTGGCCCGAACGCTTCCTGGACCCGTTACCTGCCGTTGCTGCTGCTCCTGCTGCTGTGCGCCCTGCCGGCGCTGGCCATGGCCGCCCCCGGCGCGCCCGGCACCCCGGCGCTGCCGGATGTGAATGTCGGCAAGATCGGCGGGCAGGCCGTCAGCCTGCCGCTGCAGACCCTGCTGCTGATGACCGCGATCACCCTGATCCCGTCGATGCTGCTGGTGCTGACCGCCTTCACCCGCATCATCATCGTGCTGGGCCTGCTGCGCCAGGCGCTGGGCACCGGCCAGACGCCGTCCAACCAGGTGCTGCTGGGCCTGGCCCTGTTCCTCACCGCGATGGTGATGCTGCCGGTCTGGCAGAAGGCGTGGGGCACCGGCATGGCGCCCTACCTCAATGGCGAGATCGACTTCCAGACCGCCTGGACGCTGACCACCGCACCGCTGCGCGGCTTCATGCTGGCGCAGATCCGCGAGACCGACCTGATGACCTTCGCCGGCATGGCCGGCCACGGCACCTACGCCAGCCCGGACGCGATCCCGTTCCCGGTGCTGGTGGCCTCCTTCGTCACCAGCGAACTGAAGACCGCCTTCGAGATCGGGTTCCTGATCTTCATCCCGTTCGTGATCATCGACCTGGTGGTGGCCAGCGTGCTGATGTCCATGGGCATGATGATGCTGTCGCCGATGCTGGTCTCGGCGCCGTTCAAGATCCTGCTGTTCGTGCTGGTCGATGGCTGGGTGCTGGTGGTGGGCACCCTCGCCGCCAGCTTCAATCCGGTCTGAGGGCGCTGCGATGACCCCCGAACTTGCCCTGACCGAACTGCGTGGCGGCCTGATCGTCGTGCTGTGGGTCGCCGGCCCGCTGCTGCTGACCGTGCTGATCGTGGGCGTGGTGGTGGGCGTGGTGCAGGCCGCCACCCAGCTCAACGAGCCCACCATCGCCTTCGTGGCCAAGGCCGCCGCGCTGACCGCCGTGTTGTTTGCGCTGGGCAGCCTGCTGATCGGCCAGCTGGTGGAATACACCACGCTGTTGTTCCAGCGCATCCCGCACCTGATCGGGTAGCGCGGCCATGGATTCCGCCACCCAGATGGCTGCCGACGGCCTGCAGGCCTTCGGCATGATCGGCACCGTGCTGTGGACCCTGCTGCGCATCGGCGCGGTGGCCATGGCGATGCCGATGATCGGTACCCGCGCCGTGCCCGGCCGGGTGCGTGTGGTGCTGGCCGGCGCGCTGGCGGTGGCGTTGTCGCCGATGCTGCCGCCGGTGCCGGCGTGGACCGGCTTCGATGCCGCCACCGTGCTGAGCATTGCCCGCGAACTGGCGATCGGGGTGTCGATCGGCTTCCTGCTGCGGCTGGTGTTCGAGGCCGGCGCGATGGCCGGCGAACTGGTCGCCCAGGGCACCGGCCTGGCCTTCGCCCAGATGAGCGACCCGCTGCGCGGTGGCAGCTCGGGCGTGATCGGGCAGTGGTTCTACCTGCTTTTCGGCCTGCTGTTCTTCGCCAGCAACGGCCACCTGGCGCTGATTTCACTGCTGATGGACAGCTACAAGGCGGTGCCCATCGGCACCGCGCTGCCGGATGTGGACGCCTTCCTCGGCGCGGCCCCGACCTTCGCCCTGCAGGTATTCCGCGGTGCGCTGGGGCTGGCGCTGCCGCTGACGGTGGCCATGCTGGCCATCAACCTGGCCTTCGGCGTGCTTGCCCGCGCGGCGCCGGCGCTCAACCCGATCCAGCTGGGCCTGCCGGTGGCGCTGCTGCTGGGGCTGTTCCTGCTGACCGTGCTGGCCGGTGAAATGGGGCCGCCGGTGCAGCGTTTGTTCGATGCCGCCTTCCAGGCCGCCGACGGCATCACCCACTGACACGGCCGCGCGCCCCGTTGCGCCCTGCTGCCCTGGACACTTGCGAGCCCCCCCGGCCATGGCGTTAGGCTGTGGCTGCCACGCGCCGGCCCGGGCGTGGCGGCCGCGCTCGCCGGGGACAGGCGCGCGTGGCCTGGATGCCGCACTGTCATTGCAGTTGCGCTGGCCAAGGAGAGTCATCGATGCTCGACGGCAACTACACACCGTGGTTGGTCGTGGTTTCGCTGCTGGTCGCCATGCTTGCCTCGTTCACCGCGCTGGACATGGCCCATCGCATCACCACCGCCGCCAGCGCGCGGCTGAGCCTGGCGTGGCTGGTGGGCGGTGGCTGCGCGATGGGCCTGGGCATCTGGTCGATGCACTTCATCGGCATGCTGGCCTTCCGGCTGCCGATCCCGCTGGGCTACGACGTGGGCTGGACCGGCATCTCGCTGCTGGCCGCCGTGGCCTCCTCGATCTTCGCGCTGTGGCGGGTCTCCCGGCCCACCCTGCCGCATGCGCGCCTGGCACTGGGCGCGCTGCTGATGGGCAGCGGCATCGCCTCCATGCACTACCTGGGCATGGCCGCCATGCGCATGCAGCCGGGCATCGACTACCACCCCGGCTGGGTAGCCGCCTCGCTGCTGGTGGCCGGTGCCGCGTCGTGGGCGGCGCTGTACCTGGCCTTCCGGCTGCGCCACCCCCAGCGCCGGCTGCAGCACCGCATGCTGGCGGCAGCGCTGCTGGGCAGCGCCATCGTGGGCATGCATTACTCGGGAATGGCCGCCGCCCGCTTCCCGGCCGGCAGCGTGTGTGGCGCGGCCGCCGGCGATGGCCTGCAGACCCAGTGGCTGGCCGCGCTGGTGATGGTGCTGGCCACCGCGATCCTGGGCGTGGTGCTGCTGGTGTCCTGGCTGGACCAGCGCATGCAGGCCCAGCTGCTGCGCGTGCGCAACGAGACCCTGCGCAGCTCGCTGGACGATGCCCAGGCCGAGCTCACCCAGGCCGCGCTGCATGACCCGCTCACCCGCCTGCCCAACCGCCTGCTGCTGCAGCAGCGCATCGAGCAGGCGCTGGCCGATGCCGAGCAGCGCGGCGGCCGCTTCGCGCTGATGTTCATGGACCTGGACGGGTTCAAGCAGGTCAACGATGCCTACGGCCACCAGACCGGCGATGCCCTGCTGGTGGCGGTGGCCGAGCGCACCCGGCACCTGCTGCGCCCGGCCGACGTGCTGGCCCGGCTGGGCGGCGACGAGTTCGTGCTGGTGGTACGCATCGACAATGACGAGGACATCGCCACGCTGGCCAACCGCATCCTCCAGGCCGTGGGCGGCGGCCCGCTGCTGGCCGACCACGAGTTGCAGGTGACCGCCAGCATCGGCATCGCCCTCTGCCCTGACCACGCCGCCAGCGAACGCCAGCTGATGGCCTTCGCCGACGCGGCCATGTACCAGGCCAAGGAAGCCGGCCGCAACGCCTACGCGGTGTTTGCCGAGTGGATGAACGACAGCGCCGCCCAGCAGTTCCAGCTGCTGGCCGACCTGCGCCGGGCGATCGGCACCGACCAGCTGCGCCTGCATTACCAGCCCAAGATCCGCGTGGCCGGCCAGGCGGTGAGCGGGGCGGAGGCGCTGATCCGCTGGTGCCACCCGCAACAGGGGCTGATTCCGCCGGACCGCTTCATCCGCCTGGCCGAACGCAGCGGGGTGATCAACGACATCGGCCGCTGGGCGCTGGATGAAGCCTGCCGCCAGCTGCGCCAGTGGCACGATGCCGGGCACGAGGGCTGGTCGATGTCGGTAAACCTGTCGCCGATCCAGTTCAGCGCCCCGCACCTGCTGGAGGAGGTGCGCCAGGTGCTGCAGACCCATCGCCTGGAGCCGCGCCGGCTGGTGCTGGAGATCACCGAAAGCACGGTCATGCGCGACACCGACGCCAGCCTGAAGCTGCTGCAGGCGATGGCCGGCCTGGGCGTGGGCATCTCCATCGACGACTTCGGCACCGGCTACTCAAGCCTGCTCTACCTCAAGCGCCTGCCGGCCACCGAGATCAAGATCGACCATGCGTTCGTGCGCGACCTGGAAAACAGCGCCGAGGACGTGGTGATCGTGTCGGCCATCGTCGCCCTGGGCCATGCGCTGGACATGGACATCGTGGCCGAAGGCGTGGAAACCGCCGGCCAGCGTGCCTACCTGGAACGGCTGGGCTGCGATTACCTGCAGGGCTACCTGCTGGGGCGCCCGGTGGAGGCCGAACGCTTCATGCAGTTGCACGACCACAAGCGCCCGCGGGTGGAGATGGCTGCCGGCTGGAAGGCGCAGGCGCGGCCCGGCGCATCGGCGGGGTAGCCGCGGCTCTCGACGCCCCGGTAGTGCCGGCCGCTGGCCGGCTCCCCACGAACCCCAACGCCCCGGGTAGTGCCGGCCGCTGGCCGGCTCCTCATGAACCCCGACGCCCCGGGTAGTGCCGGCCGCTGGCCGGCTCCTCATGAACCCCAACGCCCCGGGTAGTGCCGGC
>NZ_JAVWXA010000156.1:0-6752 GCF_036662295.1 Stenotrophomonas sp.
AGCGGTTACGGCAACCGCCTGCTGCTGCCCTCGCTGCAGGCCACCCTGGCCTCGCCGCCGTAACCACGGGCGCGCGTGCGCTCAGCCGCGGGGCGCGCGGCTCGAGCGCAGCAACGGCAGGCTGATCGCAAAGAAGCACAGCAGGGCGCCGGCCAGGGCGAAACCGCTGCCGGCCAGGAACGCGGTGCGGCCCTGGTCGATGGGCCACAACTGGCCGGCGATCAGCGCGCCCAGCACGCCGCCCACGCCGGAAGAGAACCCGTACAGCAGGCCCTGGCCGTGGCCGTTGAGACGGCCGGGGAAGTAGGTGGCCAGCATCTGCATCGCGGCGGCGAAGAAGGCGGCGAAGCCGAGCGCATGGGCGGTCTGCGCCAGCAGCATCACCGGCAGGTTGTCCGGGAACAGGGCCGTGACCGCCCAGCGCACGGTGGAACTGAGCAGGGCGATCAGCAGCATCCAGCTGGCGTCGTAGCGCCGGAAGAAGCGCCCGATGGTGAAGAACACGCCCACTTCGAACACCACCCCGACCGTCCACAGCACGCCCAGCGTGGAGGTGGCATAACCGTGGTGGTCCATGTAGACCGAGAAGAAGGTGTAGTAGGGGCCGAAGGACAGCTGCTCCATGAAGGCGGCCAGGAAGAAGGCCAGCACCGGCGGCTTGCGCACGATCTGCCAGAAGCCGCTGGCATCGCCCTCGCTGCGCTGCAGGTGGCGCGCGTAGCGGTTGGCAAACCCGGAGGCCGTGAGCAGGCCGAACAGCGGCAGCATCAGCCACGGCAGCAGGTGCGCGTTGCCGGCGCCGTTCTTGCCCTCGATGATCCAGCCAAACAGCATCACCACGGCGATGAAGCCCAGCGAGCCCCACACGCGGATCCGTCCGTAGCGATGGCTGTCGCTGCCGAGGTGGGTCAACGTGATCGATTCAAATTGCGGCATGACCGCGTTGTAGAAGAAGCAGAACGCGATCATGGCCGGATACAGCCACGGCTGGGGCAGCGGCAGCAGGAACGCACAGAAGGTGAGCAGGGTGAGCACGCAGCCGATGCGCAGCCAGAGGATCGGGCGCGGCGAGGCGGCGGCCAGCGAGGTCCAGGTGGTGGGCGCGACGATGCGGGTGGCGTACCAGATGCCCATCATCACGCTGATCGCGGTGACGCTCATGCCGCGGGCGGTGAGGAACAGGCTCCAGTAGGGCGTGAACGCGCCGAGAGCGGCGTAGTAGAACAGGTAGAAGGACGAGAGGCGAACGGCCGGCACGGCGTCGCGGGTGGGGGCGGTCATGCGGAGGTCCGGTGGATGCGCGCCCACCCGAGGTGGGGGCCTACCCGCGCATTATGCCGGCAGTACCCGACCGTGGGTCGGGTGAGCACGTCATTCCGGATCGTAATCCAGGTTCGAGGCCAGCCAGCGCTCGGCCTGCGCGCGCTCCACGCCCTTGCGCCGCGCGTAGTCGGTGACCTGTTCGCGGCTGACCCGGCCGACCACGAAATACTGGCTCTGCGGATGGCTGAAGTAGTAGCCCGACACCGCGGCGGTGGGCAGCATCGCAAAGCTCTCGGTCAGCTGCATGTCGGCGTTGCGTTCGGCGTCCAGCAGGCCGAAGAGCGTGCCCTTCTCGCTGTGCTCGGGGCAGGCCGGGTAGCCGGGGGCAGGGCGGATGCCGCTGTACCGCTCGGCGATCAGCGCCTCGTTGTCCAGCTGCTCCTCCGGCTGGTAGCCCCAATAGTCGGTGCGCACCTGCTGGTGCAGGCGCTCGGCCAGCGCCTCGGCGAAGCGGTCGGCCAGGGCCTTGAGCAGGATCGCGTTGTAGTCGTCGTGGTCGGCCTCGAAACGCGCCACGTGCGCATCGATGCCGATGCCGGCCGTGACCGCGAACGCGCCGATCCAGTCCTGCCTGCCGCTGTCGGCCGGGGCGATGAAATCGGCCAGGCAGAAGTCCGGGCGTTCCACCGGCTTGTCCACCTGCTGGCGCAGGAAGTGCAGCGTGGCCTCGCCGTCGGGGTGCTGCACGCGCACGTCGTCACCGACCGCGTTGGCCGGCCACAGCCCGAACACCGCCTTGGCGGTGAGCCATTTCTCGCTGACGATGCGCTCGAGCATCGCGCGCGCGTCGCGGTACAGCTCGCTGGCCTGGGGCCCGACGATCTCGTCGGTGAGGATGGCCGGGAACTTGCCGGCCAGCTCCCAGGCCTGGAAGAACGGGGTCCAGTCGATCACCTCGACCAGGTCGGCCAGCGGATAGTCGGCCAGCACGTGCAGGCCCGGCTTGCGCGGTACGGGCGGGGTGTAGGCGGCCCAGTCGCCTGCGAAGCGCTGCGCGCGCGCCTTGGCCAGGGTGACCAGGCGCTTGGCATCGCCTCGGTTGCGATGGCGCTGGCGGATCTCGGCGTAGTCGGCCGCGTTGGATGCCACGAACGCGGCGCGCAGCTCGCTGGAGATCAGCGACTGGGCCACGCCGACGGCACGCGAGGCATCCTTCACCCACACGGTGGGGGCCTTGTAGTGCGGGTCGATCTTCAACGCGGTGTGCGCGCGCGAGGTAGTGGCGCCGCCGATCATCAGCGGCAGGGTGAAGCCCTGGCGCTCCATTTCCCGGGCGACGTGGCTCATCTCTTCCAGGGAGGGGGTGATCAGCCCGGACAGGCCGATGATGTCCGCGTTCTCCGCACGCGCCGCGTCGAGGATCTTCTGCGCCGGCACCATCACGCCCAGGTCGATCACCTCGAAGTTGTTGCAGGCCAGGACCACGCCGACGATGTTCTTGCCGATGTCGTGCACGTCGCCCTTGACGGTGGCCATGATGATCTTGCCGTTGCTCCTGGCGGTATCGCCGCTGCGCGCCTTCTCGGCCTCGATGTAGGGCAGCAGGTAGGCCACGGCCTTCTTCATCACGCGCGCGGACTTGACCACCTGCGGCAGGAACATCTTGCCGGCGCCGAACAGGTCGCCGACGATGTTCATGCCGTCCATCAACGGGCCTTCGATCACGTCCAGCGGGCGGCTGGAGCGGGCGCGGGCTTCTTCGGTATCGGCCTCCACCCAGGCATCCAGGCCGTGCACCAGTGCATGGGCCAGGCGCGCGTCGATCGGCTTTTCGCGCCAGGCCAGGTCCTCGCCCTTCACCTCGCCTTTCCTGCCCTTGTAGCGCTCGGCGATCTCCAGCAGGCGCTCGGTGCCGTCGCGGCGGCGGTTGAGGATCACATCCTCCACGCGCTCGCGCAGTTCCGGGTCCAGGTCATCGTAGATCGGCATGGCGCCGGCGTTGACGATGCCCATGTCCATGCCCGCGGCGATGGCGTGGTACAGGAACACCGCATGGATGGCCTGGCGCACGGTCTCGTTGCCGCGGAAGGAGAAGGACACGTTGGAGACGCCGCCGGAGACGTGGCAATGCGGCAGGGTGCGGCGGATGATGCGGGTGGCTTCGATGAAGTCGACCGCGTAGTTGTCGTGCTCCTCGATGCCGGTGGCCACGGCGAAGATGTTCGGATCGAAGATGATGTCCTGCGGCGGGAAGCCCACCTCGTCCACCAGGATGCGGTAGGCGCGGGTGCAGATCTCCACCTTGCGCGCGCAGGTATCGGCCTGGCCCTCCTCGTCGAAGGCCATCACCACCGCGGCGGCGCCATAGCGCAGTACCTTGCGCGCATGCTCGATGAACGGCGCCTCGCCTTCCTTGAGCGAGATCGAATTGACCACGCTCTTGCCCTGCAGGCACTTCAGCCCGGCCTCGATCACGCTCCACTTGGACGAGTCGACCATTACCGGGATGCGCGCGATATCCGGCTCGGACATGATCAGGTTCAGATAGCGCGTCATCGCCTTTTCCGAATCGATCAGGCCCTCGTCCATGTTGACGTCGAGGATCTGCGCGCCGTTGGCCACCTGCTGGCGCGCCACGTCCACCGCCTCCTCGTAGCGCTCTTCCTTGACCAGCTTGCGGAACTGCGCGCTGCCGGTGACGTTGGTGCGTTCGCCGATGTTGATGAACAACAGGTCCGGCGTGATCACCAGCGGCTCGAGGCCGGACAGGCGGGTAGGGCGGGAAGGCGTCATGGGCGGGCGGGCATCGGCTGGCGGAAGGGGATCAACGGGCGGGCGGACGCGCTTACGCGGCATCCTCCAGCGGGACGGTGGGCAAGGCGCGCGGTGGCAGGTCGGCCACCGCCTCGGCGATCGCCCGGATGTGCGCCGGGGTGGTACCGCAGCAGCCGCCGACCAGGTTGAGCAGGCCGGCGCTGGCGAACTCGCGCAGGGTGGTGGCCATCTCCTCCGGGGTTTCGTCGTACTCCCCGAAGGCGTTGGGCAGGCCGGCGTTGGGGTGCGCGCTGACCAGGCAGTCGGCCACCCGCGACAGGGTCTCCACGTGCGGGCGCATGTCGGTGGCGCCCAGCGCGCAGTTCAGGCCCACCGAAAGCGGCCGGCTGTGCGCCACCGAAGCGTAGAACGCTTCGGCGGTCTGCCCGGACAACGTGCGCCCGGAAGCGTCGGTGATGGTGCCGGAGATCATGATCGGCAGGCGCGCGGCACGGTCGTCGAAGGCCTCTTCGATCGCAAACAGCGCGGCCTTGGCGTTGAGCGTGTCGAAGATGGTCTCCACCATGATCGTATCCGCGCCGCCGTCGATCAGGCCGTCGATGGCTTCGCGGTAGGTCTCGCGCAGCGCGTCGAAGCTGGTGTTGCGGAAACCGGGATCGTTCACGTCCGGGCTGATCGAGGCGGTGCGGCTGGTCGGCCCCAACACGCCGATGACAAAGCGCGGCCGGTCCGGCGTGGTGGCGGCCACCGCATCGCAGCAGGCGCGCGCCACGGCGGCGCCGGCCTTGTTGAGCTCGTACACCAGGTGTTCCAGGTGGTAGTCGGCCTGGCTGACCGAGGTGGCGTTGAAGGTGTTGGTTTCCACCAGGTCCGCGCCGGCTTCCAGGTAGGCGGTGTGGATGCCGGCGATCACCTCCGGCCTGCTCAGCAGCAGCAGGTCGTTGTTGCCCTTGAGGTCGTGGCCTTCCGGCGTGGCGTGGTCGCAGCCGGGGCCGTGCGCATGGGCGCTGTCGTAGCCCTCGGCAAAGCGCTGCCCGCGGTAGTCCGCTTCCTCCAGGCCATGGCGCTGGATCATCGTGCCCATCGCACCGTCGATGATCAGGATGCGTCGGGCCAAGGCATCGTGCAGGGCGTGGACGCGGTCGGGGTGCAGCCAGGGCAGGGCGGTCATGGCAGGTCTCAGGGCTTGCTGGCGATCAGGGAGATCACCTCGAAATGCGGCGGGCGCTTCTCGCGGGTGACCGTCTCCAGGCTGGACACGACCAGGCCGGCCTTCTCGGCGAACTTGCGCAGTTCCTTGTCCGAGAAGCCCAGGTTGACGTGGCCGTAGGCATCCACGGCGGCCTTGTGCTCGTGGCGGGCCAGGCTGCACAGCAGCAGGCGGCCGCCCGGGCGCAGCACGCGCGCGCCTTCGGCCACGGCCTGGGCCGGCTTGGCCGCATAGGTCAGTGCGTGCATCAGCACCACCAGGTCGAAACTGCGGTCCTTGAACGGCAGCGCATGCATGTCGCCCTCGCGCACTTCCACGTTGGCCAGCCGGCGCAGGCGCTCGCTGGCGGCGGCCACCACGCGCGCGCTGGTGTCGATGCAGACATAGCGCTTGGCGTGCGGGGCGACCAGCTCGGCCAGCACGCCGTCGCCGGAGGCGATGTCGAGCACGTCGCCGGTCTCCAGCAGCGGCAGCGCGGTGCGTGCCAGCGCCTCCCAGGTGCGGCCGGGGGAGTAGTGGCGTTCCATGTCGCCGGCCACGCTGTCGGCCCAGTTCTGGTCGGCGGCGCGGCTGGCCAGCACCGAGGCCACCCGTTCAGCATCCTGACGCAGCAGCGGGTCGTCGCTGCCGGTGCTCAGCGCATGCCACAATGCACGCTGCGCCGGATCCAGCGCGGCATCGTCGAAGCGGTAGTACGCCGACACGCCGGCGCGCCGGTCGCGCACCAGGCCGGCCTCCTTGAGCCGGGCCAGGTGGGTGGACACGCGTGGCTGGGCCAGCGTGGTGATGGCCGACAGCTCGGCCACGGTCAGTTCTTCCTGTTCCAGCAGGGTGAGCAGGCGCACACGGGTGGCGTCGGCGAATACTTTCAGCCGGACCGACCAATCCTCGAGATCCATAAATATCTACCTATCGCGATATAGAGATATTTTCGTCCCTGGGCCGGTGCGGGGTCAAGTCAGCCCGGATCGACCCGCCCCCGGTACAATCGCCCCACCGGGGCGCGCACTGCGCGGCCCTCATCACCATATGTTCCTGGGAGGGTGTTGTGGATTTCAGCTTTACCGAAGAGCAGCTGATGCTGCAGGACGTCGCGCGTCGCATCGCGCAGGAAAAGATCGCGCCCAGTGCCGAGCACCATGACCGCACCGGCGAGTTCCCGCTGGAGAACATCCGCCTGCTGGGCGAAAACGGCCTGATGGGCATCGAAGTGCCGGCCGAATACGGCGGCGCGGGCATGGACCCGATCGCCTACGTGCTGGCGATGGTGGAGGTGGCCGCCGGCGATGCAGCCCATTCGACCATCATGTCGGTCAACAATTCGCTGTTCTGCAACGGCATCCTCACCCACGGCAACGAAGCGCAGAAGCAGACATATGTGCGCGCCATTGCCGAGGGCGAGGCCATCGGCGCCTTCGCGTTGACCGAGCCGCAGTCCGGTTCCGATGCGACGGCCATGCGCTGCCGCGCGGTCAAGCAGGCCGACGGCAGCTACGTGATCAGC
>NZ_JAVWXA010000157.1:0-6722 GCF_036662295.1 Stenotrophomonas sp.
GGTTCCAGTTGCGTGCGGTTTGCCGGGCCGTCGATCGCGCGTAGTGCGGAGAGCAATGCATGAAGCAAGCGGCCTGCCTGCGCCACCGAATCGACCTGTGAATGCACCCTCTACGCGATGAAGAGATCACGATGTCAACCAAGCTGAAACGTGGCGTCCTTGTGCGCCTGACCCATGAGCACGGCCGGATGTTCATTCGGCTTGATGATCTTCAGGAAGGACAATCCCAGCCTGCGGCATGGCATCAACGCGAAATCGTGACGCAGAAGGAAGTCGATCCAGCGCAGTTTGACCGGTTGGCATTTGATGCTCAGGAACTGGCCGACCTTGGTTACTACATCCTCTCGAGGCTCTCTGCCTTCAAGACCCTGGGTGAGGCGCCGTGACGAGGCGCCGTCGCGGGCGGCTCGGCAATGCCGGGCCGCGCGTGACGGCGATGAACGCTGATCGGAATATCGGCGTCCCGCCGCTGAAGGGGCGGGCTCGCCTCAGCCGCCCGCCGCCATCGCCTGCTCGCAGTACGCGCGCAGCGCCGGCGTCATCTTCATCGTCTTGCCACCTTCCAGTGCCTCGGTATAGGCCACGTCCAGATCCACCTTGGACATGTCCGGGTCCTGCTCGAGCAGGTGGGCCTCCAGCGTGTCCAGTGCGTCGCGCACCACCTGGTCCCAGTCGTCGCCAAACTCACCGCGGCAGGCCACGGCCTTGGACACCGATTCCTGCAGCATCGCGGTGGCGTCGCGCGTCTGTGCCGACGCCACGGGCGAGAGGACCAGGGCGAGCAGGCCACCGGCAAGCATCATCTTGAAGCGCTGAAGGGTCATATCCGTTCCTTGGGGTTGAAGAAGCTGGCAGCATCATGCCTGTCCGGCTGCCGTGGCGCCAGACGAAAGCCACAGGTCGCGCGCACGAAAAAGGCCGCCTGGTTTCCCAGGCGGCCTCCATGCAGAACGCGTCGCTGGCGCCAACGCTTACTTTTTGCCATCCCCACCGGTCAGGCCACGCTTCTCCAGCAGCGGTTCGATCTGCGGCTCATGCCCGGCGAAGTTGCGGAACAGTTCCATCGCATCCACGCTGCCGCCCTTGGACAGCAGGGTCTGGCGGAAATGGTCGCCGTTCTTGCGGCTCAGGCCGCCGTTCTCGCGGAACCACTTCTGGGTGTTCGCATCGAGCACTTCAGACCAGATGTAGGCATAGTAGCCGGCCGAGTAGCCGCCCATGATGTGGCTGAAGTACGGGGTCTTGTAACGCGGCGGGACCGGCGCGTAGTAGATGCCGTCCTTCTCCAGCGCGGCGCGCTCGAAGGCCATCACGTCCTTGGCGGCCGGCACCTGGTCCGGGCCGATCTGGTGCCAGCGCTGGTCCAGCATGGCCGCGCCCAGGTACTCGGTGGTGGCAAAGCCCTGGTTGAACTTGGACGCGGCGATCACCTTGTCCAGCAGCGCCTGCGGCATCGCGGTGCCGTTCTGGTAGTGCTTGGCGTAGTTCTTCAGGATGGCCGGGTTGTCCGACCACATTTCGTTGACCTGCGAGGGGAACTCGACGAAGTCACGCGGCACGGCGGTGCCGGAGAAGTAGGGGTACTTCACGTTGGAGAACATGCCATGCAGGGCGTGGCCGAACTCGTGGAAGGTGGTGGTCACTTCATCCCAGGTCAGCAGCGAAGGCTGGCCGGCCGGCGGCTTGGGGATGTTGAGGTGGTTGGCCACCACCGGCTTGAAGCCGGTCAGCGCGGACTGGGAGACATACGAGTTCATCCAGGCGCCACCGCGCTTGGAGGCGCGCGCGTAGGGGTCGAAGATGAAGATCGCCAGCTGGCTGCCGTCGGCGTCGAACACGTCATAGACGGTGACGTCCTCGTGGTAGACCGGCAGGTCGGTGCGCTGCTTGAAGGTGAGGCCGTATTCCTGGTTGGCGGCGTAGAACACGCCGTTTTCCAGCACGTTCTTCAGCTCGAAGTACGGCTTGAGCTGGGATTCGTCGAAGTTGTACTTGGCCTGGCGCACCTTCTCGCTGTAGAAGGCCCAGTCCCATGCTTCAAGCTGGAAGGTCGGCTTGCCGGCCGCCTTCTGTTCCTTGTCGATCATGGCCTGCAGGTCGGCCGCTTCGCGCTTGGCGTTGGCGACGGCAGCCGGGGCGAGCTGGCCGAGCATGGCATTGACCGCTTCGGGGGTCTTGGCGGTCTGGTTGGTCAGGTTGTAGGCGGCGAAGTTGGCAAAGCCCATCAGCTTGGCCTTGTCGGCGCGCAACTGCATGATGCGCGAGACCAGCGCGGTGTTGTCGTACTGGCCGCCGCGGCTGCCGCGGGTGATGGAGGCTTCGTAGATCTTCTGGCGCAGCTCGCGGTTGCGCAGGTTGGTCAGCGGCGGCTGGCCGGTGGTGTTGAGCAGGGCGATGACGTACTTGCCGTCCAGCTTGCGGGCCTTGGCGGCTTCGGCGGCAGCGGCGATCTGCTCGTCGGACAGGCCGTCCAGCTGCTTGACGTCGTCCACGACCACGGCCGAGGCGTTGACCTCGTTCTGCACGTTCTGGCTGAAGGTGGTGCCCAGGTTGGCCAGCTCGGCGTTCATCGCCTTGAGCTTGGTCTTGTCGGCTTCATTGAGCTTGGCACCGGAGCGCACGTAGCTGTCGTAGTACTTCTCGACCAGGCGCACGCCTTCGGCGTCCAGGCCCAGGTCGTTGCGGGTGTCGTACAGGGCCTGGATGCGGGCGAACAGCTTGCCGTTGAGGGCGATGGCATCGCTGTGGGCGGCAAAACGGGCCGAGTAGTCGGCCTGCAGCTTCTTGCGCGCATCGTTGGTGTCCGCGCCGACCAGGCTGAAGAACACGGTGGTGGCGCGGTCCAGGGTGTCACCGCTCTTTTCCAGGGCGATGAGGGTGTTGTCGAAGGTCGGCTTGGCCTTGTTGTTGGCGATCGCCGCCACTTCCTTCAACTGCTGGGCCATGCCGGCATCGAAGGCGGGCGCGAAATCGCTGTCCTTGATCTTGTCGAACTGCGGGTAGTGCAGCGGCAGCGGGCTGTCGGCGAAGAACGGGTTGGCCTGCTGGGCGGTCGCGGCGGCGGGGGCGGCAACGGCGGAATAGGCGGGCAGGGCAAGGCCGAGGGTCACGGCGACGGCGAGGGCAAGACGGGTGGTCAAGGGGAATTCTCCGGTCAGACAAGTGCCCGAGGTTAACCCGGGGTGATGGGCGGGGGCTTGTGTCGAAAGGCATGCTCACCAGGCCGGCGCTAAGATGGCGGCCTACCGTCGGAGCTTCCCTGATGAGCAACGCGTTCGATTTCTCCTTTGTCGACCTGGCCGGCGAGCCGCAGGCCCTGGAGCAGTACCACGGGCAGGTGCTGCTGCTGGTCAACGTGGCCAGCAAATGCGGCTTCACCCCGCAGTACGAAGGCTTGGAGGCGCTGTGGCGCGAGTTCGGGCCGCGCGGGCTGGTGGTGATCGGCTTCCCCTGTGATCAGTTCGGGCACCAGGAGCCGGGCAATGCCGAGGAGATCCAGGCGTTCTGCTCGCTGACCTACGCGGTGGACTTCCCGCTGTCGGAGAAGATCGAGGTCAACGGCGAGGGTGCCCATCCGCTGTGGCAGTGGCTGAAGGGCGAGAAGTCCGGGCTGCTGGGCACGCGCGGGATCAAATGGAACTTCAGCAAGTTCCTGGTCGGGCGCGATGGCGAGGTGTTGCAGCGGTATGCGCCGACCGACAAGCCGGAATCGTTGCGTGGGGATATCGAGGCCGCGTTGGCGCGGTGACGTGGGGGCGAGGCGACGGGGCGGGGTGCCCTTGCATCGCCTTGCCGTCCAGCCACGCATGGCGTGGCTCTACCCCCCCTGGGCGGCGGGACTACTTTTCGACGAAGGCGCGCTCGAAGACGTAGTGGCCCGGGGTGCCGATGCGCGGGGAGGTCTGGAAGCCGCGGCTGTCCAGCACGGCGCGCAGGTCGGCCAGCATCTGCGGGCTGCCGCAGATCATGGCGCGGTCGTTTTCCGGGTCCAGCGGCGGCAGGCCGAGGGTCTTCTGCATTTCACCGCTTTCCATCAGCGAAGTCAGCCGGCCCTGGTTGGGGAAGGCTTCGCGGGTGACGGCCGGGTAGTACAGCAGCTTGTCGCCGATCATCTCGCCGAGGAACTCGTGTTCGCGCAGTTCCTTCTCGAACAGGTCGCGGTAGGCCAGGTCCTTCTCGAAGCGCACGCCGTGGGTGAGGATCACCTTGTCGAAGCGCTCGTAAGTCTCCGGGTCCTTGATCACCGACAACCACGGCGCCAGGCCGGTGCCGGTGCCCAGCAGGTACAGGTGCTTGCCGGGGTGCAGGTCGCTGATCAGCAGGGTGCCGGTGGGCTTCTTGCCGACCAGGACCTTGTCGCCGGGCTGGATGTGCTGCAGGCGGGAGGTCAGCGGGCCGTCCTGGACCTTGATGCTGAAGAACTCCAGGTTCTCTTCCCAGTTGGCACTGGCAATGGAATACGCGCGCAGCAGCGGGCGCGTCTCGGTCTCCAGGCCGATCATCACGAACTGGCCGTTCTCGAAGCGGAAGCCGCTGTCGCGGGTCGTGGTGAAGCTGAAGTAGGCGTCGGTCCAGTGACGGACCTCAAGCACCGTTTCGGCGCCGAAAGCGGAAGACATGGGGGTGGGGTCTGATCTGTTTTGTCCCGTCCAGTTTATCTCAAATGAGATAAATTCTCATTGACTGGCCGGGAAGCCTTGTGGAATGGGGGTTTCAGCGATAGCCGGCGGCCTGCAGCTCGAACAATTCGGCGTATCGGCCGCCTTGGGCCATGAGGGCGGCATGGGTGCCGCTGGCCTCGATCCGGCCATCGGCCAGCACCAGGATGCGGTCGGCCATGCGCACCGAGGAGAAGCGGTGGGAGATCAACACGGCGGTGCGGTTGTCGGACAGTTCCTTGAAGCGCTGGAACACCTCGAACTCACTGCGTGCATCCAGTGCCGCGGTCGGTTCGTCCAGGATCATCACCTGCGCATCGCGCATGTAGGCACGGGCGATGGCGATCTTCTGCCACTGCCCGCCGGAGAGATCCACGCCCTGCTTGAAGCGCCGGCCGATCAGCTGCTCGTAGCCGTGGGGCAGGGCGTTGATGACCTCCTCGGCCATGCCGCGGCGCGCCGCATCGCGGATGCGCGCATCGTCGGTCATCGCCTCGACCAGGCCGACGCCGATGTTCTCCCCGGCGCTGAGGTTGTAGCGCACGAAATCCTGGAAGATCACCCCCATGTTGGCGCGCAGGTCGTCCAGGTCGTAGTCGCGCAGGTCGCGGCCGTCGAGCAGGATGCGGCCTTCGTCGGGGTCGTAAAGGCGGGCCAGCAGCTTGACCAGCGTGGTCTTGCCCGCCCCGTTTTCGCCCACCAGCGCCAGCACTTCGCCAGCCCGCAGTTCGAAGTCCAGGTGCCGCACCGCCCAGCGCTCGGCATCGGGGTAGCGGAAGCCGACGTTCTCGAACACGAAGCCCTGCCGGATCGGCTGGGGAATGGCCACCGCGTCGGTGCGCGAGTGGATTTCCGGCTGGATCTGGAAGAACGAGAACAGGTCATCCAGGTACAGCGCCTGCCCGG
Organism: Stenotrophomonas sp.; assembly: GCF_036662295.1. GTDB lineage: Bacteria > Pseudomonadota > Gammaproteobacteria > Xanthomonadales > Xanthomonadaceae > Stenotrophomonas. The sequence continues at coordinate 5,565 of NZ_JAVWXA010000157.1, forward strand.
CCACCTGCGAGAAGCCGATCAGCAGGCCCTCCAGCAACTGGCGCAGGCGCAGGAAACTGCCGGCCAGGAAGGTGAGGTCGCCGATGGAAAAATCGCCGCGCACCGTGCGCCAGGCGATGTAGGCATAGGCGGTGTAATAGCCCAGCGTGCCGAGTGCGGCCAGCAGCGTGCCCCAGAACGCGCGCTTGCGCGCCAGCGTGCGGTTGGCGTGGAAGAACTTGTCGGCCAGCCCCTTGTAGCGCTCGATCAGGAAACGATGGAGGTTGAAGATCTTCACCTCCTTGGCGGTTTCCACGCTGGCCCCGATCTGGCGCAGGTAATCGAGCTGGCGGCGCTCGGGCGTCCACTGGAAATTGAGCGAGTAACCGGCGGCGTTGAAGTGCGATTCGCCGATGAACGCCGGCACCAGCGCCACCGCCAGCAGCAGGATCAGCCACGGCGCATACACCAGCAGGCCCACCGCCAGGCTGGCCACGGTGATGCTGTCCTGCACCTGGCCGAACAGCTGGCTCATCAGGTTCATCCGGCCCATGGTCTGGCGCCGGGCGCGGTCCAGCTTGTCCTGCAGGTCGGGGTCTTCGAAATCTTCCAGGTCCAGCTCGGCGGCGTGCTCCATCAGCCGCACGCTGGTGACGTTGGTGAACAGTTCGGAGAGCAGGGTGTCGGCGTAGTTGACCATCCGGCCCAGCAGGTCCGAGGCGATCGCCAGCCCGAATTCCAGCGCGAGCAGGGCCAGCAGCGGGTTGAGCAGGCCGCTGGAAAGCGCCTCGCCGAACGGCGGGAAGCCGGCCTCATGCTGGCTCAGGTGCAACGCGGCATCGATGATGAGCTTGCCCACGTACAGCATGGCCACCGGCAGCAGGGCGCGGATCAGGCGCAGCCCGAGGCTGGCACTGGCCAGTGCCGGACTGGTCTGCCACACCTGGCGCAGGAACGGCGGCAGGTTGCGCATGGCCTGGAAGCGTTCGCGCAGGCTGGGATTCTTCTGGCCGGTAGCGCCGGCGGCGGGGGAGGCGGGCATGGCCGCCATTGTGCGCGCGCGCAGCGTGGCGGAGGGATGAATGCGTTGTATTGCACCTCACCAGCGCGCGGCCACCGACTGCAGAAGACCGGTAGTGCCGGCCGCTGGCCGGCTCCCCGCGGTGCGAGAATGCCACC
>NZ_JAVWXA010000158.1:0-6296 GCF_036662295.1 Stenotrophomonas sp.
CCGCTGGCCGGCTCCCCGACCAACCATCCCCATGCGGCGCCAGGTTTCATGAAGAGCCGGCCAGCGGCCGGCACTACCGGCCACGTCGCGGTTACCGACCGCGCGCATCAACCATCACGCCGCGGTTGCCAGTCGCCGCCATGCGCCGCCAGCCATAACGCGTGGCCAGGCCGATCTCCAGCAGCACGCCGGCCATGATCAACAGCAGCGGCAGCAGCAGGCCGAGGTACAGGCCAGGCATCATGCTGGTGAGCTGGGCCTTGAGCAGGCGGATGGCGCCCTGGGTGTGCAGCAGCTCGTTCATGCGCATGCCCAGCGCTTCGCGGAACACGCGCTTGTCCACGCCGCTGTAACCGGCCGCCTCCTTGGACAGGCTGTCTTCCACCCATTGCGACATCAGCGCGCTGCGCACATGGCCCACGCCGGCGCGGGTCCAGCGTTTGATGGTGCCCTCGCCCTGCAGGTAATCCGCACCGGGCAGCGGGTGCGCGGCCAGGTACTCATCCACCACCTGGCGGGTGACCTGGTGCACGGTGGCATCGCTGCGCATGAGCGTGGCGAGTGCGGGGTCGTCCAGGGAGCGTTCGAAATCCACCATCCAGCTGGCGACCAGCGTCTGCAAGTGCGGCTGGAAGTGGTCGATCTGCTTGTAGAGGGCGCGCTGCGCGCCGGCGGTGAAGCCCAGCTGCAGGCCGGTGAAGCAGAACAGCAGCGGCAGCATCACCACGTGGGTGGCAATGGCGGCGTGGTGCCAGCGGTTGCGCCGGGCCAGCCAGCCGCGGCGGCGCATGGCCAGCCAGACGCCGATGCCGAGCAGCAGGCCGATCACCGTGCCCAGCACGCTGCCACCGATGAGGTCGCGCAGGCTGAGGCCGGTCCAGAATTCCATCATCCAGTAGTGTGCTTCTTGCACGGGTGTGCTCCTGTTGCGCGTGGGCGCGTTGTTGCGCCGGCGGTGGCTTGGCCCCGGCTTGGCCTCGTAGCGCCGACCGTCGGTCGGCGGCCGCTGGCCTTCAATGATACGCGACCGGTTGGCAGCGCCGCCGGCCAGCCGTAGGCGCGGCAGGTGGCCCACAAACAGAAAGCCCGCCTTTCGGCGGGCCTTGCACTGCGTTTACCTCATCGACCGATCAAGCAGCCGGCTTCTCGCCGGTGGCTTCGGTGGTGATGCGGATGTTCACTTCGTCGCTGACGTTCGGGGCATACGCGCCGACGCCGAAATCGCTGCGCTTGATGGTGGTGGTGGCGTCGAAACCGGCCGCCGGCACCTTGGCCATCGGGTGCTCGCCACCGCCGTTGATGGTGACATCCAGGGTCACCGGCTTGGTGATGTCCTTGATGGTCAGGTCGCCGGTGACGGTGAGCTTGTTGGTGCCAGCGGCTTCCACCTTGGTGCTCTTGAAGGTGGCGGCCGGGAACTTGGCGGCGTCGAAGAAATCGGCGCTCTTGAGGTGCTCGTCGAACTTGGCGGTGAAGCTGTTGAGGCCGGTCAGCGGCAGCTTCACTTCCACGGTGGACTTGGTGACGTCGGCCGCGTCATACACCAGGGTGCCTTCGGCAGCGCCGAAGTGGGCGGTCGGGTGCGAGAAGCCGAAGTGGCTCCACTGGGCCAGCACGTCGGTGTGGGTCGGGTCGAGCTTGTAGGTGCCCGAGGCGATCTGGATGGCCTCGGCGGCCGGGGCGGCAGCGGCGGCATCGGCGGCCGGGGTGGTGGTGGCAGCAGCGGCCGGGGCGGCATCGGCGGCCGGGGCAGCGGCCTGGTCGGCCGGCTTGGAGCAGGCGGCGATGGCCAGGGTGAGGGCCAGCGGCAGCAGCAGTTTGCGGGTCATGGTCATGTCAGGTCTCTCTCGAAAGCGAAGGGAAAAGAAGGAAGGTCAGGCAAACAACCCGTCTGCACGGACGGTCCCGGGGGCTGCCCGCCGCGTTCTGGCGGGCATGGGCCGGGCCGTCGCTGCGCGACGTCACGAACGGCGGGCGCCGTTGTATTGCGCGGGAACGCTTATTCGATGCGGGCCGCTTCGTCGAAGCTCAGGCGGGGCAGCCGGGCGAACAGGCCCGAGGCGTCACCGTACCCCAAGTTGACGAGGAAATTCGACTTGATCGCGGTGCCCTTGAAGAAGGCTTCGTCGACCTTGGCATTGTCGAAGCCGGACATCGGGCCGGCGTCCAGGCCCAGCGCGCGGGCGGCCAGGATCAGGTAGGCGCCCTGCAGGCTGCCGTTGCGGAATGCGCCTTCGGTGCGGCCTTCACGCGGGCCGTCGAACCACGCCTTGGCATCGGTGTGCGGGAACAGGTAGGGCAGTTTTTCGTGGAAGTCTTCGTCGAAGGCGACGATCACCGTGACCGGGGCGGCCAGGGTCTTGTCGTGGTTGCCTTCGGACAGCGCCGGGGCCAGCTTGGCCTTGGCTTCGGGGGTCTTGACGAACACAAAGCGCGCCGGGCTGCCGTTGGCAGCGGTCGGGCCCCACTTCAGCAGGTCGTACAGGGCCTGCAGCTGGCTGTCTTCCACCGGGGTATCCAGGAAGGCGTTCTGGGTGCGGGCGGTACGGAACAACTGGTCGAGCGCAGCATCGTTGAGTACGTTGGACATGAAGCCTCCGGATGACGGGAAATCGGGGCGACCCGGGCGCCCGTGATGGGGCGACGCGGCGATCGGCGAAGGCTGGCAGTGTAGAGTGTCGCGACAGTTGCAACACCCAGCCTGACTGAAACGAATTAATGCCATACGTGAAACGATCGAGTCCGCCCTGGACGATCACTGACGGCCGTGCCGGCAATGTGCGGCAAGCGGTGGCGCTGGCCTCCGCACTGAAACTGGGGGCGCACCAGCCGCTGGTATTGAGCCCGCGTGCGCCGTGGCGCTGGCTGGCGCCGCGCTGGCTGCCGGGCGCGGCGAGCGGCTTTGGCGAGTCCTTCAGGCAACTGGCGGCCGAGCCGCCGACGCTGGCGATCGGCTGTGGCCGGCAGGCGGCCGGGGCGCTGCGTGAACTGCGCCGGCGCGGCAGCCAGGTGGTGCAGATCCTGGACCCTCGCATCGGCGCATCGCACTGGGACCTGGTGGTGGTGCCCGAGCACGACCGCCTGCGCGGTGACAACGTGCTGACCCTGCTGGGCAGCCTCAACCCGGTCAACGACGACTGGCTGGCCTGCGGCCGCGCCGCGTTTGCCGCGTTCAGCGCACTGCCAGGCCCGCGCACCGCGCTGCTGGTGGGTGGCCCGACGCCGCACGCGCCGTGGCACGAGCCGGCGATGGTGCAGGTGTTCCAGCAGTTGGCCGCGCAGCTGCGTGCCGAGGGCGGCAGCCTGTTGGCCACCACCTCGCGGCGCACACCGCCGGCGCTGGTGGGCGCGCTGCGCAGTGCGTTCGCCGATGTGCCGCATGTGATCTGGGGCGACGGCGGCGACGGCGTGAACCCGTATGCGGGGTTGCTGGGGTGGGCCAACCGCGTGGTGGTCTCGCCCGATTCGGTGAACCTGCTGTCCGAGGCATGCGCCACGCGGATGCCGGTGGCGGTGGCGCTGGCCGACCAGGCGCAGGGGCGGCTGGCGCATTTCCAGCAGGCGCTGCGCGAGCGCGGGCGGCTGCAACCGCGTTGGCTGGATTGGCACACCGATGGCCGGGTGGAGCCGCTGCGCGAGACGGCGCGGGTGGCGGCCCAGGTGCGTGCACGGCTGCTCGATTGAGCCGTGACGGCAATGGCGCGGCGCGGGCGGTAGTCAGTGGACGCGCAGCGCAGGCAACCGGCGCTGCGCGACCGCAGGCGTGATCGCCGCTGCTGCTGCGCGCGCCAACCACTGAGAACCATAAGCGCGAAGCGTGCCCCAGGAAGCCCCAGGCGCTAGGCACGGCGCTATGATGCGCGCGCGGCACGGTGCCGCTGGAGTACCCACGCCATGGACGACACCCGCCCTGCACTGACCCGGTGCCTGCACCGCGCCCTGCTGTGCGCCGCCTTGCTGGGCGCGAGCGCCCTCGCCCACGCCGCGCCGCAATGCGTGGAGCGCCATCCCACGCCGGCGGCGCTGGCCTCGATGTTCGACGTGGCGCTGGCCACCACCGAGCGGCTGGATGCGCTGGACGAGGTGGACGTGGTGCTGGTGGCACGCGGTGGGCAGGACCTGAGCAGGTACGGATTGCGCCACAGCCACGTGGCCTTCCTGCTGCGCGAAGACGATGGCCAGTGGCGCGCGGTGCACCTGCTGAACCCGTGCAAGACCGCGCAGTCGCAGTTGTTCCGCGAAGGGGTGGCCACCTTCATCGGCGAGACCTCGGCGCATACCGACCTGCGCATCGGCGTGCCCACGCCGGCACTGCGCGCGGCGCTCAAGGCGATGCTGACCCAACCGGCCATCCAGGCGCGTGCGCTGCACGAGGCGCGCTACAGCGTGGTGGCCTATCCCTTCAGCACCGAGTACCAGAACTCCAACCAGTGGGTGCTGGAAGTGGTGGCCGCGGCGATGGCGCAGCTTGAGGACAACACGCTGATCGTCAACCGCACCCAGGCGCAGGCCTGGCTGCAGGCGCACCAATACCGCCCCAGCATGCTGCATATCGGCGTGGGCAAGCGGCTGGGCGCACGCTTCTTCGCCCCCAACGCAGCGGTGACCGACCACCCGGCCAGCGAGCGCATCTCGGGCAATTATTCGGTGGTGACGGTGGAATCGGTGTTCGACTTCGTGCAGCAGCGCAAGGGCCTGCAGATGGAGCTGCCGATCGCGCACGTGCCGGTGCCGGGCATCAGCGCGCCCAAGCCTTGAGCCGGCACCCCACCACGCCTTGCCCGCATACTGCCCCCTTCGGAACGCCCCAGGAGTTGCCCATGACACGGATCTGCCGCTTTGCCGTTTCCCCGCTGCTGGCCGTGGCCGTGTGCGCGGCCAGCCTGCCGGCCACCGCGCAGCAGTTCAGCACCCAGCACCCGGTGGCCAGCAGCGTGATCGTGACCTCGATGGCGAGCGCGGTGGTGATCACCGCACCGATCTGGCTGTTGTCGGCCGGAGTGAGCAAGGCCAGCGATGGTTCGGCCCGGCGCAGCCGTGCGCGCGCCGAGGCGAAGAAGGCCGGCCCGCTGCCGCCGTTGACGGTGGAAAAGGTGGAACGCACCGCCGAGGGCGGCGTGCAGATTGCGCTGCAGAACCCGCAGGCGCCGGACGAACCGGCGGTGCTGGCCTGGCCGGCACCGGCGCAGAGCCCGGTGGACACGGTGAAGGTAGGCGATGTGCTGGCCTTTACGCCCACCCCGGGCGGCGCTGGCTGGAACGTGGCCAATGCCGAGGGCATTACGCTGGCGTTCCTGCCGACCGACCCGGACTCCGCGCAGCCGAGCACGCGCTGGTAAGGCGCGACGCCAGGGCAGGTGATTGTGGGTGCCGTGGAGGCTGCCGCCCGTAGCGGTGGTGTCAGGGGGTCGGGCGTGCGCCCGAGGCAGATGAACCGGCGCGGGGTGGCCGCGGGCCGCCCAAGCCCGGATAATCCGCCGCTTCCCTCATTTCCCCGGTGCGCCATGTCCGTGCGTCCTTCGATCACCTTTGCCCCGTTGACCGCGCGCTCGCTGCTGCTGGCGGTGCTGGCCATGGGCGCGGTGGTGCTGGGCAGCAACGTGCTGGTGCAGTACCCGATCAACGACTGGCTCACCTGGGGCGCGTTCAGCTACCCGGTGGCGTTCCTGGTGAGCAACCTGATCAACCGCCGCTTCGGGCCGCAGGCCGCGCGCAAGGTGGCCTGGGCCGGGTTCGCGCTGGCGGTGGTGCTGTCGGTGTGGATCGCCACGCCGCGTATCGCGGTGGCCTCGTGCCTGGCCTTCATTGCCGCGCAGCTGCTGGACATCACCGTCTTCGACCGGCTGCGCCGCGGCCATTGGTGGCGCGCGCCGATGGTGGCCACCACCTGCAGCGCCACGCTGGATACCACCCTCTTCTGGAGCATCGCGTTTGCCGGCTCCAGCCTGCCGTGGGTGAGCTGGGCCGCCGGCGACCTGGCGGTGAAGCTCGCCATCGGCGTGTGCCTGCTGGCCCCGTTCCGCGCCTTGCTGTGGAAGATGGCCCCGCGCGCGGCATAGCGGGGGGTAGAGCCACCCCATGGGTGGCTGCGCTGCCATGCAAACGGTAGAGCCACTCCGTGAGTGGCTGCGCGGTGCCCGGCGAAAGGCAGCCACCCATGGGGTGGCTCTACCCAGGGGTGTGCGCGGTGTGCGTGGCGCCGGGGGCCATTCGCATCAACGGTACCGCAACGTTCTGCCAGGCAAACGGTAGAGCCACTCCGTGAGTGGCTGCGCGGTGCCCGGCGAAAGGCAGCC
>NZ_JAVWXA010000158.1:6396-6686 GCF_036662295.1 Stenotrophomonas sp.
ACCCATGGGGTGGCTCTACCCAGGGGGTGAACGCGGTTGCGTGGCGCCGGGGCGCATTCGCATCAACGGCACCGCAACGTCCTGCCAGGCAAACGGTAGAGCCACCCCATGGGTGGCTGCGCACTGCCCGGCGAAAGGCAGCCACCCATGGGGTGGCTCTACCCAGGGGGTCCGCGCGGTGTGCGTGGCGCCGGGCGCGCATTGGCATCAACGGTACCGCAACGTTCTGCCGGGCAAACGGTAGCAACTGTCTTGTCAGTGGTAGCCGAGGGCGACCTCGGCATCCCGCT
>NZ_JAVWXA010000159.1:0-6554 GCF_036662295.1 Stenotrophomonas sp.
GGTAGGGCGTGCGAGGTTGCCGGCCAGCGGCCGGCACTACCAATTTGTGCGAGGTTGCCGGCCAGCGGCCGGCACTACCGGTGGGCGTTGCGTTAGGGTGCGAGGGTTCGCCCCACCACCGGCACCACCGGGCGCTCATGCAGACGTGGGTAGACTTGGCGGCATGACTGCCCTTTCGCCCCCCGACCCCCGCCGCGCGCAACTGCGCCGCCTCAAACTGATCGCGCTGGCCATGCTGCTGGCGATGCTGGCCGGGTTCGTGGTCAGCCACCTGCAGGGCGAGCGCGGCATCTGGGCCTGGGTCTCGGCGTTCTGCGAGGCCGCTGCGGTGGGCGCGCTGGCCGACTGGTTCGCGGTGGTGGCGCTGTTCCGCCGGCCACTGGGCCTGCCGATCCCGCACACGGCGATCATCCCGCACAGCAAGGAGCGCATCGCCGACAGCCTGGCCGTGTTCGTGCGCGACCAGTTCCTGGAACCCCAGGCGCTGCTGGCGCGCTTGCAGGTGTTTGACCCGGCCAGCCGGCTGGGCAGTTGGCTGGCCGATCCGGCGCGCTCGCGCCTGCTGGCCGACATGGCGCGCGGCTGGGCGCTGCAGGCGCTGGATTTCCTCGACGAAGCCGCCGTCCGGCGCAGCATCCAGGGCTTTGTGATCCAGCAGTTGCGGCAGTGGAATGCCGCAGCCACCGCCGGCGAACTGCTGGGCCTGCTCACTGCCGACAACCGCCACCAGCGCGTGCTCGACGAGGGCCTGACCCGGGTCAGCGAGTGGCTGGACACCGCACCGGTCAAACAGCGCGCCTCGGAACTGATCGTGCGCTACATCCAGCGCGAATGGCCCAAGCTGGCCAGCACGGTGAACTGGGTCAAGCCGATCGACGAGATCGGCGACAGCCTGGCCGAGCGCATGGCCCATGCGGTGCTGGCCGAGCTGCAGCAGATCCTGGCCCAGCCCGAGCACCCGCTGCGCCGTGACTACGAAACCTGGCTGGCCGAGTACATCCAGCGCCTGCGCAGCGACCCCGCGCTGGCCGAGCGCATCGACCAGATCAAGCAGCAGGTGATCGACCACCCGGCCGTGCAGGACTACGTGCAGGGCCTGTGGGAGCGTATCCACGCCAGCCTGCGCGCCGATCTCTCCCGCGAGGACTCGGCCCTGGCCGGCCACCTGCGCCGCAGCCTGGCCTCGGTGGGCCAGGCACTGCAGGACGATCCGTCGCTGCGGGAGGCGCTCAACCAGCACCTCATGGACGGCGCCGAGCGGCTCACCAGCCGCCTGCGCGAAGGCGTCACCGCGCACATCGCGCAGACCGTCAAGGGCTGGGACGAGCGCCACCTGGTGGAACAGCTGGAACTCAGCGTCGGCCGCGACCTGCAGTTCATCCGCTTCAACGGCACCTTGGTGGGCGGCCTGATCGGCCTGCTGCTGCACGCGCTGACGGTGTGGATGCACTGGTAGGGGCGCGCCGCCGGTTGACGGATTGACCGGGTGTTTTTGTGAATTGGTTCGCGTATTCTGCCGCGCATTCCGGGCCGGAGTGGCCCACAGGGGGAATCATGCGACGGATCATTCTTGCGCTGGCGCTGTGCGCGTTGGCGGGCAGCGCCCATGCCGGGCGCGTTTACAAATGCCTGGCGGGCGGCCAGACCAGCTACCAGACGGTGCCCTGCGCGCCCGAGCACGACACCGGGGTAACCCGGCCCATCACCAAGGACCCCAACCTGACCTGGGAAGAGCGCAGCCGCGCCCAGCGTGAGCTGTACGACGCGCGCCGGCGCATGCAGGCCGATGCCGGCCGCGGCCAGCCGGCGATCCGCGGCACGGTCATCGACGGCTCGGTGGACCCGGAAAAGTGCGAGGACCTGCGCATGCGTCGCGAGATCAGCGAAGCCTTCGGCCGCCCGCCGCCGGCGCGCATCGAGGACGACATCAAGCAGGCGTGCGCCAAGCGCTGACCGCGCGCACGGCCGCGACCAGCGCATCCATCTGCGCCGGCGTGCTGAAAATGCCCGGGGTGACGCGCAGGCAGGCCCCGGAGGCCAGGCCATCGCGCGGCACCACGAACACGCCGGACTGCCGGACCATGCGCTCGGCGATGGCGGTGTTGCCGGCCATGCTGGTCTCCCCATGCAGCCGGAACGCGGCGATCGCGCTGGACAGGCGCGGGTCGGCCGATGCCAGCAACTGGATGCGCGGGTCATCGCGCAGTGCCTCCAGCCAGCGGTTGCGCAGGTAAAGCAACCGCGCCCGCTTGTTGGCCACGCCGATCCGCTGGTGCAGGTCCAGCGCCAGTGGCAGCGCCATGCACGCGGCGAAGTTGACCGTGCCGGTATGCAGGCGGGTGTCGATGCCGTCCTCGTCGGCCTGGCCCATGTAGGGGTCCAGGTCGCGCACCCGGCCGGCGCGCACGTAGATCGCGCCCAGCCCGACCGGGGCACCGATCCACTTGTGCAGGTTGATCCCGGCAAAATCCACGCCCATCGCGCGCAGTGGCGTGTCCACCTGGCCGATGCCGTGGGCGGCATCGAGCACCACGTCCACGCCGGCGGCGCGGGCCAGCGCGGCAATCTCGGCCACCGGCAGCAGCATCCCGTTGCGGTGGTTGACCTGGGTGAGCAGCAGCAGGCGCGTGCGCGGCTGGCGCGCCAGCGCCTGGCGGTAGGCCTCGATCACCCCGTCGTGGTCGAATGGCTCGGGCAGCACCACGCGCTGCACCTCCACCCCGCGGCGCGCGTGCAGCCACTGCATGGCCGCGATCATGCTGTCGTAGTCGGTGTCGGCATACAGCACGCCATCGCCCGGGGCCAACCGGCGGTAGCCACCGATCAGGACCTGCATCGCCTCGGTGGCCCCGCGGGTGAGTGCGATCTCCGCCGCATCCACGCCGAGGACCTGGGCCAGCCGTTGCCGGGCCTGCTCCAGCAACCCGGGAAAGGCCAGCCGCCCGAACCAGGCATTGCCGGCATTCACCGTGGCGGTGGCCTGCTGGTAGGCCTGCAGCACCGGGCGCGCCATCGCGCCCCAGTAGCCGTTGTCGAGCATCACCACCTCGTCGGTGAGGTCGTACAGCGCGCGCACCTGCCCCCACCAGCCTTCGTCGCTGGCGCGTTGCGCCGGCGTGCGGGCGTCATCGGCAGGCAGGGGCGGCAGCTCGGTCATGGCGGCAGGATCTCGACAAGGGCGAGGGCCAGTATCCCAGCCAGCGCGTGTGCGTCGTGCACGGCATGGCATGCAGCGATTGGCCTTGCCCAACAAAATGATAATGACTATCATTCACGGATTGGCTGTACGCCAGCTTGATCCGCCGAAACGTGGGTGTCACCCGTCCCCGGCCCGCCCGTGTACATCCCCGATGCCCGATCCCGTGCCTGCGCGTCGCAGATGGCGGCAACGCCCTGCGCAGGAACAATCCGCCCGGCGTGCAGGCCTGCCTGCATGCCCACGGCAGCAACGTCGGTTTCTACAACGGCGTGTACCGGGGCGAGCCGCGCAACGTGATGCTCAACCTGCGCTGGACGCTGTAACCGTTCTCCAAGGGAACGTTGCCACGTGCAACGAAACGGCCACGGATGGCCACTTTTCCCTGCATCACCGGCTGCGGCCGGTGATGCCCGTTGTTCAACATGACATTGCAGGTTCCCGTGGACAGCACGCCTGACGCCAGCTGGTTCAGCCGCATCGGAAGTTTCTTCGCCCGCCCCTGGCTGGGGGTGCTCTCGCGCTCGCTGGCGGCCATCGTCGGCGGCTACGCGCTGGCGGCCACCTGCTCGATGTTCCTGGCCGCCGCGCTGCCCATGGCGCGCAGCCAGGCGGTGCTGACCGGCATGCTGGTGGCCATCGTGCTGTGCGCCTGCGCCGCGTTGTGGGCGTTCGCCACGCGCACCGCGCTGCGCGCGTGGATCGGTATCGCCTTGCCCACGCTGGTGTTCTGGGCCGGCACCCACCTGCTGAGGAGCGGCGCATGAAGAACGGGTTCCGCCAGTCGATGGCGTGGCTGCACACCTGGACCGGCCTGCTGGTGGGCTGGCTGCTGTTGCTGATCTTCATGGCCGGCACCGCCAGCTACTACCGCGAGGAAATCAGCCGCTGGATGCGCCCGGAGCTGCCACGCAGCGCGGTCGGCAGCGAGGTGGCCGCCACCCGCGCCATCACCTTCCTGCAGCACAAGGCGCCGCAGGCCGAAAGCTGGAACGTGACCCTGCCCGACCCGCGCAACCCGGCCATGCGCATGTTCTGGCGCAATCCCGAATCGATGGTGAAGCCGCCGGTGGAGGGCCAGAAGCGCCGTCGTGGCGGTGGCCGCTTCGGCGATGCCACGGTGGACCCGGGCACCGGCGAGGAAGTGGCCGCGCGCGAGACCCGCGGTGGCGACTTCTTCTACCGCCTGCACTTCGACCTGCATTACATCCCGGTGCTGTGGGCGCGTTACCTGGTCGGCTTCTGCGCGATGTTCATGCTGGTGGCGATCATCACCGGGGTGATCACCCACAAGAAGATCTTCAAGGACTTCTTCACCTTCCGGAAGGACAAGGGCCTGCGCTCGTGGCTGGACTTCCACAACGTCAGCGCGGTGATGGCCCTGCCCTACCACGCGATGATCACCTACACCGGCATCGTGACGTTGATGTTCATGTACCTGCCGTGGGGCGTGAACGTGGCCTACCCCAAGGACGAGGACGCCTTCTTCAGCGAGGCCTTCGCGCGCCTGGCCGATATCGAGACCCCGGCCGAAGGCAAGGCCACCGCGCTGCCGATCCAGCAGCTGCTGGATGGCGCGCGCGCCGAATGGAAGGGCGCGCAGGTGAGTGGCTTCACCCTGTACCACCCGGGCGCGGCCAACGCGGTGATCGATGTGTACCAGCGCGATGGCAAGCGCCTGTCGGTGGATACGCCGTCGCTGCGCTATGACGCGGTGAGCGGCGCGCTGCTGGAGGCCAGCCCGCTGTCCGGTGGCGCCACCCAGACCCGCGGGGTGATGTACGGCCTGCACCTGGCGCGCTTCGCCGACTGGGGCCTGCGGGCGCTGTTCTTCGTGTCCGGGCTGATCGGCTGCCTGATGGTGGCCAGCGGCGTGGTGCTGTGGGCGGTGAAGGAACGGCCCAAGCACGCCAAGTCCGGCAGGATCGGCTTCGGGCTGCGGCTGGTGGATGCGCTCAACATCGGCGCGGTGGCCGGGCTGCCGATCGCCTTTGCCGCCTATTTCTGGGGCAACCGCCTGCTGCCGCTGCAGATGGCCGAACGCTCCGACGCCGAAGCCAACGTGTTCTTCTACGCATGGGGCGCGGCGTTGCTGGCCGCCTTCATCTGGCCAAAGCGCCTGATGTGGGCCTGGCAGTTGTACCTGGGCGCGGCGCTGTTCGCGCTGATCCCGGTGGTCAACGCGTTCACCACCCACGCCCACCTGGGCGTGACCCTGCGCAGCGGTGACTGGGTGCTGGCCGGCGTCGACCTGACCATGCTCGCCTTCGGCGCGATGTTGGCCTACTGCGGCCTGCGCATGCAGCGCTGGCAGCCGGCCCTGAGCGCGGCGGAAAAGAAGAAGCGCCAGGCCGCGGCCGCCGCGGCCGCCAAGGCCCAGGACACGGCCGGCGCGGAGGTGGGCGCATGATGGTGCTGGCGATCACCGTGAGTTTTTCGGCCTTCACCGCACTGTCGCTGGCGATGGACAAGCACCAGCTCGACCTGCACGGCAAGGCCGCCGCCGCGCCCGCGCGCATGCAGCTGTGGCGCTGGCTGGGCTGGGCGCTGCTGGCGCTGGCCTTCGGCCTGTGCGTGTGGGACCACGGCTGGGCCGCCGGCCCGGTGCTGTGGCTGGGCGCGATGACGGTCAGCGGCATGCTGATCGCCTTCGGCCTGTATCCCTTCCGGCCGCGCTGGATCGCGCCGTTGGCGTGGGCGTTGCCGGTGATCGGGTTGGCCGTGGCGTTGTTTGCCGGCTGATCGCGCGCCGGCCTGCGCTACCATCGCCGCATGGACGTCGCCGCCTGCCTGCAGACGATTGCAGAGACCGCTTATTTCTCGCGCATGGGCCAGCCGATCACGGCCGGGCCCGCGATCTGCGCCCGCCCCTCGCTGGCCGAGGCGATGCGGGCCATCGACAACGACGGCTTCGACTGGATGCCGTCCACGCCGGGGGATGTGGATCCGTTCCACGGTCCGCTGGCCCGGCCGGCCGCGCTGGCCGACCTGCGCCGGCAGCTCAACCAGGCCCTGATGCGCGCGGTGCCCACCGCAACCTGCGCCCACCTGCAGTTGCCGCCGCACGACTTCCACCTGGTGGCACGCGATGCGGCGATGTACGCCTATCGGCAGTGGGCGCTGGAATGCCACCTGGGGCTGCCGCCGCACTGGCAGGCGGTGATCGGCTGGTACGAACGCGGCCATTGGCCATTGGCACGCGCGCCGGGGCGGTTGCTGGTGGTGTGATGCGCGCGGGTGCTGGTGCGCCGTGCGGGGGTGCCAAGGTCAGGCTCGGGCGGACAGTGCGCGCGTGGGGATGGTGCAGCCACGCATGTGAACTGACCCCACAAAGTTGGACAGTGGGATCTAGGTACCG
>NZ_JAVWXA010000160.1:0-6369 GCF_036662295.1 Stenotrophomonas sp.
GATCACATCGCGAAGCTCCACCGGTGCGGTTGCCGCCGGCGTCTCGATGTTGGCCGGCTGCGCGGCAGTGGCACCGGCGGCGGGCGGCGCGGTGGCGGCATCACCGGCGTCGCGCTTGCAACCTGCCAGCACCACCACGCCCACGGCCAAGGCCAGGGCGCTGGCGCGCAGCGCGCGACGGTTTACTACGCTGTTCATTTCAATCCCCTTGTTGAAACCGGTCATCATGACCGATCGTGCATGTAGCCCTGCCCGCCACGTTCAGCCGGCCAGCAGGTCATCGTATTCCTGGTGCCGTTGCATGAACGCCTCGGCGTACGCGCAGGCCGGCACCACCTTGTACTTGTGCTCGCGCGCATAGCGCAGCGCCACCTTGGTCAGTTCCCCGGCGATACCGCGGCCGCCGATGGGCTCGGGCACCTCGGTATGGGTGATGACCATCCGCTTGCGCTTGATCTGGTAATCCAGCAGCGCCAGGTGCCCCTGGACGCGGGCCTGGAACCGATGGTTGGCCAGATCGTGCTCCACCTCGTACGCCAATCCGGGCGGGGTGACCGATGCCATGGGCAATGTCTCCTGCGGCGACTGACGCGATAGTGCGCAGCGTAGCGCCATGATCGCGTGAAGCCTGAACAGGGGCAAGCAGCGACGCACAGCGTCACTTTTCGCCGCGCCCGTGGTCCGGGCGAGGCCCGCCGCGCAGACGGGCTGCCAGCTGGCCGGGCCACATCGCAGGGGCGCGGAAGCGCGGGGCGGCACACCGCTAAAGTCCGGCCCGTTCAAGCCGATACAGGCAGCGGACAGGGCGTAAAAGCTGGCACGAGTTTTGCGACACCTGCCTGCCCGACTCTGCTCTACATGGAGGTCCTGATGGACAACGCAACCACCTCCCCGGCTCCGGCCGATGCCGACAGCTCGCTGCTCGAAGGCCTGTTCCAGCTGGCCGTGAACGGCCAGACCAACGGGTGGGAATTCGACCAGATCGACAACGAGGTGTACACCCGCCTGCTCAGCGCCTACGGCGCGGACGGCAAGAAGGCCGCCTGAGGCGGACCTGGACAGCGGCACGACCCCCGGTCGTGCCCTGCCCGTTTAGCCGCTACCGGCCAGCCGGCACCGGGCAGGCCCCGCTCAACCCAGCGGACGGAAGCTGGGGTTGCTCAATTCGCGCAGGAAGTGGTCGAAGATCGCCGGGCGCATCGCCAGCATGAAGATGACGCCGAACGCGGCACCGGCAAGGTGCGCGCTGTGGTTGATGCGGTCGCCACCGCGCTTGTCCATCCAGATGCTGTAGCCGACGTAGAAGGCGGCATACACGATGGCCGGCGCCGGGATGAAGAACACGAAGATCACACTCCACGGGCTGAGCAGGATGAAGGCGAACAGCACCGCCGACACCGCCCCGGACGCCCCCAGGCTGAGGTAGTTGGGGTTCTTCTGGTTCTTCAGGTAGCTGGGCAGGATCGAGACCACCAGCGCGCCGAGATAGAACGCCGGATAGGTCAGG
This sequence comes from Stenotrophomonas sp., assembly GCF_036662295.1. Classification (GTDB taxonomy): domain Bacteria; phylum Pseudomonadota; class Gammaproteobacteria; order Xanthomonadales; family Xanthomonadaceae; genus Stenotrophomonas. The sequence goes on from NZ_JAVWXA010000160.1 coordinate 1,508, forward strand.
TAACTGCCGGTGAGCTCGATCATCACCGACTCGATCTGGCCGCCGAAGAAGAACAGCGTGATCATGTTGAACGCCAGGTGCGCCAGGTCGGCGTGGATGAACCCGTAGGTCACCAGGCGGTCGTACTGGCGGTGGCGGTCGATGGCCGGCGGCCACAGGATCAGGCGGTCGCCGAGGGCGCGGTTCTTGAACGCCATCCACGACACGAGGACGGTGATGGCGATCAGCAGCAGGTTGACGGGGGTCATGTCAGGGCTCAGGCCGTACGGTAGTTGTCCACCATACGATAGCGCCTGGCATACCAACCGAAGGCCAACGTCGCGACGAACGCGAAGCCGGCGAAGAAGAACATCAGGAACGCGGCCTCGCTCAGGCCGGTGCTGGCGATCTTGTGGGTCACCGTCTCATTGCGCACCGCCGCGTTGGACAGCAGCACCCACAGGTTGCCGATGGTGGTGGTGAGGTTCCAGAAGCTCATCACCACGCCCTTCATGGCCTGCGGGGCCTGGCTGTAGGCAAACTCCAGGCCGGTGGCCGAGACCAGCACCTCGCCGAAGGTCAGCAGTGCGTAGGGCAGCATCTGCCAGAAGATGGACATGACGTTGCCGCCGTCCATCATCACCTGGATGCCACCGACCACGATCCAGGCCAGGCCGCTGAAGGCGATGCCGGCGGTCATGCGGCGCAGCGCGGTCGGCTCGAAGCCGAAGCGGCGCAGCGCCGGGTACAGCACCAGGTTGTTGAACGGGATCAGGATCATCACCAGCAGCGGGTTCAGCGCCTGCATCTGCGAGGCGGTGAACCAGGAGGGCATGGCCATCTGCTGGCCCTGCAGCACCCAGGTGGACGCCTTCTGGTCGAACAGCGAGAAGAACGGGGTGGTCAGGGCGAAGATCACCAGCACGCGCAGCACCGAGCGCACGCCCTCCACCGCCTCGGCCGGATGCACCGCGCGGGCGCGGTCCAACTGGATCCAGGTGCCGCCACCGACACCGGCCAGCACCAGGACCAGCGCGATGCACAGGCAGATCACGATGCCCAGGCTGCCCACCAGCCCCATCGAGGCCACGGCCAGCACCGCACCGAGGATCGCCAGGGTCAGGCCCGGGCGGCCCTTGCCCGGGACCTGCGCGGTCAGCGCGGTGCGCACCACGTCGCCGAACGAATGCGGGTCCTTGGGCGGCAGCGGCACCAGCACGTAGCGCTTGCGGCCCAGCCAGAACACGAAGGTGGCCACGAACATCAGGATGCCGGGGATGCCGAACGCCCACTGCGGGCCGAGGTTCTTCAGCGCCAGCGGGATCAGCAGCGAGGCGAACAGCGAGCCGAAGTTGATGATCCAGTAGAACGCGTCGAACACGACCTTGGCCAGATGCTTGTTGCTCTGGTCGAACTGGTCGCCCATGAAGGAGGCCACCAGCGGCTTGATGCCGCCGGCCCCGAGGGCGATCAGGCCCAGGCCGACGAAGAAGCCCTGCCGGCTGTCCTCGAACACGGCCAGGCAGGCGTGACCGGCGCAGTAGATCAGGCTGAACCACAGGATGGTGTGGTACTTGCCGAAGAATTTGTCGGCCAGCCAGCCACCGAGCAGCGGGAAGAAATACACGCCGATCATGAAGCTGTGCATGATGTCCTTGGCCTCGCCGGCACGGCCTTCGGCGGTGATCTCCTGCAGCAGCAGCGAGGTGATCAGGAACTGCACCAGGATGTTGCGCATCCCATAGAAACTGAACCGCTCGCAGGCCTCGTTGCCAATGATGTACGGAATCTGGCGCGGCATCTTTCCCTTGCCTGCGCTGGCGGCGGCGATCGTGCTCATCCTATGGGGCTGTCCTGCGTATACGAAAGGGCGCGAGCTTACCGGAACCCCTGGATCGGCGCACGCTGCGGCCGGACATGACAGAGGACGGCGAACATGGCAGGCGATGACGACAGATCGCTACGGAAGTCACGGGGCGTCGACGGACAAAGCGTAAACTTATCGTTATGCGCATGATCTCCACCGCTCTGACAGGACGTTGCCCGGGTTGGCTGCTGCTGGCGCTGCTGGTGGTTGTCGCCTCGCCCGTGCAGGCGCGCCAGGCCGAAGCCGAGCAACGCCTGCTCACGGTCGCCACACTGGAGTTGCCCACGCTGGACCAAGCCCAGTGGGAACAGCGCCGCGACCAAGTGCTGCAGATGCTGGAGGCCTTGCAGCCGGACGTGATCGCGGTGCAGCGGGTGATGCAGTCGCAGGGCCGCAACCCGGCCTGCTGGCTGGCCACGCGCTTGCGTTACAGCTGCGATTTCGTCACCGCCGACCCGCCCAGCCAGCCGCTGCGCCACGGCAGCGCAATGCTGACCCGGCTGCCGGTGAGCGAGGACGGGGTGACCCTGCTGCATCCGCCGGGGCAGTTCAGCGCGGCAGGCATGCTGCGGGTGAAGCTGCGCGAGGAGCTGGTCAACATCTACGTGGCCCGGCTGCGCCCGGACCCGGACGAGCCGGCGGTGCGCCGCCACCAGACCAGCGACCTGATGACCTGGATCGGCGCCACCGGCGAAGGGCTGCCGTCACTGATCGCCGGCGATTTCTCGGCCGACACCGCCGAGCTGGTCAGCAGCGCGCCCGGCTTCCAGCCGGCACGCCGCAATCCCGGCGAACGCGTTGAACCGCCATCGGCCGCCGGCAGCGCGCGCGGGCATGGGCTGGATGTGCTGTTCCAGGTGAAGCATTTCGATGGCATCGGCCAGCAGGCGCTGAAGCTGCCGGCCGCCGAGACCGGCGATGCCGACAAGGGCGCGGCCCTGCGGCTTGGGGTGATGGCGACCTTGCGACTGCAGTCGCCGGTGCCGGCGGCCAGCGCCCCCTGAGCGCCATGACGTAGGGGCGCGGCGCCTTCGACATCGCACCACACCCCATGAACGACGACGGCCAGGCATCGCTGCCTGGCCGTCGGCCTATCTACCGGGCGGGATCGCTCAGGCGATCGCTTCCTGGTAACGACGCTCGACTTCATTCCAGTCGACCACGTTGAAGAACGCGCCGATGTATTCCGGGCGACGGTTCTGGTACTTCAGGTAGTACGCGTGCTCCCACACGTCCAGCGCCAGGATCGGGGTGTTGCCGTCCATCAGCGGGCTGTCCTGGTTGGCGCTGCTTTCCACCACCACCTTCTTGTCCGGGGTGACGCTGAGCCACGCCCAGCCGCTGCCGAAGCGGGTCAGCGCGGCCTTGGTGAAGGCTTCCTTGAACTTCTCGAAGCCGCCCAGCTGCGATTCGATCGCCTTGCCGACGTCGCCGACCGGGGCGCCGCCGCCGTTGGGCGACATCACGGTCCAGAACAGGCTGTGGTTGGCGTGGCCGCCGCCATTGTTGCGCACCGGGCCCTGCAGGTTTTCCGGCAGCGACTTGGTCTTCTTGACCAGTTCCTCGACCGGCAGGTCGGCGTACTCGGTGCCTTCCAGGGCAGCGTTGACGTTGTTGATGTAGGTCTGGTGGTGCTTGGTGTGATGGATTTCCATCGTGGCCGCGTCGATATGCGGCTCAAGGGCGTCGTAGGCGTAGGACAGCTTGGGGAGGGTGTAGGCCATGTGGTTCTCCTGGTAGCTCACTCACCCGGCGAAGACCGGGCGTTGCGCTGACGATGATGGGGATGGCCGACAAGCTTACCAAGGCCTGTGTAAAGGAAACCTCGTCGCGCGCACCGGCAGGCGTGCAGGTGATGTGAGCTGGCGATGACGATGGCCTTGCACTGCAGCGGCCGTTGTTGGGCTGGGCCTCATCGCCACGGCGGCCGATGCCGCTACAGTAGGGGCCGTCTTCCCTGCCCCGTCCCCGCCCATGCGCAAGCCATTGCTGTTGCTGGTCGCCATCGTGCTGCTGATCGGCGGCCTGCTGGCCATCAAGGTCGCCCAGCGCCCGCCGCCGCCGCAGTTCGCCCCGTCGTTGACCGGCGCCGCGCCTGCGGCCCCTGCATCTGCACCTGCGCCGGACATTGCGCGCGCACCTGGCCAGGCCGCGCTTCCCCCGTTTTTGCCGGCCGAGGCCCGCCACACCATCGCCTTGATCCAGGCCGGCGGCCCGTTCCCGCATCGCCAGGACGGCGGCGTGTTCGGCAACCGCGAGCAGCGCCTGCCGCCGCGTCCGCGCGGCTACTACCGCGAGTACACGGTGGAGACCCCCGGCGCCGGCAATCGCGGCGCCCGCCGCATCGTGACCGGCGGCACGCCACCCAGTGGTTGGTTCTACAGCGACGATCACTACGACACTTTCCGCAGTTTTGACGTGCCACCGGCCGGGAGCTGGAAATGAACCATGATGGATTCGAGTTGGGCCTGCACGACATCAACAACGCCGGCGTGTACGCCATCGGCAATGGCGACGTGGGCCCGCTGTCGGCGGCCATGCGAGATGCCGGGCTGCGCGTGGTGCAGATCGATCTGGACGGTTGCCAGGACAAGCGCACGCTGCTGATGCGGCTGGCGGCGCGACTGGATTTCCCGACCGGCTTCGGCGGAAATTGGGACGCACTGACCGACAACCTGCGCGACCTGGCGTGGTTGCCGGCCAATGGCTATGCGTTGTTCTTCAACGACGCCGACGCGCTGCGCGCCCAGGCCGGCGCGGATTTCGACACCTTGCTGGAGATCCTGGACGAGGCCAGCGGCTACTGGAGCGAGAGCAACGTGCCGTTCTGGGCGTTCGTGGCGCTGCAGGATGCGGATGTGGAGGTGGAGGCGGATCCGGCGAGCTGACGTGCCGTGACGCCTGCACCCACGCCGGGTAGAGCCACCCCATGGGTGGCTGCGATGCGCCATCACGCCTGGCCGGAGAGCAGCCACCCATGGGGTGGCTCTTATCTCTTGGCGATCTGGCACCTTAG
>NZ_JAVWXA010000161.1:0-5744 GCF_036662295.1 Stenotrophomonas sp.
GCGACGTTGTAACCGCCGAGCATGGTGCCCAGCAGTTCGGTGGCGCGCTCGCGGCTGATCAGCGCATTGGTTTCGGTGCCGAAGGCGATCGCGGCCAGGTAGGAGGCCTTGACCTTGGCGGCGTCATCCACGCCGGCCGGCACGCGGTGGGTCAGCAGGTCGAGCAGGAACTCGGCCTCGCCGGCGGGCGGGTTCTTCAGCAGTTCGATGACGTCGGCCGTCTGCTGGGCGCTCAGCGGCAGCGGCGGGATGCCAAGCGCGGCGCGCTCGGCTACGTGGTGGCGGTAGGCTTCCAACATGACAACTCCCGGGAAATTCTTTGAAAAGACTGCGGTTGAATACGGCGGTTGAATAAGTGGGCTCAGGCGTGCGGCACGATCAGCTTCAGGCCCTTGAAGTAGTCGCGGTAAAAGGTGTCGTTCCAGGTGATCAGGCCATCGCACTGCAGCAGCGCGTGCGAGCCGACCATGAAATCATCCAGGCCGCGCTTGCCGGTGCCGCGCTGGCGGTGGCGGCGGTGCATCTCACCGGCGCGCAAGGCGGACTTGGCTTCCAGTGGACTGAAATGGATGCCCATTTCCTCCAGCGCGCCCTGCACTTCGGCCCCGCCGCGCAGCGAGGCGCAGACCTCGGCCAGGGTCACCCCGCAGATCACCACCCGCCCGCCGACCAGGCTTTGACGCAGGCAGGCTTCCACCGCGTCGGCCTGGGGGCCGTTGCTGAGCAGTTCGATCAGGACCGGGGAATCGACGGCGATCATGCGCGGCTCATTCCGCGTCGCGGACCGCGTCGACGGCGGCCTGCGCCGAATCGAAGCCGTCCAGCGCGAACTTGCCACGGGCGCGCGAGATCGCATCGTCCACGCTCTTGCGCAGGATGATCCGGCTGCCGTCCAGCTCGACCTTCAGCTGGGTGCCCTTGGTCAGGCCCAGCGCATCACGGACCGCCTTGGGCAGGGTGATCTGTCCGCGTTCTGCAACGGTGGCTTCCATCGGTACGCCCTCCAAAGTATGCACAAATTATACATACTTGCGGGGGCATACTTCCACTCTCGCCGTGGCCGCCCCCAGGCGCCGTGGCCCTGCAGAAGATAGGCACCCCCGATGACATCAGCGATACATATCTCTATGTAGTCTGAGACCCGATGCCGCAGGCCGAAGGCCGGCTGAATGGTTCATACTTGGACCGGTCACCGGGCCTATCGGCCAACGGCGAACGCAAGCAGGCCCGCCCTCGCGCGGACCAATGCAAGCCATCCGCAAGAGGAGTCACCCCGCATGAGCGATTCGTTCTCCACCCGCAGCCAGCTGGATGTCGGCGGCACGACCTACGACTACTTCAGCCTGCCCAAGCTCGGACAGCAGTTCGACATCTCCCACCTGCCCTACTCGATGAAGATCCTGCTGGAGAACCTGCTCCGGCATGAGGACGGCGGGGCCACCGTCGGCCGCGACCACATCGAGGCCGTGGCGCGCTGGAACCCCAAGGCCGAGCCGGACACCGAGATCGCCTTCATGCCCGCGCGCGTGGTGCTGCAGGACTTCACCGGCGTGCCGTGCGTGGTCGACCTGGCCGCGATGCGCGATGCCGTGGTCAAGCTGGGCGGCCGCCCGGAACAGATCAACCCGCAGATCCCCTCCGAACTGGTCATCGACCATTCGGTGCAGGTGGATGTGTTCGGCACCCCCGACGCGCTGGACCTCAACGGCAAGATCGAATTCCAGCGCAACATGGAGCGCTACGGCTTCCTGCGCTGGGGCCAGAAGGCCTTCGACAACTTCAAGGTGGTGCCGCCCAACACCGGCATCGTCCACCAGGTCAACCTGGAAAACCTGGCCCGCGTGGTGATGACCGCCGACAAGGATGGCAAGGCCGTTGCCTATCCGGACACGGTGTTCGGCACCGACAGCCACACCACCATGATCAATGGCATCGGCGTGTTGGGCTGGGGCGTGGGCGGCATCGAGGCCGAGGCGGCCATGCTCGGCCAGCCGTCCTCGATGCTGATCCCGCAGGTGGTGGGCTTCAAGCTGGTCGGCAAGCTGCCCGAAGGCGCCACCGCCACCGACCTGGTGCTCACCGTCACCCAGATGCTGCGTTCGCACGGGGTGGTCGGCAAGTTCGTGGAGTTCTTCGGCGAGGGCCTGCAGCACCTGCCGCTGGCCGACCGCGCCACGATCGGCAACATGGCCCCCGAGTACGGCGCCACCTGCGGCATCTTCCCGATCGACAACGAATCACTGAATTACCTGCGCCTGTCCGGCCGCAGCGAAGAGCAGATCGCGCTGGTGGAGGCCTACGCCAAGGCCCAGGGCCTGTGGCACGACGCGCAGACCGCGCACGCCAGCTACAGCGCCACGCTGGAGCTGGACATGGGCACGGTCAAGCCGTCGCTGGCCGGTCCCAAGCGCCCGCAGGACCGCGTGCTGCTCGAAGACGTCAAGCAGAACTACCGCGACAGCCTGGTCGGCCTGACCACCAACCGCGACAAGCGCACCGCCGAAGTGTCCACCTTCGTCAGCGAGGGCGGCGGCGCGGCCGTAGGCAACGAACAGCTGGCCAAGGGCTACAGCGATGTGGAGCTGGACGGCCAGCGCTTCCGCCTGAAGGACGGCGCGGTGGTCATCGCCGCGATCACCTCCTGCACCAATACCTCCAACCCGGCGGTGATGATCGGCGCGGGCCTGCTTGCCCGCAACGCCGCCGCCAAGGGCCTGGACCGCAAGCCGTGGGTGAAGACCTCGCTTGGCCCGGGCTCGCGCGTGGTCACCGATTACCTTGAAAAGGCCGGCGTGCTCACCGAGCTGGAGAAGGTGGGTTTCTACGTGGTCGGCTACGGCTGCACCACCTGCATCGGCAACTCCGGGCCGCTGCCGGCCGAAGTGAGCGCCGGCATCGCCGCCGGCGACCTGGTGGTGACCTCGGTGTTGTCGGGCAACCGCAACTTCGAAGGCCGCGTGCACCCGGAAGTGAAAATGAACTACCTGGCCAGCCCGCCACTGGTCGTTGCCTACGCCATCGCCGGCACCACCGACATCGACCTCACCACCGAGCCGCTGGGCACCGGCAGCGATGGCCAGCCGGTGTACCTGCGCGACATCTGGCCGAGCAACAAGGAGATCGGCGATGTCATCGCCGCCACCATCGGGCCGGAGATGTTCAAGCAGAACTACGCCGACGTGTTCAAGGGCGATACCCGCTGGAACACCATCCAGTCGCCCGATGGCGACCTGTACGACTGGGACGGCAGCTCGACCTACATCAAGAACCCGCCCTACTTCGAGGGCATGACGATGGACGTCGGCCACATCGAGGACGTGCACGGTGCGCGGGTGATGGGCCTGTTCGGCGACTCCATCACCACCGACCACATCTCCCCGGCCGGCAACATCAAGAAGGACTCGCCCGCCGGCCGCTTCCTGCAGGAGCACGGCGTGCAGCCGGCCGACTTCAACAGCTACGGCAGCCGTCGCGGCAACGATGATGTGATGGTGCGCGGCACGTTCGCCAACATCCGCATCAAGAACCTGATGTTCGGCGGCGAAGAAGGCGGCAACACCCTGTACTACCCGGCCGATGGTGGTGAGCCGCAGAAGCTGGCCATCTATGACGCGGCCATGAAGTACAAGGCCGACGGCGTGCCGCTGGTGGTGTTTGCCGGCAAGGAATACGGCACCGGCTCCTCGCGCGACTGGGCGGCCAAGGGCACCAACCTGCTGGGCGTCAAGGCGGTGATGGCCGAGAGCTTCGAGCGCATCCACCGCTCCAACCTGGTCGGCATGGGCGTGCTGCCGCTGCAGTTCAAGGCCGGCGAGAACGCGCAGAGCCTGGGCCTGGACGGCTCCGAGCGGGTGGACATCAGCGGCCTGCGTGATGGGGCCAGCAAGACGGCCACGGTCACCGCGACCAAGGCCGACGGCACGGCCAAGACCTTCGAGGCGCACGTGATGCTGCTCACCCCGAAGGAAGTGGAGTACTTCAAGCACGGCGGCCTGCTGCAGTACGTGCTGCGTCAGTTGGCGGCCCGGTAGGCCCCGACCGTTGGTCGGGGTGTTGCCCCATCCGATAAGCCCCGACCGCTGGTCGGGGCGCTCCCGGCGGCATGCGGGAGGTCACCCCCGACGGTGGTGACCTGCCCCGCTCAGGGCCGCACCCCGAACAGATGCCAGGCCGAGGTCACCTTGGTGCCCTGCGCATCGATCACCCACAAACCGTCTTCCTTGCGCGTGGCGCCGTCGGCGGCGCCTTCGTTGTAGACGGTCACCACCATCTCCAGCGGCGGATGCGCCGGCCCCGCGGTGCGGAAACAGACCACCCCACGATCCTCATGGTGCACGTTGGCATGGAAGCCGGACGGACATGCCACCCCCACAAAGCGGTAACCCTGTCCCACCGGGTCCGCGCCACTCAACGCATGCGCGCTGTAGACGACCTGGCCCGCCGGATGCGCGCCCAGGCGCAGCCGGAACTGGCCGGTGTCGCCCACCGCCAGCACCGGAAAGTCCAGTTGCTGCAACGGTGCCGGCGCCGCATTCGCCGGGGCGGTCAAGGACAACATCAGCAGGGCCAGGCCACATGCTCGTACCATGGTGCAACTCCTTCAGGGGGCCCTTGATCATCGCCATCGCGCCGGCGCCCGTCTGTAGGATCTGTACGAACCGGGCCGGTTTTCACGCCCCCTTCGCCTTTTCCATTCGGCCCGGTATGCTGCCCGGACGTGAATTGGCTGATACTCGGGGCCAGCACACACTCTTATCAACGATTCCTGGAGGGGGAATATGAGTCTGGAACGTCCCTGGCTGCAGAGCTATCCCAACGGCGTGCCTGCCGAAATCGACGTCAACGAGTTCCATTCGGTCTCGGCCGTGTTCGACTCCTCGGTGGTCAAGTATCGCGACCGCCCCGCCTACTCCAGCTTCGGCAAGACCCTCACCTACGGCGAGACCGACGCGCTGGTCGAGCAGTTCGCCGCCTACCTGCTGGGCGAGCTGAAGTTGAAGAAGGGCGATCGCGTCGCCCTGATGATGCCCAACTGCCTCCAGTACCCGGTCGCCACCTTCGGCGTGCTGCGGGCCGGCCTGACGGTGGTCAACGTCAACCCGCTGTACACCGCGCGCGAGCTCAAGCACCAGCTGGTCGATTCCGGCGCGGCGGTGCTGGTGGTGGTGGACAACTTCGGCGACACCGTGCAGCAGGTGCTGGCCGACACCCCGATCAAGCAGGTGATCACCACCGGCCTGGGCGACATGCTCGGGCTCAAGGGCGTGGTGGTGAACTTCGTGCTGAAGTACATCAAGAAGATGGTGCCCAACTACAGCATCCGCGGCGCGGTGCGGTTCACCCAGGCACTCAAGCTGGGCAGCGCGCACACCCTGCCCAAGGTGGAGATCGACCACGAGGACGTGGCGTTCCTGCAGTACACCGGCGGCACCACCGGCGTGGCCAAGGGCGCCATGCTGACCAACCGCAACCTGATCGCCAACATGCAGCAGGCCTCGGCGTGGCTGTCCACCTCGGGGATCGAGCCGGGCAAGGAAGTGATCATCACCGCCCTGCCGCTGTACCACATCTTCGCGTTGACGGCCAACGGCCTGGTCTTCATGAAGTTCGGCGGCTGCAACCACCTGATCACCAACCCGCGCGACATGAAGGGCTTCGTCAAGGAGCTCAAGTCGGTGCGCTTCACCGCCATCACCGGCGTCAACACGCTGTTCAACGGCCTGCTCAACACCCCCGGCTTCGAC
>NZ_JAVWXA010000162.1:0-5734 GCF_036662295.1 Stenotrophomonas sp.
CGACCAAGCCGGCACTCGCAAGGCTTCATACGCCGCGACGACAGAATCCCCGCAACTGGGCAAAGAACCTTTTCTTTCCTGTACTTTGCTGGCGGGCTGGGATGGCTTGGTGGATCGAGTTAACGCAAAGGCGCGCGAGTGCATTGCCTGGTCGCGCAGGGCAGGTACGGGCGTGTCCGGCACCCTCACCCGTACCCGCCCAAGCCAGGACCGCACGCACTCGCGAGCCGTTGCCCTGCACGCGCACCCACACGGGAAAAGGACACGTATTTCTTGAACCGTTCATAAAATAAGAACAGTCCTATTCACAATGCGCTGCGGTATATTCATGGCTTCGCCCGTGCCGGCGTGCCCGGGAATACCGGGGCGTCTGCGTCGGGGCATCGCCGGTAACGGCACCGCGAGTGAAGAGGAACTATGGCCCTGGTGTTCAGTGACGACCTCTGGGATCGGTGGCGTTTGCCGGCCCTGGCCCTGGCCGCCGTGGCCATCATCGTGGTGCCCTGGCTTACCCTGCGGAAGATCGCCGACGACAACGTCCAGGCCATGCAGTGGGTTAGCCATACCCAGGATGTCGGCGTGGCCGTCTACCAGCTGCAGGCCGATGTGCGCGATGTGGAATCGGCCGCGCTCACGATGTCCAAAGGTCTGGACGCCCCCGGCCTGCGCGAGCGCCTCGGCCAGGCCAAGGATATCCCCCAGCGCCTGGCGCGGCTGGCCGAACTGACCCGCGACAACCCCGACCAGCTCATCCGCATCGGCCGCATCCAGTCCATGGTCGAGCGCCGCATGGAACTGGCCCGCCAGCTCGCCCGTGCCTCGCCGGACATCGACCAGCGCGAGATGGTCCAGGACCTCACCACCCGCTACCCCATCCGCGGCCTCATCGAAGAACTGCAGGCCACCGAGGAAGCCCTCCTGCGCGAGCGCAGCGTCACCTTCCAGAAGCAGCAGCGGCAGAGCGAGATGGTGTCCTGGTCGGCGCTGCTGGTGCAGCTGTCGCTGCTTGGCCTGGTGCTCTGGCTGTTGCATCGGCAGATGCGCCACCGCGCCACCGCCGAGCGCGCCTCGCTGCGCTCGGCCGCACGTGCCGCCTCGGTGCTCAACACCGTGCGCGAACCGATCGTGCTGCTCGACCGCGAACTCAAGGTGCAGCTGCATAACCCCGCCTTCGCCGAGCTGTACGGCCTGGACGAGGCGCAGGCCGTGGACGGGCTGCGCCTGGACGACATCGGCGCTGGCGCCTGGCGCGATGCGGTGGTGCGCCAGCGCCTGACCGACGTGCTGCTGCGCGGCCGCGAACTGTGGGACTACGAACACGAACAGCGCACCGCCGACGAGCAGGTGCGCACCATGCTGATCAACGCACGGCGCATGCCGCTGCCGGACAAGGACGACGAAGTCGTGCTGATGACCGTCAGCGACGTCACCGTGCAGCGCGCCGTGCAGCAACGGGTGGAAGAGCTCAACCGCCAGCTGGAAGGCAAGGTCGAGCAGGTCTCGGAGGTCAACCGCGAGCTGGAGGCCTTCAGCTACTCGGTCTCCCACGACCTGCGCGCGCCGCTGCGCCACGTGGCCGGCTTCTCGGACAAGCTCACCCGCCACCTGGGCGACCAGGCTGACGAAAAGTCGCTGCATTACCTGGGCGTGATCTCCAACTCGGCCCGGCGCATGGCCGCGCTGATCGACGACCTGCTGGTCTATTCGCGCCTGGGGCGTGCCGCGATGCGCATGCAGGCCGTGGACATGCAGTCGCTGGTGGCCGATACCCGCGCCATGCTGGTGGCCAACCTGCAGAGCGAAGCGGAAGAAACCGGCGTGCACCGCCAGGTGGAATGGACGCTGGCGCCGTTGCCGATCCTGGTCTCCGACGAAAACATGATGCGCCAGGTGTGGCTGAACCTGCTCGGCAACGCGCTCAAGTATTCGGCCAATCGCGATCCTGCCCGGATCGAGGTCGATTACCAGCAGCAGCCCGACGGCGGCCATCTGTTCACCGTGCGCGACAACGGCGCCGGCTTCGACATGGCCTACGCCGGCAAGCTGTTCGGCGTGTTCCAACGCCTGCACAAGGCCAGCGATTACCCCGGCACCGGCATCGGCCTGGCCAGCGTGCGCCGCGTGCTGACCCGGCATGGCGGCCGCATCTGGGCCGAGTCGGCCGTCGATGAAGGCGCCACGTTCTACTTCCTGCTTCCTCCTGCGCTCGACGCAATCAACAAGGGTTCTGCCGCATGACCGCACTTCGCACCATCCTCCTCGCCGAGGACAGCCCTGCCGACGCCGAGATGGCCGTCGATGCCCTCAAGGAGGCCCGCCTGGCCAACCCCATCGTGCACGTCGAGGACGGCGTGGAGACGATGGACTACCTGCTGCGTCGTGGCGCTTACGCCAACCGCGAGGAAGGCCTGCCGGCGGTGCTGCTGCTGGACATCAAGATGCCGCGCATGGACGGGTTGGAAGTGCTGCGCGAAATCCGCAACACCGAAGAGCTCAAGCGCCTGCCGGTGGTGATCCTGTCGTCCTCGCGCGAGGAAAGCGACCTGGCCCGCAGCTGGGACATGGGCGTGAATGCCTACGTGGTCAAGCCGGTGGACGTGGACCAGTTCTTCGGGGCGGTGCAGACCCTGGGCAAGTTCTGGGCGTTGATCAACCAGGCGCCGGAGATCGAGTAAGCCCATGCCGCTGACTGGCCCCTCGCTGGGAATGCTGCGCGTCCTGCTGGTGGAAGATTCCCCCGAGGACGCCGAACTGATGTGCGAGCAGATGCTCGACGCCGGACTCGACGCCAGTTTCGAGCGGGTGGAGAGCGCCAGCGAGCTGCGCGAGGCGCTGGGCCGGTTCGCCCCGGACATCGTGCTGTCGGACCTGGCCATGCCCGGTTTTTCCGGCAACCAGGCGCTGCAGATCGTACGCAGCTGGCACCCGGATGTGCCCTTCATCTTCGTGTCCGGCACGATGGGTGAGGAAAACGCCGTGGCCGCGCTGCACCAGGGGGCCAACGACTACATCATCAAGCACCAGCCCGCGCGCCTGCCCTCGGCGGTGGCGCGCGCGGTGCGCGAGTCGCGCAGCAGCATGGACCGCCAGCGCGTGGAAGCCGAGCTGATGCGTGCGCAGCGGCTGGAGAGCCTGTCGCTGCTGGCCGCCGGCCTCAGCCACGACCTGCGCAACATCCTGCAGCCGCTGCTGATCATGCCGGACCTGCTCAAGGCACGTACCGAAGACCCGCAGCTGCACCACCTGGCCGACATCATCGCCGAGTGCGGCCGGCGCGGGCATGAGATGGCCGAATCGATGCTGTCCTTCGTGCGCGGCTCACGCAAGCCCAGCGAACAGATCTGCATCGCGCACCTGTTCGAGGCGGTGGAGCTGCTGTTGCGCAGCAACCTGCCGGACAAGGTGAGCCTGCACCTGGACGTGGCCGACGACGGCCTGGCCGTGGACGCCAACTACACCGAGCTGCAGCAGGTGCTGTTGAACCTGTCCTTGAATGCCATCCAGGCCATGCCCGACGGCGGGCGCCTGACCCTGCGCGCGGCCGCCGACCCCAATGGCCAGGGCGGCGAATGGCTGCGCATCTCGGTGACCGACGAAGGCACCGGGATGAGCGCGGAGACGCTCTCGCACCTGTTCAATCCGTTCTTCACCACCAAGGCCAACGGCACCGGGCTGGGGCTGATTTCCTGCAAGCGCATCATCGAAGGCGCGCAGGGCAGCATCCACGTGGACAGCACGCTGGGGGTGGGCACGCGCTTCGACCTGCTGCTGCCGATGCAGGAAGTGGACGCGGACACCGAGGCGGTGGACCAGCCGATCGCCGCCGGCACCGGGCAGTCGATCCTGGTGGTGGACGGCGAGGCCACGCGCCTGTCGCTGCTGGGCAATGCGCTGTCCAGCCAGGGCTACCACCTGCAGCTGGCCTCCGACGGCGCCGCGGCGCTGCGCTGGATGCAGCAGGAGGCGATGCCGGCGCTGGTGATCGCCGATGCCGGCTCCAAGCTGCTCTCGGCCAGCCACCTGCTGGGCGAGATGGCCTCGCTCGGCTTCCACGGGCCGGCGCTGGTGCTGGAAGAGGCCGATGTGACCGTGCCGCTGGCGGTGTTCCCGTCCACGATCAACGTGCACGTGCTGCGCAAGCCGCTGGAAATGCAGCAGGTGTTCCGGTCGGTGGCCGAGGCGCTGGAAACCGCGTGAGCCGGTAGGCCACGACCTTGGGGCGTGGCGGCCGGAGTGCCGAACGGTGCGGCGATGGACCGACCAGCGGCCGGTAGCTACCGGTTGGCCGGCGGTTCCCACGGGAACGGGGGCAGGCTGGCCACCGCCTGTTCCAGCCGGTGCGACCAGCTGCCATGGATCTCCGCATACAGCGGGCTGTCGCCGGCCAGGCGCATGCGCTGGCTGATGCGCAGGTCGCCCTTGCGGATCAGGGCCAGGTCCACCGGCAGGCCCACGGACAGGTTGGAGCGGATGGTGGAGTCCAGCGAGACGATGGCCGTGCGCGCGGCGTCTTCCAGGCGCGTCTGCGGGCGCAGGATGCGGTCCAGGATCGGCTTGCCGTACTTGGACTCGCCGATCTGCAGGAAGGGCGTCTCCGGCGAGGCGGCGATCGCGTTGCCCAGCGGATAGATCATGTACATGCCCGGCTGCTCGCCACCGACCTGGCCGCCGAGGATGAGCGTGGCCTGGGTGTTGACGCCATCGTGGCCATGCTCGGGCGTGCTGCTGTGCACCTGGCTGTCCACCAGCACGCGGCCCACGTACGCAGCCACTTCGAACAGGTGGCGGTAGGCGCGCAGGTTTTCCTCGCGCGCTTCCTCCACGTCACGGCGCAGCCGCGAGACCAGCAGCTGGGTGGTGGCCAGGTTGCCGGCGGCCATGATCACGAACGCGGCTTGGCCCGGAAACTCGAACTCGTGCAGCTTGCGATGCACCCGCACGTCGTCCAGCGACGCGTTGGTGCGGGTGTCGGCGGCGAAGACCAGGCCTTCGTCCACCTCGATGCCGACGCAATAGGTCATGTCGGTGTCCTATGATGTGCACCCCGATTCTAGGCGGTGGCCCTGTTGGCCCCGTGTGGATTCGCCCTACGCACGCTGAATACCATGACCACTGTGCTCCTGAGCCTGGGCAGCAACCTGCAGCCGCAACAGCATCTTCACGCCGCGGTGGAGGCCCTGCGCGCGCGCTTTGGCGACATCGCCGTGTCCCCGGCTTACCGCACCGCCGCGGTGGGCTTTGACGGCCCGGATTTCCTCAACAACGCGGTGGCAATCCAGACCGACATGCCGCTGGCGGCGCTGGACGCCTGGCTGCATGCGCTGGAGGACGCCCACGGCCGCGACCGCAGCGGCCCGCGCTTCTCCGACCGCACCCTGGACCTGGACGTGGTGTTCTATGGCGACCTGATCGTGGAGGGCCCCGGCCACCTGCGCATCCCGCGCCCGGAGCTCAAGCACGCCTTCGTGCTCAAGCCGCTGGCCGACATCGCCCCGGCCTTCATCGACCCGGTCAGCGGCCTGGACCTGGCCACGCTGTGGCGCGCCCATCGCCAGCATGGCGAGGCGTTCGACACGATGGACCTGCTGCCCGGCTGACCGGGGTGTGCCCGCCGCCCGCCGGCAACCCGCGATGCCCACCACACCGGGTAGTGCCGGCCGCTGGCCGGCAACCAGGCGGTGCCCACCACACCGGGTAGTGCCGGCCGCTGGCCGGCAACCAGGCGGTGCCCACC
>NZ_JAVWXA010000163.1:0-5641 GCF_036662295.1 Stenotrophomonas sp.
AGAAGCAGTACGCACTAAACGGCTGACGACTGTCTACAAAACCCTGGGCGATTCAATCTACATGCAACAGCGGTTTCAGGATCCAGTGACTGGCCGTTTCCTCTCTGTCGATCCTGTCTCTGTCCATTCGGCAGATGATCGGCACTTCAACAGATACGCTTACGCATACAACAACCCCTATAGATTCAACGACCCAGACGGCAGGTGCCCAATTTGCCTCGGAGCAGTCATCGGTGGCGGTATTGAAATAGGTATGCAGTTTGTTACAAAGGGAAAGGTCGACAACTGGACTGCAGTGGGGGTTTCGGCTGCTGTCGGTGCTGTTACGGGGGGCGTTGGCAGTATCTTGGCCAAGGCGGCTGTGTCAACCACGACTGCAGTAGTGGGCACAGCGGCGGTAGGTGGGGCCGCTTCGGGCGTGGGCAAAGTAGCCGAGGGGCAGTTAACCGGACAGGCGGTTAGCTCAAAGAAGTAGCAGTAGCGGTGGCTGCCGGTGCCGTCGGTAGCGGAGGCGGGGCGAAAATTGGCCTCCAGAGTGCAGCAAAGCTCGAGTCGATGGCCGCGAGCAATGGTCTGGCCGGTCATATAGGAAGGACGACACAAGACGCAATGCAGCAAGGCGGGAGGATCACGGAGGCTGCCACTTCTGCATCACAGAAGGGAGCGCAGATCACCGTTGATAGCGCTACATCGTATACAGAGAAGCGAGTCAACAAATAGGCGTGTCACCACCATGAAAGTTTCCCTCTCGGCCTACGTGCACTTTGCAACGCGCATGGCCCTTGTATCGCTGATACCCGCAGTGGCGTGTGCGCTGAATTACGGGTGGTGGATTGGACTGAAAGTGCTGATTGCGCTCTCAGTGGTGATCCAGGGTGTTGGATTCTGGATATTCAGACGGGGCATTTTCGCCGCTGTTCACGCGTGGCGAAATAGAGCGCGCTAGCGACCCCACACCGACGCAGCCCCGGGGAACCAAGGCGGAACATGCGTAGGCAGGATTCTCGTGGAGGCCGGTCCTTCAACCGGCCTCCCTGCGCTGCGTGCCACGCGCGGCCCCACCAGTGGGCGCGGCTTACTTCGTCGCCGGCGCCGGCGGCTCGTTCATGATCGCCTCCAGGTCCTTCTGCAGGTCCACGAACAGCGGCTGCATCTTTTCCTGGATGGCTACCATCACGTTCTGCATCAGCGCCGGGGTCTTGTCGAGCAGGCTCTGCCCGGCCGAACTCTCGTAGAACTCGGCCATCGCCAGCACGTCTTCCTTGCTGAAGCTCTTCTTGTACAGGTCCACGTACATCGGCCGCAGCTGCTGCCAGGACAGTGCCTGGCGGATGGTCTGGGTGGTGCGCGCTTCCATCCGCTTCATCTGTTCCTGCTGCTGGGCATCGAGCTGGCGCTGCGCGGCCACCTGCTGGAACTGCTGGCGCTGCATCGCCTCGATCTGCGGCAGCATGCTGTCCAGCATGGTCTGCGCGCGCGAGGCGGCCAGCAGCCGGTTGATGTCGGCATCGGAGGGCGGGGCGGCCAGCGCCGGCGCGATGGCGGCCAGGCCGAGGGCGAGGACCAGGCCCAGGCGGGCCAGGGGGCGGATCGAAAGCATGTGCGGGCATCCTGCATTGCGTGGAAGCCCGAGCATACCCGCCGGGGCGTCGTCCGGGCGCATATGACGGACGTTATCGGCGTCATCGGAGATGTTGGCCCCACCCGTCGCAGCGGTCCTGCCTTTACAATGCCGCCCATGGCTTCCCCACCCGTCACCATCAGCGCGTACCTGTCCATTCCCGATGCGGAACTGGTCGAACGCTTCGTGCGTGCCAGTGGCGCGGGCGGGCAGAACGTCAACAAGGTGTCCACCGCGGTGGAGCTGCGCTTCGACGTGGCCGGCTCGCCGTCGCTGCCCGAGCCCCTGCGCTCGCGGCTGCTGGCCCGGCGCGACCGGCGCATGACCGGCGAGGGCGTGCTGGTCATCGACGCCCAGCGGTTCCGCACCCAGGACCGCAACCGCGAAGACGCCCGCGAGCGGCTGGCCGCCTTCATCCAGGAAAGTCTCAGCGTACCCAAGCCGCGCGTGGCCACCAAGCCATCGTACGGGGCGAAGCTGCGTCGCCTGGATGAGAAAAAGGGCCGCGCGCAGATCAAGCGCGGGCGCACCACACGCCATTGGGAGTGATTGCTTGAACAACCGACGTCCGCTGTTGCCTGCCGTTCCGCCCAACATGCCGCAGGTCAAACCCAACCGCTTCCTGCGCTGGCTGGCCCGCTGCACGCTGCGGCTGGGCGGCTGGAAAGTGACGGGGACCTTCCCCAACGTGCCCAAGCTGGTCTTCATCGTGGCCCCGCATTCGTCCAACTGGGACGGCTTCTGGGGCATGGCGGCCAAGATCGCGCTCGGCATGCAGGTGAAGGTGCTGGGCAAGGCCTCGCTGTTCTGGTGGCCGCTGTCGCCGCTGCTGCGCGCACTGGGCGTGATCCCGCTGGACCGCAGCTCGCCGCAGGGCACCGTGGAGCAGGCGGTCAGCCTGATCCGGGGGTCCGAGCGCATGTGGTATGCCATCACGCCCGAGGGCACCCGCAAGGCGGTGACCCACTGGAAGGCCGGTTTCCTGAAGATTGCCCGCATGGCCGACGTGCCGGTGCTGGCGTGCTACTTCCATTACCCGGAAAAGACCATCGGGATCGGCCCGCTGTTCCACTCCAGCGGCGACGATGTGGCCGACATGGCCGCCATCCGCGAGTATTACCGGCCCTGGCAGGGCAAGAACCGCGGCACCGTCTGAGCCCGGCAGGCCCCGCCGCGCCTGGCGCCGGGCCCCGCACCGCCACACGCCAAGACCGGCACATGCCGGTCGCGGGCAATCGGAGTAGGGTGATCGGCTGCGGTTTTTCCGCAGCCGCATCCCATTCCAAGGAGCCCGTTTCATGTCGCGTACCGTAGTTTTGGCCGCTGCCATCAGCCTGGCGCTGGCGGCCTGTTCCGGCAAGGAGTCCACCCCCGTGTCCGATACCCAGACCCCCGCCGCCGCCCAGGCGCCGGCCGATGCCTCCACCAACCCCCTGTTGAGCGCCAGCACGCTGCCGTTCCAGGCCCCGCCGTTCGACAAGATCAAGGACAGTGACTACCTGCCGGCCTTCAATGAAGGCATGAAGCAGCACCTGGCCGAGGTCCGCAAGATCGCCGACAACCCCGAACCGGCCACCTTCGACAACACCATCGAAGCGCTCGAGCGCAGCGGCGAAACCCTGACCCGCGTGTCGCGCATCTTCTTCGGCCTGGTCCAGGCCGATACCAACGAAGCGCGCCAGAAGATCCAGGAAGAGGTCGCCCCGAAGCTGGCCGGGCACCAGGACGAGATCAACCTCGACCCGAAGCTGTTCGCCCGCGTGAAGAGCATCTACGACGCGCGTGCCTCGCTGGGCCTGGACCCGGTGCAGCTGCGCCTGGTCGAGCGTGACTACCAGGAATTCGTGCGCGCCGGCGCGCAGTTGAGCGATGCCGACAAGGCCGCGCTGCGCAAGCTCAACGTGGAAGAGACCACGCTGGCCACCCAGTTCCACACCCGCCTGGTGGCCGCTACCGCCGCCGGTGCGGTGGTGGTGGACGACAAGGCCAAGCTGGCCGGCCTGGACGAGGATGCGATCAACACCGCCGCCGCCGATGCCAAGGACCGCAAGCTGGACGGCAAGTACCTGCTGCCGCTGCAGAACACCACCCAGCAGCCGGTGCTGGCCTCGCTGAGCGACCGCGACCAGCGTGCCGCCGTGCTCAAGGCGTCGGAAACCCGCGCTGAAAAAGGCGATGCCAACGACACCCGGCAGACCGTGCAGCGCCTGGCCCAGCTGCGTGCGCAGAAGGCCAAGCTGCTGGGCTTTGACAACTACGCCGCCTACAGCCTGGCCGACCAGATGGCCAAGACCCCGGCTGCCGCGCTCAAGCTGCTGACCGACACCGTGCCGGCCGCCACGGCCAAGGCGCGTGGCGAGATCAGCGAGATGCAGAAGGTGATCGACGCCCAGCAGGCTGGTTCAAAGACCGGCGGCTTCAAGCTGGCCGCGTCGGACTGGGATTTCTACGCCGAACAGGTGCGCAAGGCGCAGTACGACCTGGACGAGTCGCAGATCAAGCCGTACTTCGAGATGGACAACGTGCTGCAGAACGGCGTCTTCTACGCCGCCACCCAGCTGTACGGCATCACCTTCAAGCCGCGCACCGACATCCCGACCTACCACGCGGACATGAAGGTCTACGAAGTGTTCGACAAGGACGGCACCTCGCTGGCGCTGTTCTACACCGACTACTTCAAGCGTGACAGCAAGTCCGGTGGCGCCTGGATGGACGTGTTCGTCGAGCAGGACGGGCTGACCGGTGCCAAGCCGGTGGTCTACAACGTGTGCAACTTCACCAAGCCCGCCGCCGGCCAGCCCGCGCTGCTGAGCTTCGATGATGTCACCACGATGTTCCATGAGTTCGGCCACGCGCTGCACGGGATGTTCTCCAAGGTGAAGTACCCGTCGATCGCCGGCACCAGCACGTCGCGTGATTTCGTCGAGTTCCCCTCGCAGTTCAACGAGCACTGGGCGCTGGACCCGAAGGTGTTCGCCAACTACGCCAAGAACTACAAGACCGGCGAGCCGATGCCGCAGGCGCTGGTGGACAAGATCCTGAAGGCGCGCACCTTCAACCAGGGCTATGCGACCACCGAGTACCTGTCGGCGGCACTGCTTGACCTGGCCTGGCACACCCAGCCGGCCGACGCGCCGCTGCAGGATGTGGCACCGTTCGAAGCGGCGGCGTTGAAGAAGTTCAAGGTGGACCTGCCGCAGGTGCCGCCGCGCTACCGCACCACCTACTTCGACCACATCTGGGGCGGCGGCTACTCGGCCGGTTACTACGCCTATTTCTGGGCGGAAGTGCTGGACCATGACACCTTCGAGTGGTTCAAGGAGCACGGCGGCCTGACGCCGGAGAACGGCCAGGTGTTCCGCGACAAGATCCTCTCGCGCGGCAACAGCGTGGAGCTGGCCGATCTGTACCGCGAGTTCCGCGGCAAGGACCCGTCGGTGGAGCCGCTGCTGGTCAATCGCGGGTTGAAGTAACCGCGGCCCGGTGGGTACCGAGCGTTGCTCGGTACTCGTTGGATCAGGTACCGACCGTTGGTCGGTACTTCGCCGGGTTCGAAACGAACGGCAGGGGAAACCCTGCCGTTCGTGCGTCTGGCCGTATCGCCGGTAGGGTCGGTTCCCAAACGACTGCCGATACCCTCGCAGGGGACGGTTGCGCATGACCGTCGGCGGAGATGCGCTTCGTTCGCCGCCCCTGCGTCACCGGGCGTTGATGGTGTACGTGCAGTCGTTCGGGAACCGACCCTACCCACCAGACGCCCGGCACAGGTGCCTGCGCCGGCTCCAGTGCGTGGAGGTAACGCTGCGCGCAGTAGCCGCGTGCCACGCCGATGCGTCGGCCCACGTCCGCCGGTAGGGCCGTTTCCCAAACGACTGCCGATAACCTCGCCGGGCGCGGTTGCGCATGACCGTCGGCGGAGATGCGCTTCGTTCGCCGCCCATGCGTCACCGGGCGTTGATGGTGTACGTGCAGTCGTTCGGGAACCGACCCTACCCACCAGACGCCCGGCACAGGTGCCTG
>NZ_JAVWXA010000164.1:0-5489 GCF_036662295.1 Stenotrophomonas sp.
TCGAAGCCCATCTCTACCTGAATAAGCTCGACTAGCGGCCATCAGGCCACAACAGGTATCAAGATTAGCTGCCATAAGCACTGGCATGCGAACGCTTTGACCAGCAAGGCCGATGCGCGCCGCTTATAGGCTCCAAGATGTCCAGAATGGTCCAGCAGCAGCCAGCTTCCCATGGCATACCAGATGGCATACTAGCTAAGCCAGAAATGAAAAAAGCCCTTGAAACTCAAGGGCTTAGTTCAATTATCTGGCGGAGAGGGGGGGATTCGAACCCCCGAGGCGCTATAAACGCCTGCCTGATTTCGAGTCAGGTACATTCAACCGCTCTGCCACCTCTCCAGATGGTCCCGGCGAACCGGGACGCGAATGATACGGGTAGGAGGCGTCGCCGACAAGTCTCTGCGCGGTGGGTGAAGTGAATTTCTTCTGCATGCATGCCTTGCCGGATGTCCGGCGGCCCGCGATCATGCCGTTATTCCCCGCAACAACCCCCTGGCTGCCGCCCGCTCATGATCGAATTCGGACACCTGACCCACCCCGGCCTGCGCCGTGACCTCAACGAGGACACCTACTACGGCGATGGCGAACTGGCGTTGTGGCTGGTGGCCGACGGCATGGGTGGCCATGCCTGCGGCGAGGTGGCCAGCGCGCTGGCGCGCGAGACCATCGTGCGCGAGATCCGCCAGGGCGCCACGCTGGCGCATGCGATCCGGGTGGCCGACGAGGAGATCATCCGCACCTCGCGGCGCCGCAACGACAGCCTGCCGATGGGCACCACGGTGGTGGCCGCCCGCGTGCAGGGCAACCGCTATGAAGTGGCCTGGGTGGGTGACAGCCGCGCCTACCTGTGGCGCGACGGTCGCCTGGCGCAGCTGAGCCAGGACCACAGCGTGGTCCAGGAAATGGTCGCCCAGGGCAACCTGACCGCCGAGCAGGCGCGCGCCCACCCGCATCGCAACGTGGTCACCCAGGCCCTGGGCGTGACCGACCCGGCCCATCTGAACGTGGCCACCACCACCGGCGAGCTGCGCCCGGGCATGCAGCTGCTGCTGTGCAGCGACGGCCTGACCGAGGAAGTGGAAGACACCGGCATCGCCCGCACCCTGGCCTATGACGACGCCAGTGCGCAGGAGTGCGTGGACACCCTGGTGGCCGCGGCGCTGGATGGCGGCGGCTCGGACAACATCACCGTGATCCTGGTGCGCTGCCACTGAGTGATGCGGGGTTGCGCGGTCGCGGGGCGGGTGGCCGCCGCATTGACGGCGGCCCCCCATGACAGCAGCCACCCATGGGGTGGCTCTACCCGCCTACACCACGGCCTCAACGCGCGTCGGGCCCTGCCCTCAACCCGCCTGCGCCATCTCGCGCTCGCCATCCCAGATGGCATGGCCGGCCTTCTTGCGCAGCTTGGCCAGCCGCGCCTGGTGCGCTTCCAGCTCCGAGGCGGTGGCCACCACGCGCGGGCGCGGCAGCAGGCGCGAGGTGTCGAAGGCCTGGGCATGGGCGGTGCCGCCCTTGCCGTCATCAACCATCCCGAAGCCGATTTCCTCCTGGCCGGAGGTCAGCGCGATATACACATCGCCCAGGATCTGCGCATCGAGCAGGCCGCCGTGCAACTGGCGATGCGCGTTGTCCACGCCCAGCCGCTTGCACAGCGCGTCCAGCGAATTGCGCTGGCCGGGGAAGCGCTCGCGCGCCATCTTCAGCGTATCCACCACCGTGCAGCGGTCGGTGATCTTGCCGTAGTGGTCGCCCAGCAACGACAGCTCGTTGTCCAGGAAGCCGATGTCGAAGGCCGCGTTGTGGATGATCAGCTCGGCGCCGTCGATGAAGGCGAGGAACTCCTCGGCGATCTGCGCGAAGTCCGGCTTGTCGGCCAGGAAGTCCAGGGTCAGCCCGGTGACTTCCTGCGCGCCCTGCTCGAACTCGCAGTCCGGCTTGATGTACTGGTGGTAGGTGTTGCCGCTGGGCCGGCGCTCAAGCAGTTCCACACAGCCGATTTCGACGATGCGGTTGCCCTTTCGCCATTCCAGGCCGGTGGTTTCGGTATCAAGGATGATCTGACGCATGGGCTCAGTGTACCGGGCCGGCGCTGCGGATCCGGACCGCGGCGTCGCGCGCCAGCTGGTCCACCCGCTCGTTGTCCGGATCGCCGGAATGCCCCTTCACCCAGCGCCAGTCGATCTGGTGGCGCAGCGTGGCCGCGTGCAGCCGCTCCCACAGGTCGCGATTCTTGACCGGGTCGCCGCCGGCGGTCTTCCAGTTCTTGCGGATCCAGCCCGGCATCCATTGGGTGAGGCCCTGGCGCACGTACTGCGAGTCGGTGAACAGCACGATGTTGCACGGCTCGGTCAGCGCCTCCAGCCCGGAAATGGCCGCCATCAGCTCCATCCGGTTGTTGGTGGTGTGCGCCTCGCCGCCGCTGAGCTCGCGCTCGTGTGCGTTGTAGCGCATCAGCGCCGCCCAGCCGCCCGGGCCGGGGTTGCCAAGGCAGGAGCCGTCGGTGTGTAGTTCAATGGTCTTCATTGCAATCCAGATCAGGTCGCCACGGTGCCGTGCCAACGGCGTACCGGCAGTGGCGTAGGTCCTGGCAGGGCCAGGATGCGTTTCTCGGCGGTGAACAGGCAGGCCGCGCGCAGCGGTGCCAGGCTGCGCCGGCCCGCCGCGCGGCTGGCCCACATCGGGCCCAGGTAATCGAGCTGCTCGCAGGCCAGGCCGGCCTGCTCGAGCGTGTGCCGCAGGCGCTGCGGGGTGCGCACCACCAGCCCGTGGTGGCGCCATTGGCGGCGGTAGGGGCTGAACGGGTTGAGCGTGGACAGCCACAGCCGGCCACCGGGCATCAGCACGCGCTCGCACTCACCGATGAGCTGCTCGGCATCGCGCGTGGTCACATGCTGCAACACGATCGCGTTGACGCTCTCGTTGGGCAGCGGCAGCGGCAGCGCGCAGCGGGTGTCCCCGGCGTAGCCGGTCCCTTGCCGGTGCAGGCGCAGGCCACGCCCGGGCAGGTCGGGCATCGCCGCCCAGGCGGCGGTGGGCGCCAGCCACAGCCACGGGGTGATCGGCCGCTCGTTCAGCAACGGCGACAGGCGCTCGAACTCCAACTGGCACAGCACCTGCGCCGGTTCAGTATCAAACCAGGATGCGACTGTCGCTTGACGGGGGCTCGGCGCGGCGGGCATGGTCCAATTCTATGCGACTCACTGCCCTACCCGCATTTGCGGACAACTACATCTGGGCGCTGGTCGCCGACGACGGCGACGCCGTGCTCATCGACCCGGGCCAGGCGGCCCCCGTGCTGGCTGCCGCAGCGCAGCAGGGATGGACGCCGCGCGCGGTGTTGCTTACCCATCACCACGACGATCACATCGGTGGCGTGGCCGAGCTGCAGGCCCGTTATCCGGGGCTGGAGGTGCATGCCCCGGCCGATCCGCGCATCCCCATGGCCACCCACCGGGTGGCCGAAGGTGAACCCGTTCAGGCATTGGGCCAAAGGTTCCACGTAGTATCCGTGCCCGGTCACACCCGTTCGCATGTCGCGTTTCACACCACTGAACATCTTTTCAGTGGCGACGCACTGTTCAGCCTGGGCTGTGGCCGCATGTTCGAAGGTACGCCGTCCCAGCTTCTGGCATCCCTGCACAAGCTGGCGTCCCTGCCGCCGCACCTGCTGTTGTGCTGCGGGCACGAATACACCGTGTCAAATGCCGTCTTCGCGCGGCATGTCGACCCCACCAACGCTGCGTTGCTGCAGCGCCATGAGGAGGCCCTGGCCATGCGCCGCGATGAACGCCCCACGCTGCCCGTGTCACTGGCCAGTGAGCTGCACTGCAATCCGTTCCTGCGTACCGGAACCCCGTCGATCCAGCAGGCCGTCAGTGCCCACCTGGGTCGCCCCGTCACCGATGAAGTCGATGTCGTCGCAGGTCTGCGCGGCTGGAAAGACGGATTCGGCCAATGAGCCGGCGATTGTTGCCGCTCGCGCTGGGCCTGGGGTTGTCCCTGGCAGGCGGCGCGAGCGCCCAGTCATTGAGTGCCGGCATGTCCCAGAACGTGGCCGGCCTGTCCCAGCTGCCCCTGGAGGCCAGCGCCCTGCCGCCGGTCTCGGTGCGCAACGGCCAGGAGATCTTCGCCAGCTTCCGCGAAGGTCTGTCCGAGCCGACCTGCAATGCCGAGGCCACCAGCCCGCGCTGGCAGAAGCAGTTCGCCCACGCGCCCTCGCGCCTGGCCAACCAGGATGACGATGCGCTGGTGTTGTTCGGCTATGTGGTCGAAGAACTGCGCAAGTCCGACCTGCCGACCGAGTTCGCGCTGATCCCGTTCGTGGAAAGCGGCTACCGGCCCAACGCGCGCAATGGCAGCGGCCCGGCCGGGCTGTGGCAGTTCATCGCCACCACCGCCAAAAACCACCGCGTGCAGATGACCGCCGGCTACGACGGTCGCCTGTCCGCCGTCGATTCCACCCAGGCCGCGGTGCGCTACCTCAAGACCCTGCACGGCATGTTCGGCGGCGACTGGCGCCTGGCCACCATGGCCTACAACGCCGGCGAGTACCGCGTGCTGCAGTCCCTGCGCAAGGCCGGCATGAACGCGCAGAACGCGCGCCCGGCCGAGCTCCCGGGCCTGTCGCCGATCACCTACGCCTACGTCGAGAAGCTGCACGCGCTCGCCTGCGTGCTGGAAAACGCCGAGACCACTCCCGCCGTGATGGCCTCCCTGGACCGCACCGTGCCGGTCCTGAAGGGCCACACCCTGCCCGCCGGCACCAGCGTGCAGCAGTGGGCCGCCCAGCGCTCGCTGGACCCGGCGCGCATCGCCCGGCTCAATCCGGCCCTGGCCGGCGGCAAGAGCCGCCCCAGCGGCCAGGTGACCGTGCTCGCCCCGGCCACCCACGCGCCGGTGGATGCCAGCGCCGCGGTGATGGCCACCGTCGCCGCCGTGGACACCCCGGCGACCGCCACGCCTGCCGCCAAGGCCAGTGCCCCGGTCGCCCGGGCCGCCCGCACGGTCGCCAGCAGCGCCGACCGCCCGCGCAACCGCCGCCACACCGTCCGCGACGGCGAGTCCCCGTGGACCATCGCCCGCCGTTACGGCATGCCGCTCAAGGCCCTGCTCTCCCTCAATGGGCTCAACGGCAGCAGCGTGCTCAAGCCCGGTGCCGTGCTGCGCGTGGAAGACTGACCGCCTGCGCCGGCCCCCCCCCTGTTTGTCCACGATGCCCGGCCCTGCCGGGCATCGTCGTTTCAGGGCACCCCGGCCCTGCTGCACCGGCAACGTGGCTGGAGCCCCCGCGCAGAAAGCCGCCTCCCCCCACGGTGGTGACCTACCGCTGCCGCGCCGTCCAAGGCGCCGCAATAGGCGTCACCCCAACCATCGACACGCCGTCGCGCACCGCAAGCCATGCCCCTTGGCGGCCGGCAGACCCTTGGCAAAGTAAAGGAGGAGGTCGCCGCAGGCGGCCGGGGGACACTGCACAAGGGTCTGCCGGC
>NZ_JAVWXA010000165.1:0-5418 GCF_036662295.1 Stenotrophomonas sp.
GGGGTGTGGGGGGGTGGGGGGGGGCGCGCCCGCGGGGCCGGCACTACCGGGGTCCGTCCGGTGGGGTCGGGAGCCGGCCAGCGGCCGGCACTACCTGGGTGCGTCCGGTGGGGTCGGGAGCCGGCCAGCGGCCGGCACTGCCTGGGTGCGTTCCTCAGGGCTTGTTGAGGAAATTATTGGCCAGCAGGTCACGCACCTCCCCCACCCGGCCGCTCAACAGGGCCTTGGCCGCGTACAGCGCGGTGCCGGCCACCTGCTTGGCCTCCACCTGCGGCGGCATCACCAGTTCGGTGGGGCTGGTATGCACGTCCAGCAGCGCCGGTCCGGGGTGGGCCAGGAAGTCCTTGACCGCCTGCTCCAGGTCTTCCGAGCGGGTCACGGTGCGCCCATGGAAGCCGATCACCTCGGCCAGGCGGCCGAAATCGGGGTTCTTCAGGTCGGTGTAGTTGTCCAGCAGGCCTTCCACCTTCTGCTCCAGCTCCACGAAATTGAGCGAGCTGTTGTTGTAGACCACCACCTTGATCGGCAGGTCTTCCTGCACGGCGGTCAGCAGGTCGCCGAGCAGCATGGCGATGCCGCCGTCACCGGAGAGCGAGATCACCTGCCGCCCCGGGTAGGCCTTCTGCAGGCCCAGCGCCTGCGGCATGGCATTGGCCATCGTGCCGTGCAGCAGGCTGGTCAGGGTGCGGCGGCGGCCATTGGCGCGGATGTGGCGCAGGATCCACACCATCGGCGAGCCGCCGTCGGCGGTGAACAACGCATCGTCGCTGGCATGCCGGTCGATCAGCGCGGTGAGGTGCTGGGGATGGATCAGGCTGCCCTCGCCGGGCTGCTCTTCGCGGGCACGTGTGGCCAGCGCCTTGTCGCGGTGGGTGATGCATTCGTCCAGGAAGCTGCGGTCCTCGCGTGGCGGCAGCATCGGCAGCAGGGCCTCGAGCGTGGGGCCGATGTCACCGACCACGCCCAGGTGCACCGGATGGCGGCGGCCGAGATGGCTGCCGTCGTGGTCCACCTGGATGATCGTGGCCTTGTCCGGGTAGTACTGGCCCCAGGCGAAGTCGGCCCCGAGCAGCAGCAGCGTGTCGCAGGCCATCAGCGTGTGGTAACCCGATTCGATGCCGAAGATGCCGGTCATGCCCATGTTGTACGGGTTGTCATGCTCCACGAAATCCTTGGCCCGCGAGGTATGCGCGATCGGCGCGTTGAGCCGCGCGCCGAGTGCCACCAGCGCATCGTGGGCGTGCTCGCAGCCGGCACCGGCGTAGATGCCCACGCGCTTGCCCTCGCCGATCAAGGCCGCGATGCGCTGCAGTTCCTCGTCGCTGGGCCGCAACACCGGCTGGGTGTAGTGCACCGAGAACGGCACGTCGTGCTTCACCACGGCCTCGCTGATGTCCGCCGGCAGGATCACCACGGCCACCCCGCGCCGGCTGATCGCCGCCTGGCAGGCGAGTGCCACCACGCGGCGCGCCTGCTCGGGGCTGTGCACCTGCTCGCAGAACACGCTGCAGCCGGCATACACCGCCTTGAAATCCACTTCCTGCGGGAACTCCATGCCCAGCTCGGCGGTGACCACCTGGCTGGCGATCAGCACCATCGGGGCGCGGTTGCGGTTGGTCTCGAACACGCCGTTGATGAAATGCAGCCCACCCGGCCCGCACGAGCCGGCGCACGCGGTAAGCCGCCCGCTGATCAGCGATTCGGCGCCGGCGGCGAACGCGGCCACCTCTTCGTGGCGCATGTGCACCCAGTCGATCTCGCTGCGATGGATGGCATCGGTGACGTAGTTGAGGGTGTCGCCGACGATGCCGTAACAATGACGGACACCGGCAGCCTGCAGGGTTTCAACCACGATTTCGGCAACGCGCTTGCTCATGGGGGGAACGTCCACGACCGGGGGGAACGCTCAGGGTAGACCCGGCAAAGTGATCCCCATGTGCGAATCGCCGCGGTTCAGGGGTTGGCGTCGACCCAGCCCAGGATGTCGCCCCGCGATGGGTTGGCATAGCGCACCTTCACCCAGCCGTCCTGTTCGTCGAGCAGTTCAACGCGGTCATCGCGCACCAGGTAGCGACGCGTGGCGGTGTCGCCCGGCCGGGCATGCAGCGGCACCCGTGCCGGCACCACCTGGCCACTGAGGGCCAGCAGCCCATGTCCATGGTCGGGCGCCACCAGGCCGTCGCCGATCGCGGTGTCCAGCACCTTGCCGGCGGGATCGAAGGTGGTCCAGACCGCCATCGGGCCGCTGTCGGCGGTCTGCTTGACGAAGATCGTCGCCTCCAGTGCATCGCCCAGCATCAGCAGGCGCTCGGCGCGATACAGGTACAGCCGTCCGTCGTGGTAGCGGTACTGGTCCACGTACCACATCGGGCCACTGCGGCAACTGCTGCTCAACGTGCGGTGGGCGGCGTCCACGTCCAGCCCCATCAGCCCGCCGCATTGGGCGTGCGGGCTGTCCGGCGGCGCCAGGGGCACGAAGCGTGCCTGCGCCGGATCGAACCGGTACACCGCCACCGCCTCGTTGACCTGGCCGACCGCCGCGCGGGCCACCAGTTCGGGGCGGCCATCGAAATCGACATCCAGCGCGCCCAGGCGTGCGTCGCCATCGGCATCGGCCACGCCCTCCAGCCGCTGCTGGCGGCCCGAGGGCAGCACCACGGCCAGGCTGCCCTGCGCATCCACGCGCGCGGTGGCGACCTGGCCCGGCCCCAGCGTGATGCGCAGCGTGGCGTCCTCCGCCGCGCCGGCCGTGGCGGCCACGCCCATTCCCAGCAGCGCGGCGCACACCGCCGCAAGACACCCAACGTTGACCTTGCCCATGCATCGCTCCTGCCGCGCCACCCTGGCCCGGCTACCTCAGAACGATACTTCAACCGCCTGCTGCGCCCACAGCACCGACTGGTGCCCGGTGGCCTGCTTCCACGCCAGGCGGATGGCCTCGATGTCGGCGCGGCGCTGCGGGGTGTTTTCGTGCAGCACCACCAGCACCTTGGTGCGCAGGCGGTTGGGCTCGGCCGCGCCGCGGAACAGCCACTGGCCGTACGCATCGAACACGGTCAGGCCGTAGGGAAAGCGCGGGGTGACCTGCTTGTCCAGGAACGCGCGCCACTGGGCCTCGGTGATGGCATCGGTCTGCTTGCGCTCGGAGCTGCCGCTCTCCTCGCCCACGCCGAAATACAGCTCGCTGCGCACCCAGCCGGCGGCGGCGTCGGGGCGCGCGGCATCGCCCTGCAGGGTGGCGGTGGCGGTGGCGGGTGTCGGAGCGACCGGCTTGGCGGCCGGGGCGGCGGTTGCGCAGCCGCTGGCGGCCAGCACCAGGGCGAACAGAACGGCATAGGACTTCATCGAAAGACTCCAGGGCATGCGGGCGTACAGGGGGAGGAAGCGTGCAGGACATCGGCCTGGCGCGCAGATCACCAACGGCTATCTGCTGATGACCAAAGGCGATGGGACTTGCGTCACAGCACCCATCACGCCAAGATAATATATCGCTTCATCCGGATAGATGTAACTGTAACTATCCTTCGCCTCCCGATCCACCCCTCCCCCCCGTCGTCCCGCTGGAGTCCGCATGTCCCGTCCGTCCGCGTCGCGCCTTGGCCTTGCCATCGCGCTCGTCCTCTCCTCCCCCCTGCTCGCCCAGGATGCACATGCGCAGGACGCGCCCGGCTCGGCCACCACGCTGGACACCGTGATCGTCACCGGCACCCGTGCGGTGGATCGCACCGTGCTCGAATCCACCTCCCCGGTGGACGTGCTCACCGCCGAGGACATCCGCAAGGCCGGCGTGGTCAACGGCGAGCTGGGCAGCG
Organism: Stenotrophomonas sp.; assembly: GCF_036662295.1. Classification (GTDB taxonomy): domain Bacteria; phylum Pseudomonadota; class Gammaproteobacteria; order Xanthomonadales; family Xanthomonadaceae; genus Stenotrophomonas. The sequence continues at coordinate 3,813 of NZ_JAVWXA010000165.1, forward strand.
CGCTGCAGGCGCTGCTGCCCTCGTTCAACTTCCCGCGCCAGTCCAACTCCGGCGGCGCCGACCACATCCGGGCCGCCCAGCTGCGTGGGCTGTCGCCAGACCAGGTGCTGGTGCTGGTCAACGGCAAGCGCCGCCACAGCAGCGCCCTGGTGAACACCGACAGCAAGATCGGCAAGGGCACCACGCCGGTCGATTTCAACGCCATCCCGGTCAGTGCGATCAAGCGCATCGAGGTGCTGCGCGACGGCGCCGGCGCGCTGTACGGGTCCGATGCCGTGGCCGGGGTGATCAACGTGATCCTCGATGACGCGCCGGAAGGGGGCGCGTTCGAGGCCAGCTTCGGTGTCAACCACACCGACCTCAAGCCGATCGACCGCACCGTCACCGACGGCCAGACCAGCTATGCCAGCGCCAAGGTCGGCACCCGGCTGGGCGAGGATGGCGGCTTCCTGCGCGTGGGCCTGGAGCTGAAGAACCACGAAGGCACCAACCGCGCCGGCTTCGACCAGATCCCGCCGTGGGACCAGAGCGATGCCAACCTGGCCCTGCAGGGCAAGCGCAACTACGTGCTGGGCGACGGCAAGACCCGTGACCTGAACGCCTGGATCAACAGCGAGCTGCCGTTCGGGCAGACCTCCAAATTCTATTTCTTCAGCACCTTCAACCAGCGCGACAGCGAAGGCGCCAACTACTTCCGCTATCCCGACAGCGACGCCAACTGGGCCCAGGTCTACCCCAACGGCTACCGCCCGATCTCCGAAGGCGAGAACCGCGATGTGCAGGCCGTGGCTGGCGCCAAGGGCCAGTGGGGCGAGTGGAACTACGACGCCAGCCTGGACTACGGCAGCAACGCCTTCACCTACCGCCTGCGCAACTCGCTCAACGCATCGCTGGGCCCGACCAGCCCGACCCGTTTCAAGACCGGCGACTACCGCAACGACCTGACCGTGGCCAACCTCGACCTGGGCCGGGTGTTCAGCCAGGGCGAGAACATCACCCACAGTCTCGGCCTGGGCGTGGAAGCGCGGCGCGATCACTACCAGACCCGTCCGGGCGACCCGAGCAGCTATGCCGCCGGCCCGTTCACCGACCGGCCGACCGGCTCGCAGGCCGGTGGCGGGCTCACCCCGCAGGATGCCACCTCGCTCTCGCGCGATGTCGCCAGCGCCTATGCCAGCCTCTCCAGCCAGTTCGGCGAGCACTTCTCCAGCGACCTGGCCGCGCGCTACGAACACAGCGACGACTACGGCGGCGAACTCACCGGCAAGCTGGGCCTGCGCTATGAATTCACCCCGGCCTTCGCGCTGCGCGGCGCGGTGTCCAACAACTTCCGCGCCCCCTCGCTGGGCCAGATCGGCTACGAATCCACCTCCACCGGCTACAACGCGGCCGGCCAACTGGTGCAGGGCCGGGTGCTGTCGGTGAACAACCCGATCGCGCGTGGCCTGGGCGCGGCGGACCTCAAGCCGGAGAAGTCGCTCAACACCAGCCTGGGCTTCACCAGCCGCATCGGCGACCACTTCGATGTGTCGCTGGACTTCTTCCAGATCGACATCGACGACCGCATCGCGCTGTCGGAGAGCATCACCGGCGATGCGCTCACCGA
>NZ_JAVWXA010000166.1:0-5308 GCF_036662295.1 Stenotrophomonas sp.
GGCCGGCCACGCCATCATCGGCCGCCTGGTGCCCGAGCATGATCCGGTCTACAAGGTCACCATCATCCCGCGCGGCCGCGCGCTGGGCGTGACCATGTACCTGCCCGAGGGCGACAAGTACTCGATCAACCGCGTGGCCATCAACTCCCAGCTGTGCTCGCTGTACGGCGGCCGCATCGCCGAGGAATTGATCTTCGGGCCGGACAAGGTCACCACCGGTGCCTCCAACGACATTGAGCGCGCCACCAAGATGGCCCGCAACATGGTCACCAAGTGGGGCCTGTCCGAGACCCTCGGTCCGATCGCCTATGGCGAGGAAGACGATGAGGTGTTCCTGGGCCGTTCGGTGACCCAGCACAAGAGCGTGTCCAACGACACCGCGCGCCGTATCGACGAGGAAGTGCGCAGCATCCTGGACAAGGCCTACGCCCGCACCACCGAGTTGATGACGGCCAACGTGGACAAGCTGCACGCCATGTCGCAGCTGCTGCTGCAGTACGAAACCATCGATGCGCCGCAGATCGACGCCATCATGGAAGGCCGCGATCCGCCGCCGCCGGCGGGCTGGAACAAGTCCAACAAGAGCGACAGCGGCAGCAACAACGACAAGGGCGGTGACGCCCGTCCGGTGCCGCCGATCGCCGGTCCCGCCGAACAGCTGTAAGCGGCGCGGTCAACGATGCAGACGAAGGCCGGGGAAACCCGGCCTTCGCTGTTTCCGGGACATAATGGCGGCCCCACCGTCGTCCCTTGTTCCGGAGTTGCCATGTCCACCCCACCGCCGCAGCCGCCTTCGCATACCGCCGAAATGGTGATCGCCACGGTCGTGGGCGTGGGCATCGGCCTGTTCCGCGACAACTTCCTGCTGGGCGCCGGCATCGGCATCGCGCTGGGCATCCTGCTCAGCATCGCCAAGACCCTGTACGTGGACCGCAAGCGCCGCCAGCAGCGCTGAACCGCGCTTGCGCCAACGCCGCGCGCTGGGCACGATGGCCAGGCACGGTCGCACGCGGCGGCCGTCCACATCATTCCAGGGGGAATCCATGCGTCATCTCAAGTGCACGGCGGTTGCCGTGCTGCTCTGCTGCGCCACGCCGGTGCTCGCCGCCGACATCCACATGCAGGATGTGGTGCCTTACGGCGAAGCCACCTACGTCGCCGACAACATCAAGGCCGAGTGCCCGATCGGCACCCAGCTGGCGATCGCGGTGGGCCACAACGCCCCCGAACACGGCAACCGCATCGTCTTCTCGGCCACGCCGGTGGCGCCGGACGCCGGCCGCGTGCTCCAGCTTGAGCTGGTGGAGGCCCAGAGCGCCGGCAACGCGTTTGCCGGGCATTACAAGTCGGCCACCGCACGTGGGGTGCTGTACCAGGACGGGCAGAAGATCGCCTCGGTCACCGCGCGCCGCACCTCGCGGGGTGGCGCCTTCGCCGGCTTCAAGGGCTCGTGCAGCGTGCTCGAGCGCACCGTCAATGCGATGGGCGAAGACCTGGCGCAGTGGCTGGCCAACCCGGTCGATGGCGCCCGCCTGGGCGACCTCTAGGAGGGGCGGCGGCACGCCAGCGTAAACTACGCGCTGGCGTACTTCGTGGACTTGCCCATGTTCGACACTTCTCCCCGGCTGGACTGTGCCGGCCGATCCCTGCGGCTGGACCAGCCGCGCGTGATGGGTATCGTCAACGTCACCCCGGACTCGTTCTCCGACGGCGGCGCGCACGACACACTGGAGGCAGCGGTCGCCCATGGCCTGCGGTTGGTGGAGGAGGGCGCGGACCTGCTCGACATCGGCGGCGAATCGACCCGCCCGGGCAGCGCGCCGGTGCCGCTGGAGGAAGAGCTGCGCCGGGTGATCCCGGTGATCGAGCAGCTCGCGGCGCAGACCCAGGTGCCGATCAGCATTGATACCTTCAAGCCGGAGGTGATGCGCGCGGCGGTCGCCGCCGGCGCCGGCATGATCAACGACATCCACGCATTGCGCCAACCCGGGGCGCTGGCGGCCGCCGCCGAGCTGGGTGTGCCGGTGGTGCTGATGCACATGCAGGGCGAGCCGGGCAGCATGCAGGACACCCCGCATTACGACGACGTGGTCGCCGAGGTGCATCGTTTCCTCGCCGAGCGGATGTTCGCCGCGGAGATGGCCGGCATCGAGAAAAAGCACCTGGTGATCGACCTGGGATTCGGGTTCGGCAAGACCACCGCGCACAACATGACGCTGCTGGCGCGCTCGGCGCGTTTCCTGGAGCTGGGCGTGCCGATGCTGGCCGGCCTGTCGCGCAAGCGCAGCATCGGCGAGCTGACCGGCCGCCAGGCGCCGGCCGACCGCATGGCCGGCTCGGTGGCCGCGCACCTGATCGCGGCCCAGCGCGGGGCCCTGCTGCTGCGCGTGCATGACGTGGCGGCCACCGTCGACGCGCTCAAGGTGTGGGCGGCCGTCGACGCGGTGCCCACCCCGCGCGTGGCCGCCGCCCCCGCCATGCCGCGCTGGCCGGACGAGGACTGATGGGCGTCGACCAGCGCCCGCTGGCGATCGCGGTGATGGGCCCGACCGCCTCGGGCAAGACCGCCACGGCGATCGCGCTGGCCCGCCAGCTCGGCGGGGAGATCGTCAGCGTCGATTCGGCGCTGGTCTACCGTGGCCTGGACATCGGCTCGGCCAAGCCGGACGCGGTCGAGCGCGCGCAGGCGCCGCACCACCTGCTGGACCTGCGCGATCCCTGGCAGCCGTATTCGGCGGCCGAGTTCGCGGTCGATGCCGCCCGTGCCGTGGCCGACATCGTGGCCCGCGGCCGCATGCCGATCCTGGCCGGCGGCACCGGCCTGTATTTCCGCGCCCTGCTGCAGGGCCTGTCGCCGATGCCCCCGGCCGATCCGGCCACCCGCGCGCGGATCGCCGAGGAGGCGGCCGCCCAGGGCTGGGGCGCGTTGCATGCCGAACTGGCCCGGGTCGACCCGGCCGCCGCCGCCCGTATCCATGCCACCGACCCGCAGCGCATCCAGCGGGCGCTGGAGGTGTACCGGCTGAGCGGCACCCCGATCAGCGAGTGGCAGAAGCTGCCCGGGGTGGACCGCTTGCCGGTGCGCACCCTGAAACTGGTGCTGGCCCCGCGCGCGCGCAGCGTGTTGCACCAACGCATCGAGGCCCGTTTCGACGCCATGCTCGGCCAGGGCCTGCTGGATGAGGTGCGCGCCCTGCGCGCCCTGCCGGCGATGGGCCGGGTCGCCGCGCCGCTGGACCTGCCGGCGATCCGCGCCGTCGGCTACCGCCAGGCCTGGGAGTTCCTGGACGGGCAGGGCACGGCCGCCCAGTTCCGTGAACGCGGCATCCAGGCCACCCGCCAGCTGGCCAAGCGTCAGCTGACCTGGCTGCGTGGCGAGCTTGATGTGCGCTGGTTCGACCCCCATCTGGATCAGGCTTCCCTGGCGGATGCAGTGGCGGCCTTCGTCGCGCGCTGAGTCCACGCCTTCCCCCCTCCGGCCCGTGTACCATCAAGGATTCCGGTGGGCGGCGGGGGCCGCGCAACTGCCGGAAGACCATAAAAACAATAATCAGGAGTTCGCAATGTCCAAGGGGCAATCGCTGCAGGATCCGTTTCTGAATGCACTTCGGCGCGAGCGCGTGCCGGTTTCGGTGTATCTGGTCAATGGCATCAAGCTGCAGGGAACGATTGAATCGTTCGACCAGTTCGTGGTGCTGCTGCGCAATACGGTGAGCCAGATGGTGTACAAGCACGCCATCTCGACCGTGGTGCCGGCGCGCAACGTGCGGGTCGGTCCGGGCGGCGGCTATGTGCAGTCCAATGAAGGTGGCGCCGAAGGCGTCGAAGGCGAAGACGACGTTGAGTGATACGTTGACCCATTGCGGAGAAGTGCGTGTTTGACCGTTCGAAACGAGGCGAACACGCGCTGCTGATCCAGCCGCATGCCGGCCGGCTTGAAGAAGACGTGCTGGAAGAATTCACCGACCTGGCGCGTTCGGCGGGGGCGAGCATCGCCGCCACGCTGACCGCGCGCATCGATCGGCCCAATCCGTCGATCCTGATCGGCACCGGCAAGCTGGACGAGGTGAAAGCCGCGGCCGAGGCGACCGGCGCCGACCTGATCCTGGTCAACCACGCGCTGACGCCCGGCCAGGAGCGCAACCTGGAGCGTTTCCTGGAGCGCCGGGTGATCGACCGCACCGGGTTGATCCTGGACATCTTCGCCCAGCGGGCGCACAGCCATGAAGGCAAGCTGCAGGTCGAGCTGGCGCAGTTGCGCCACATGGCCACGCGGCTGGTGCGCGGCTGGACCCACCTGGAGCGCCAGCGCGGTGGTGCCATCGGCTTGCGCGGTCCGGGTGAAACCCAGCTGGAAACCGACCGCCGCCTGTTGCAGAAGCGCGTGGAGCAGTTGCAGAAGAAGCTGGAAAAGGTGGAAGTGCAGCGCACCCAGATGCGCCGCGCGCGCCTGCGCAGCGAACTGCCGCGCGTGGCCCTGGTCGGCTACACCAATGCCGGCAAGTCCACGCTGTTCAATGCGCTGACCGGCGCGGAGGCGTATGCCGCCGACAAGCTGTTCGCCACCCTGGACCCCACCGTGCGCCGGATCATCGTGCCCGGCGGCAGCGTGGTGCTGGCCGACACCGTCGGCTTCGTCCGCGACCTGCCGCATGAACTGGTGGCCGCGTTCCGCTCGACCCTGAGCGAAGCGCGCGAGGCCGATTTCCTGCTGCACGTGGTCGATGCCGCCGATCCGCACCGCGAGGAGCGCATCGCCCAGGTCGACGAGGTGCTGGCCGAGGTGGGCGCCGGCGACCTGCCGCAGCTGCTCGTGTTCAACAAGATCGACCGCATCGACGGCGCCGAGGTCCGCCACGACGGCCAGGACGGCATACCCGACGAGGCCCGGCGCGAGCGCGTCTGGATCTCCGCCCGTGATGGGCTGGGGATGCCGCTGCTGGAGTCGGTGCTGGGCAAGCGCCTGGGCCTGCAGCACGTCAGCGGCGAACTGCGCCTGCCGCCCAGTGCCGGTCGCCTGCGTTCGCGCCTGCACCAGTTGGAAGTGGTGCGCCGAGAACAGGCCGACGAGGACGGTTGGCTGCTGGACGTGGACCTGCCCATCGCCGAGGCCGAGAAGCTGGCGGCCGGCGAGGACGGCGCACCGATCCGCGCGTTGCTGCCGGAAAAACTGCCCGAGTGGTGACACGGGGGGGCGGCCGGTGGCCGGCGCCGCGCAAGGCCGGCCCCGCGCCGGCCTGTGCGCTGCGACCAGCGGTCGCACCGCCTGCCCACGACAGCCGCGTCCAATTGGGCTAAAAAAGGGGGC
>NZ_JAVWXA010000167.1:0-5307 GCF_036662295.1 Stenotrophomonas sp.
AGCAGTACGCACTAAACGGCTGACGACTGTCTACAAAACCCTGGGCGATTCAGTCAAGCCGGCCCCAGTGAGAAAGAGGCGAACTAGACTCTCTGGCTTGCGCCGTGTCAGCTAAGAAGAGGATATGGATGAGTGGGTTGATCCCATTTGAAGTCTGTAAGACTGAGAAGATCAACGCCGACCGGCGAGTCACTCTCGGGTGATGACCTCGAAGCTCTCGCCATATCCGCCACGGTGCGGGAGGCGGTAGCAGCCTTGGGGTGCTCGCTGGGGTCCACGCTGCTGGCGAGCAGGCGTCGTGCGTCTTCCCGGGCTTCTCAGGCCTTGGCCAGGCTGACGTCGGGATACACGCCCGTGCCGGCAGCTTCTTCTCGCCGTTGACGGGGTACCTCCAGCGCCAGTAGCGAGAGCCATCCGGGTGGACCATCAGTAACAGGCCGCCACCGTCGGACAGCTTCTGCTGCTTCTCGGTGGCCTTTACGCGACGGATCGCGGCATCGGACAGGGCATGGGGGTACCAGGTTTTCAGGGCGGGCTTGTACCCCTGGATATACCCCCACCGTCTCATGGCTGCAGCCCACCAGACCTGGCAACCCTAGACAACAAAAAGCCCGGGAACCCTTATTGTGTAAGGATTCCCGGGCTTCCTGGGATTCTTTCGAACCCCTCATTGGTGGAGGTGGGCGGAATTGAACCGCCGTCCGAAGGCACTCCATCCCCGGTACTACATGCTTAGCTCGCCGTTGAATCTCGCCCTGTGGCAGCACGGCGTGCAAAGTGCACCCCAGGACCAGCCTGCTTTAGTTAAGTCGTGACTGACAGGCAGCCATCACAACCGGTTCCGTGATAATGACCCTACATCTACGAGCACGGGCACAAGTAGGTTCGGGGGTTCGCCTTAGGCGGCTGTAGAACTAAACGCTAAAGCTGTTTTTAGGCAGCGATTGCGAAGTCGTTCGAACCGTAGTTGTCGTTGTTGGCAACTAAAAGTTTGCTGCTGGATTAACGAGGAAAGCTGCCCCCTCGGCATGCACCAAGTAACTTCACAACCCCCGTCGAAACCAATGCACCCCCGGTTTCTTCAAGAACCGCAAGACATCTGGCGAACCAGACGCTACTTGACGGGGCCAATCCTACTCCACTCCAGCTGAACAGTCACGCGGGCACGTCGGTGCGCGCCGGGCGGGCTTACAGGTAGGTCGCCTCGCCGTGCAGCCGTTGGCGGATGCTGCGGAACAGCTGCAGCGCGTCGGCCTGCTGGGCCTCGGTCATGCGGGCCTGGAACGTGGCGACCTGGTTGGCGAAATGGTGGTCCTCGATCGGCAGCCCCTCGTCGTGTGCCGCCAGCGCGTAGGCGTAGGCCTTCACGTCGTCCTGCTCCACGCCCATGCCGTGCTCGTGCAGCACGCCAAGCTGCGCCAGCGCAGGCGGATGCCCCAGTTCGGCGGCCATCAGCGTGTAACGCGCGCCCTTGGCCAGGTCCTTTGGCACGACCTCGCCGGCGCCATACAGGTACTGGTCGGCCAGGTAGAACAGCGCATGGGCGCGGCGCTCCTTCCCGATCGCCTCCAGCCAGTGTTCGGCCTGCGCCGGATCGGGGTCAACGCCGAGTCCGGCAAGGTAGGCGATGGCCAGCTGTTCCTGGGCGGCGCGGTTGCCGGCCTCGGCGGCCTGCCGATACCAGTGCGCCGCCTGTGCCAGGTCCACCGCGATGCACTGCGCGCCGGGTGGATACCGGCCATAGCGGTTGATCGGGCCGCCCACGGCGTGGATATCGCCGAGCCAGCGCATGGCATCGGCGTCGCCCTGCGCGGCCGCCTGGCCGAACAGGGCGATGGCACGGGCCAGGTCTGGCGCCGTGCCGCGCCCGAACAGGTACGCGGCGGCCAGGTGGAACTGCGCTTCGGGCAGCCCCTGGCGTGCGCCACGCTGGTACCCGGCGAAAGCCGCCTCCGGGTCGGCCGGCTGCGCGTTGCCGGCAGCGGGGCCGGGTTGGCGCAGCGGTTGGTCGCCGTCCATGCGTGCATCCAGGATGCGCCGCGTGTCGGCCTCAACGGCGGTGCACGGGTGGGGCGGGTTGCTGGCACGTGCAACCGGGGCGATCAACGCGCTCACAACGGCAACGCCGAAGACGAGGTGGGCGGCTCGCCGGCTCAGCGCTTGCCTTCGCGCTGGCGCTTGCTGTCGGCCTGGTGACGAGCCTTCTGCTTGCGCATGTGGTTCTGCTCGTTGCGCAGGGTGACGGCCTGCTTGCGCGCTTCCGGTGCCACGTGGGCCATCAGCGCCTCCACGGTGGCGACCAGGCGACGGTGTTCGAGGCTGTCGTAGGTCTGCTTTTCCGAGGCATCACGCTTGGCGTTGCGCGAGAGGTAGGTGAGCACCTTGAGCAGGGCGGCCGGGTCCATCGCGCGTGCCAGCTCAACGAAGATCGCTTCATAGGCGGCCACGTCGGCCTGCAGCTCGGCGATGGGATCGACGGTGGGATCGGCGCTCGGGGCGGCTTCCAGTGGGGTTTCCTGTGTCACGCAACGCTCCAGCCTGTGTAATAGGCGGGGATTTTGACACTTGTCGGCACGCAGCGGGAAATTGCCCGCCAGGCCGATGGCGCGATAATCCCCCGGTCTGTCCGCGTATTTGCTGGCGGGCACGAGGCAGCAGGCCGTGGCGGCGTTCAAAGGGAGTAGCAATGGGCAGGGCAGGGAAGCTGGCGGTGTTGCTGCTGGGGGCCGCGGCGGTGTTCGTGGCGGGCGTGCAGGTGGGGCAGCGGCAGGCGCGGCCCGCGCAGCGGGAACCGGCCGTGGCCAGCCGCCAGGATGTGCCGCCGGCCGCGCGCCCGGTGGCCGCAGCCCCGGCGCTGCCTGCGCGGCCAGCCGCCGCGCGTCCACCGCACCCGTTCCCCGATGTACCGCAGTCGCGGCAGGGGATGGTGGGCGAGACCGAGCCGTTTGGCGGCGACAGTCCGGAGGAAGCCGAGTGGCTGGACCGCCACGGCTACCCCAACGCCCGCCAGTGGCGCCGCTACGTGACCGCAACCGACTTGCAGCTGGAGCAGGCCGCCGCGGCCGGCGATGGGGTGGCGCGCACGCTGCTGGACGCCCGCCGCCTGCGCACCGACCCCCAGGCCGAAACCCGGCTGCTGGTGGCCGGGGCGGACGGCAACCTGTTTGCGCTGAACCAGCTGGTCGCGTTCAAGGCGAGCCGTCGCGACCAGATGGCCGAGGCCTATGCGCTGTCGCGGGTGGTGGAGATGCGGGGCGACCTGATGCAGTCGCTGAGCCGGCCGGTGATGATCTTCGGTCTGTCCGACAGCGAGCGCCTGTTGGCCGAGGCCGAGGCGTTGTCACTGAACCATCAGCTCAACGAGCTGTATCGGCAGAAGTACGGGGTGGCGCCGCCGCCGGTGCAGCAGCGGCCCTACCAGGTGGACGAAGAGGGCTAAGCGCCGGGTGGGGCGATCGGGTTGCTGGCCGGCTTACGCGTCGCGGTTGTGGCGGCGCATGGTCCGCGACTTCTCGCGGGCCCAGTCGCGGTCCTTCTCGGCATCGCGCTTGTCGTGGGTCTGCTTGCCCTTGGCCAGCGCCACTTCCAGCTTGATCTTGTTCTTGCTCCAGTACATGGCCGTGGGCACGATGGTGTAGCCATCGCGCTGGACCTTGCCGATCAGCTTGTCGATCTCGTTGCGGTGCAGGAGCAGCTTGCGCTCGCGCCGGTCGTTGGCCACCACGTGGGTGGAGGCCTGGATCAGCGGGGTGATCTGCGCGCCGATCAGGAAGATCTCCCCGTCACGCACATAGGCGTATGCATCGACGATGTTGCCGCGCCCGGCGCGGATCGACTTGACCTCCCAGCCCTGCAGGGCCAGGCCGGCCTCGAAACGATCTTCGATGTGGTACTCGTGGCGGGCACGCTTGTTGAGCGCGATGGTTTTGTTGGCCGTCGCGTTCTTTGCTTTATCCTTGCCGTTGTTCTTGCTCATGTCCGTATTGTCTCCGATTCGGGCCTCTCCGGTCGATTCATCAGCACACTGTATTGCCGCATGCCAACTATCCGTCGTAGCGCCCTGGTCGAACATTCGGCTGCCCGTATGTTCGACCTGGTCAATGATATCGATGCCTATCCGCGCCGGTTCCGCTGGTGCTCGGCTTCGCAGATCCTGGAATCCGGCCCGGACCGCCTGGTGGCGCGCCTGGACCTGGGGCTGGGGTCGTTCTCGACCTGGTTCATGACTGAAAACACCCTGCAGCGCCCCACCAGCATCGACATGCAGCTGCGCGATGGCCCCTTCAAGCGCCTGCACGGGCGTTGGGAGTTCCACGCGCTGGCCGAAGATGCCTGCAAGGTCACCCTGACCCTGGAGTTCGAGCCGAACTCACGCCTGCTCGGGCCGGCCCTGGCACTGGGGTTCCAGGGCCTGGCCGACCGGATGGTCAATGATTTCGTCCGCGTTGCCGACGAGCAGGACTGAGCCGTGATCGGCGTGGAAGTCGTGCTGGCCTGGCCGGACCGGGTGGCCCGCCGCGCGCTGCAGCTGCCCGAGGGCGCCACCGTGGCCGAGGCCGTCGCCGCGGCCGCGTTGCCGGGCAGCGAAGACTGTCCGGCCATGGCCGTTCACGGGGTGCTGGCCCGCCCGACGCAGCGGTTGCACGACGGGGACCGGGTCGAGCTGCTGCGACCGTTGCTGGCCGATCCGAAGGACAACCGCCGCCGGCGCGCCCGCGCCGGTCGGTAGGCCGGGTGGCCGCCTCAGCGGCCGCCGCGCTTCTTCTTGTCCTTGGCCAGGTTGCGGCCGAACTGGCGCACCGAGGTCTTGGCCAGGTCGGCGTCGTTGTTGGCGAAGTACTCACCGTCCCAACGGGTCACCAGGTCGTTTTCGAAGTACACCGTGAAGTTCTTCACTTCGGTCTGGCCCAGGCGGTTCACGCGCTGGCTGGCGGTGTAGTCCCAACGCTGGGCGTGGAACGGGTCCGGGATGGAGGGGGTGCCGAGCAGCGCGTTGACCTGCTGCTTGCTCTGGCCCACCTGCAGCTGACCGACGGCCTGCTCCCGGATCAGGTTGCCCTGATAGATGGGTTGCTTATAGATGATGCCGCAGCCCGTGGTGGACAGGGCAACGGCGGCGACCAGCAGGAGATTGCGCATCGGGAATGGCGTTTTGGGAAATCCAGTCGATGATACACTCACGACGCGTCGCCGCGACCCAATCCGAGGCAGCTGGCGCTAAATCGCCAATGAACGGAGACCTATGGAAACCCACGACCTGCGTAAAGTCGGCCTGAAGGTGACCCATCCGCGGATGCGGATCCTGGC
>NZ_JAVWXA010000168.1:0-5061 GCF_036662295.1 Stenotrophomonas sp.
CGCGCTGATCGGCAGGGTCGGCGGTCGATCGGGATCCGACCCTACCGGGTAAATCGGCGGTCGATCGGGATCCGACCCTACCGGGTAGGTCGGTCGGGTCGGGTCCCGGCTGGCGATGGTGGCCGGGTGGGGGCTGGTAGGGTCGGGTCCCGACCGACTGCCGATGCCGTGACCCGACCCGGTAACGCATGGCAACAGAGCGCCCGTAGCGCCGGGCTCTGCCCGGCGGCTCCTCGCCCCCGCAACGAAAAAGGGACGCTGGCAGCGCCGGCGTCCCTTTCCGGGGTCACGCAGGTGCCGCGCGCCTCAGATGGCCTTGGCCAGGTCCGCGGCCAGGCCGATGTAGCCGCCCGGGGTGAGCGCGCGCAGGCCCTGCTTGGCTTCTTCGGGCAGCGCCAGCGACTCGACGAAGGCCTGCATCGACTCGGCGGTGATGCCCTGGCCACGGGTCAGGGCCTTGAGCTGCTCGTAGGGGTTGGGCAGGCCATAGCGGCGCATGACGGTCTGCACCGCCTCGGCCAGCACTTCCCAGGAGGCGTTGAGGTCGGCATCCAGGCGCTCGGGGTTCACCGTCAGCTTGCCCAGGCCCTTGGCCAGCGAGTCCAGGCCCACCTGGGTGTGGCCGAAAGCGGTGCCGACCGCGCGCAGCACGGTGGAGTCGGTGAGGTCGCGCTGCCAGCGGCTGATCGGCAGCTTGGCGCTGAAATGCTCGAACAGGGCGTTGGCGATGCCGAAGTTGCCCTCGGCGTTTTCGAAGTCGATCGGGTTGACCTTGTGCGGCATGGTCGAGGAGCCGACTTCGCCTTCCTTGAGCTTCTGCTTGAAGTAGCCCAGCGAGATGTAACCCCAGATGTCGCGGGCCAGGTCGATCAGGATGATGTTGGCGCGGCGCGCGGCATCGCCGATCTCGGCCACGTTGTCGTGCGGCTCGATCTGGGTGGTGTAGGGGTTGAAGACCAGGCCCAGGCTTTCCACGAAGCGCTTGGCGAAGGCCGGCCAGTCCACGCCCGGGTAGGCGATCACGTGGGCGTTGTAGTTGCCGACCGCGCCGTTGATCTTGCCGGTCAGTTCCACCGCGGCGATCTGCCTGCGCTGGCGCTCCAGGCGCGCCACCACGTTGGCCACTTCCTTGCCCAGGGTGGTGGGCGAGGCGGTCTGGCCATGGGTGCGCGAGAGCATCGGCTGGGCGGCCTGGGCATGGGCCAGCGCACGCAGGCTGGCGGCGACGCCGTCCAGGCTGGGCAGCAGCACCTCGCGGCGGGCCTGCTCGAGCATCAGCCCGTAGCTGAGGTTGTTGATGTCTTCGCTGGTGCAGGCGAAATGCACGAACTCCAACGCCGGACCCAGCTCGGCATCGGCCTTGAGCTGTTCCTTGATGAAGTACTCCACGGCCTTGACGTCGTGGTTGGTGGTGCGCTCGATCTCCTTCACCCGCGCGGCGTGGGACGGGGCGAAATCATCGGCCAGCGCCCGCAGGCGGGTGGTGGCGGCGGCGCTGAACGGGGCCAGTTCGACGATGCCCGGTTCGTTGGCCAGCGCCAGCAGCCATTCCACCTCGACCTTCACACGGGCCTTGATCAGGCCGTATTCGGAGAAGATCGGGCGCAGGGCATCGACCTTGCCGGCATAGCGGCCATCGAGCGGGGACAGGGCGAGCAGGGCGAATTCGGACATGGCAGGGGCAGGGCGATGACGGCGGGGGCCGCCATTCTACGCTGCCCCGCCCGGGTCGGCCTGTGCCATGCGTACGGTGACGGCCTGGATGCGGTGACCGGCCATGCGCTTGATGGTGAACTGGTGGCCGTCGATCAGCAGCGTCTCGCCCTCCTCGGGCAGGCGCTGCAGCTGGTGCACGATCAGCCCGCCCACCGAATTGAGGTGCTCCGGCGCCTCCAGATCGTGGCCGAGCAGGCGCTCCAGGCGGAAGATCGAGGTGGAGCCGGCCACCAGCAGGCTGCCATCGGCGCCGCGGGTGGGGGCGTCCTTGACCACATGTGGGTGCTCGTCCTCGATATCGCCCACCACCACCTCCAGCAGGTCCTCCAGGGTGAAGAAGCCCAGGATGCGGCCGTGCTCTTCCACGCACAGCGCCAGGTGGGTGGTGCCGGTGCGGAAGCGTTCGAGCACGCTGGGTACCGGGGTCTCCAGCGCGATCAGGTTGGCCGGGCGCAGCAGCCCGCGCAGGTCGTCGGTGGGGCGGCCGCGGGCGATCTCGACCAGCAGGTCCTTCATGTGCAGGATGCCGAGCACGTCCTCGCCGTCCCGGTCGAACCACGGGTAGCGGCTGTAGCGGCTCTCGGCGAACTCGGCCATCACCTCGGCCAGGCCCATGCCCTCGCGGAAGGACCGCATGTGCTCGCGCGGGCGCATCAGGTCGCCGGCGACCAGCTCGGGCAGCTCCAGGGCGTGGCTCATCAGCGTCAGGCCGTGGTCCGGCGCGCTGTCGTTGGGCTGCTGGCGGCCGACGATCAGCTTGAGTTCCTCGCGCGAATAGCGGTGCGAGGTGTGTTCCACATCGCCCCAGCCGACCAGCCGCAGCAGCGCATTGGCGCTGTTGTTGAGCAGCCAGATGGCCGGGTACATCGCCCAGTAGAACAGGTACAGCGGCGCGGCGGTCCACAGCGACATGCGGTCCGGGGCGCGGATCGCCATCGACTTGGGGGCCAGTTCACCCAGCACGATGTGCAGGAAGGAGATGACGCTGAAGGCGATGATGAAGGCGGTCAGGCGGGCGCCGTCCTCGCTCATGCCGAAGGCATCGAACATGGGCTGCAGCAGGTGCGCGAAGGCCGGCTCACCCACCCAGCCCAGGCCCAGCGAGGACAGGGTGATGCCGAGCTGGCAGGCCGAGAGGTACGCATCCAGGTGCGAGTGCACGTTGAGCAGCAGACGGCCGCGCCAGCCGTGCCGTTCGGCCAGGCCGACGGCCTGGGTATGGCGCAGCTTGACCAAGGCGAACTCGGCGGCCACGAAGAAGCCGTTGAGCAGCACCAGGCCGAAGGCCAGCAGCAGAAGCAGGAGGTTGCCGATCATCGCCGGGCCCCGGGCAGCAGCGCTGCAGGCGCGGTGGAAAGACGGGTGCGGCGCTGCGCGGCGGCAGGCCGGGAACTACTGTGGGGGTCGTCACCCATGGGGGCGGAAGGCTTTCTGAATGAACACGAATTCCGAGTCTAGCCGATCACCGCCGTTCTTGGGTTTCAACGCGGCTTGGGAGTATGGTGCGCAGAGCCGCCAGCCAGGGAATCAGGCCCGTTGCCAGCCGCAGGTTCCCTTTCCAGACCGAAAGACACGCGGAGTGATGCAATGAGCAAGGGTTTCAGGATCGAGCACGACAGCATGGGCGAGCTGCAGGTGCCCACCGATGCGTTGTGGGGCGCGCAGACGCAGCGGGCGGTGAACAATTTCCCGGTGTCCGGGCAGCGCATGCCGCGCGGTTTCATCCGCGCGCTGGGGCTGGTCAAGGGCGCGGCGGCGTCGGTGAACGTCGAGCTGGGCCACCTGCCCAGGAACATCGGCAAGGCGATCGAGGCGGCGGCGGGCGAAGTCGCACGCGGTGACCATGACGCGCACTTCCCGATCGATGTGTACCAGACCGGTTCGGGCACGTCCTCGAACATGAATGCCAACGAGGTGATCGCCACGCTGGCCAACCGCGCCGGCAAGGCCGGCAAGCTCGCCGTGCATCCCAACGATCACGTCAACCAGGGCCAGAGCTCCAACGATGTGATTCCCACCGCGCTGCGGGTATCGGCGCTGCTGGGCGTGCAGGAGCAGCTGCTGCCGGCGCTGGCGCACCTGCGCAAGGCCATCGACAAGAAGGGCCGCAGCCTGCGCAAGGTGGTGAAGACCGGGCGTACGCACCTGATGGATGCGATGCCGTTGACCTTCGAGCAGGAGTTCGGGGCCTGGTCGGCGCAACTGGCTTCGGCGCAGGCGCGCATCGAGGACAGCCTCAAGCGGCTGCGCCGGCTGCCGCTGGGCGGCACCGCGATCGGCACCGGGATCAACGCCGATCCGCGCTTCGGCGAGCGGGTGGCCAAGCTGCTCAAGCAGCAGACCGGGCAGAAGTTCGACAGTGCCGAGAACAAGTTCGAGGGGCTGGCCGCGCAGGACGATGCGGTGGAATTGTCCGGCCAGCTCAATGCGCTGGCGGTGGCGCTGATCAAGATCGCCAACGACCTGCGCTGGATGAACGCCGGGCCGCTGGCCGGCCTGGGCGAGATCGAACTGCCGGCGCTGCAGCCGGGCAGCTCGATCATGCCGGGCAAGGTGAACCCGGTGATTCCCGAAGCGACGGTGATGGTGTGCGCGCAGGTGATCGGCCACCACGCGGCGATCACCGTGGCCGGGCAGACCGGCAATTTCCAGTTGAACGTGACGCTGCCGCTGATCGCGGCCAACCTGCTGGATGGGATCGGGCTGCTGGCCAACATTTCGCGGCTGCTGGCCGACACGGCGATCGTGGGGCTGAAGGTGCGCGAGGACCGCGTGCGCGAAGCGCTGGACCGCAACCCGATCCTGGTGACGGCGCTGAACCCGATCATCGGTTACGAAAAGGCCGCGGCCATTGCCAAGCGCGCCTACAAGGAGCAGCGACCGGTGCTGGAGGTGGCGCTGGAAGATAGTGGCTTGCCCGAAGCCGAGCTGCGCCGGCTGCTGGATCCGGCGGCACTGACGGCCGGTGGTATCCACGCTGGTGGCGGTGGTGGCGGCTGAGCTGAGCTGAGCGCCAGATGCAAATGGGAAACGGGCCGAAAGGCCCGTTTTTTTTGGCTTTTCTTACGCTGAAGGCCAGCGTCTTGCGCCACGCTCCGTGGCCGGCGTGGTGTGGAGGTGGCGCGTGTCTCCTCGCTCAGGTCTGCAGCGATCGTCAGGGCCCCGTAGCGGCCGGGAGGCCCCTGGCGCAAATGTCCCCCGGCCGCAGGCGGCCTCCTCCTTTATTTTGGTTCTTCGCCCATTCGCGGGGTTCTGTCGTTGCGGCGTATGAAGCGTTGCGAGTGCCGGCGCTGTCGCGCGGGGCGGGGGTGTGCGGGTTCGCGGGACACGCTGCAAGTACGTCCT
>NZ_JAVWXA010000169.1:0-5024 GCF_036662295.1 Stenotrophomonas sp.
CAGAGCGGGGCCCCCGCGCCCCGCCCCCGCCACTACCGGGTCAGATCGATGCCCGCCGCACCCCGGATCAGGCGAATACCACCCGCACCTACCGCATCACCACCCGAACCGCGCCGTGGCCATCACCGTGCGCCCGCTGCCGTAATAGCAGGAAGACACACCCGTGCAGGTGGACACAAAGCGCTTGTCGGCCAGGTTGCTGGCATTGATCGCCAGTTGCACGGCGGTGCTGCCGATGCGGCCCACGTCGTAGCGGATCGCGGCATCCCACAGGGTGTACGCAGGAATCCGATACAGGTTGGCGCTGTCGCCGTAGCTCACGCCGTTGTAGCGCGCCCCGGCCGCCAGGCTCAGGCCGCGCAGTGCGCCGCCCTGGAAGGTGTAGTCGGCCCAGAACGAGGCGGTGTAGTCGGGCACCATCGCCAGCGCCTTGCCACGGTAAGCGGCCGAACGGGTCATCTCCGATTCCATGCGCGAGGCCGCGCCGATCAGGCTGAAGCCCTCCACGGGGGTGATCCGGCCTTCCAGTTCGACACCCCGCACGCGGCCTTCATCGCCCTGGATCGAACAGGTGGCGGTGCCGGTGGCGCCGCAGTTGCGATGGCTGGTGATCGGATCATCCACGATCATGTTCTGCTGGCGCAGGTCATACACCGCCAGCGTGACCAGGCCATCCACGCTGGCCGGCTGATACTTCAGGCCTGCTTCCCACTGCGACCCGTTGATCGGCTCGAAGGTGGCGTGGGTGAAGCTGTCCAGCGGCGACTTGGTGGAGGGCTGGAAGGATTCGGCATAGCTCACATACGGGGTGAGCCCGTTCTCGAACACATACAGCAGCCCGGCGCGCCCGGTAAACGCCTCGCACTTGATCACGTTGCGGCCGCCCGGGGTAGAGATGCCGGTGGCGATGTTGCGGTTGGCGCTGCTGCTGTCGTCCTTGGTCCAGTCGTAGCGGCCGCCCAAGGTGAGGCGCCAGTTGCCCAGTGCCATCTGGTCCTGCAGATACACCCCGCTCTGGCGATTGACCCCGTCGGTGGGGGTCTCGGTGCTCACGGTCGGTGCGTAGGGCGTGTACACCGGGTTGAAGATGTCGATCGGGCGCGGGCTGCTCATCGCACTGCGCACGCCGGACCAGTCGGCGCGCTGCCAGTCCCAGCCGAGCAGCACCGTGTGGTCCAGCGCGCCGGTGGCAAAGCGCGCCTGCAGGCGGGTGTCGAACGTATCGCCATCGGAGTCGCCGGTGCCCATCACGCCGCGGCGGTTCTGGGTGCGGCCATCGGCATTGAGCGCGCCGAAGGTGACCACCCCGCGATACAGCGAATCCACGTGCGTGCGGCGCGCGTTCTGGATGAGGGTGAGGTGGTCGTTGAACTGGTGCTCGAACATCCAGCCGGCCGTCCACAGGGTGCGGTCGTAGGTGTTCCAGTCCGGCTCGCCGATGAAGGTGCTGTTCTTCATGTAGCCGTAGCGGGTGGGCTGGAGCGTGCCGGCGGCCGGCAGGAACTGGTAGGTCGAGCCGCCGTCGTCCTTCTGGTACAGGCCCAGCAGGGTCAGGCGGGTGCGTTCGGCGATCTGCCAGGTGTAGCTGGGCGCCAGGAACCCATGCTTCTGTTGGGTATGGTTGATCTGGGTATCACCATCGCGGTACAGGCCCACCAGCCGGAACAGGTGGTCGTTGCCGGCCAGGCCCGCGCCGACATCGAAGGCGGCGCTGTACTGGCCGTTGGCATCCACGCCCAGGCGCAGTTGCTGCACCTGATCGGGCGTGGGGGTCTTGCTGACCTGGTTGACCATGCCGCCCGGGGCGATCTGGCCGTACATCACCGCCGACGGACCCTTGAGCACTTCCACACGCTCCAGGTTCCAGCTGTCGAACATGGTGCGGTTCCACTGGCTGCCCTGCGGGGCACGCATGCCATCCAGGGTGACGTTGTTGGACCAGCTGCCGGCATCGAAGCCGCGGATGCGGAAATCATCCACGCGGTTGTCGATGCCGCTGCTTTCCAGGCTCACGCCGGCCACGTAGCGCATCGCATCGTTGAGCGACTGCACGCCGCGCGCGTCCAGCTCGGCGCGTTCGATCACCGACACCGACTGCGGCGTCTCGGCAATGCTGGCGTTGGTCTTGGTGGCACCGCTGGCGCTGTTGGCCGCGCGGTAGGCGTTGACGCGGACCGCATCCAGGTCGGTGGCGGACTGCGCGTGTGCGGGAAGCGCGCCGGCGACGGCCAGCACGCAGGCGGCGGCAAGCAGGTTGGGGCGCAACCGGCGGGAAGATTCGGCAGGGAAGGGCATGAGGGATGACTCGGAAGCACGGAAGAAGGTGGGCGCTGCCGTGAGCAGGGCCTCGACGCGCGGCCATCAGCGCCATTCAGGCTGCCGGTGCCGCGGTTACCTGTGCATTCTAGGGAATTCCGCCGGGTATGCAATTGCGACCCATTCGCATATGAGAGGGCGGGGACGGGCGAGCAGGGCACACGCGTGTCACCAAATGGCGTTGACACCCCTCAGTGTTCCAGTGGTGGCGCCAATAAGGGCTTGCAAGCCACGCCGCGAGGTCTAGAATGCACCCATCCACCCGATGCGACCGCCATGATCCTGATGCCGCTCCTGACGTTTTTTACCCAGACCCGCGCAAGCGCGGTACGGGCGCGTCTGCCCTGCGGCTCATCAGGCGGCTGACCGGATTCCGGTCGCCCTGAAAGACCCCAGACAGAGCGCCCATCGGGCGCTCTTTTCGTTTCCGCGTTTCATCACCGATGCAAAGGAGAACGTGCCATGCACCTGATCGCCGAGCCCCAAACCTGGCCGCACGCCCGTTAGCCAACGGCGGCGTGCGGCTCCTCGATGTTGGCGACGAGCACAATGACCATGAACACCCATACCCACCCCCTTTCCCACTGGCGCAACCTGGGCATCATCGCCCACATCGACGCCGGCAAGACCACCCTCACCGAACGCCTGCTGTGGAAGACCGGCGAGATCCGCCGGGTCGGCGAAGTCCATGACGGCGCGGCCACCACCGACTTCTCGGCGATCGAGCGCGAGCGCGGCATCACCATCGGTGCGGCGGCCGTGCAGGCGCACTGGGCCCCGCGTGGCGGCCACGACCATCGGCTGACGCTGATCGACACCCCCGGCCACATCGATTTCGCGATCGAAGTGGAGCGTTCCCTGCGCGTGCTGGATGGCGCGGTGGCGGTGTTCTCCGCGGTCGATGGCGTGCAGCCGCAGTCCGAGACGGTCTGGCACCAGGCCCGCCGCCACGGCGTGCCGCTGATCGCCTACGTCAACAAGATGGACCGCGTCGGGGCCTCCTTCGCGCGCGTGCTGGACCAACTGCAGGACAAACTGCAGGCACGTGCGTGGGCGGTCGGCTGGCCGCTTGGCGACGAACACCATTTCCATGGCTGGGTCGACTTCATCGACCGCCAGATCGTGGTGTGGGACGACGCCGGCAGCCCGACCCGCCGCGACTGGAACGCTGACGAGCAGGCGCAGTGGCAGCCGTATCGCCAGCGCCTGATCGAAGCGGTGGCCGACCATGACGACGGCCTGGCCGATGCCTGGCTGGCGGGTGCGGCGATCGATGACCATGCGCTGCGGGCGGCGCTGCGCCGGGCCACGCTGGCCGGTGCGGGCGTGCCGGTGCTGGCGGGGTCGGCGTTCAAGAGCAAGGGCATCGACACGTTGCTGGATGCGATCGTCGATTTCCTGCCCTCGCCGCTGGACCGGCCGGCCGTGGTGGCCACCCGGGGCGGCAGCGAGGTGTTGCTGCCGCCGGACCCGGCAGGTCCGCTGGCCGCGCTGCTGTTCAAGATCACCCACCAGAGCCATGCCGCGCTCAGTTTCGTGCGGCTGTATTCGGGCAGGTTGAAGGTGGGCGACACCGTGGCCAGCTCGCAGCACGCACAGGGGCGGCGGATCAGCCGGCTGGTGCGGGTGCAGGCCGACCAGACCCACGACATCACCGAGGCGGTCGCCGGTGACATCGTGGCGGTGATCGGCTGGAAGGATGCGGTGAGCGGTGAAACGCTCAGTGCACCGGCCGCGCCGCTGCTGCTGGACACCATCCATGCCCAGCATGCGGTGCTGGCCTGGCGGCTGGGCGCGGAGAAGGCCGCCGACCTGATCCGGATGAGCCAGGGCCTGTCGAGCCTGGCGCAGGAAGATCCCTCGTTCCGCGTCGATACCGATGCGGTGACCGGGGAGACCCTGATCTGGGGCATGGGCGAGCTGCATCTGGAAGTGATGGTGGAGCGCCTGCGCAGCGAATGGAACGTGCCGGTGAAGGTGGGCGCGCCCCGCGTGGCGTACCAGGAAACACCGGCGCACGCGGTGCAGGACGTGGAAGGGCGGGTGGTCAAGCAGACCGGTGGCCAGGGCCAGTTCGCCCGGGTGCGGGTGGACGTGACGCCCACCGGCGACGAGGCGGTGCGCTTCATCGACCGCACGGTCGGCGGGGTGATCCCCAAGTCGTTCGTGGCGGCGGTGGAGAAGGGCGTGCGCGCGGCGCTGGAAGAAGGCCCGCGCGGGCATCCGGTGGTCGGGATCGAGGTGGTCCTGACCGACGGCCAGACCCATGCCAAGGACTCCTCGGAGATGGCCTTCCATCGCGCCGGCAGCGAAGCGGTGAAGGCGGCGCTGGCCACGGCAGGCACGCGCCTGCTGGAGCCGGTGATGGAAGTGGCCATCCACGCGCCGTCGACGAACGTCGGCGACGTGGTGGGCGACCTCAACCGCCGCAGCGGGCGCGTGGCCTCCATCGAGGACCAGGGGGCCCAGGTGGAAGTGGTCGGCTATGCGCCGCTGGCGCGACTGGCCGGCTACACCACCGCGCTGCGGTCGCTCACCCAGGGCCGCGCCACCAGCGACATGCGCTTCAGCGGGTATGAGCAGGTGCAGGCCGCATGAGGACGAGGGAGCCGGGCAACCGGCTCCCTTTTTTTGTTGTCCGCCCGTACCCGCCCTTGGACAGGTGACCGGAGCGCACCGGAAAAGCCGGTAGTGCCGGCCCCAGGCCC
>NZ_JAVWXA010000170.1:0-4822 GCF_036662295.1 Stenotrophomonas sp.
CCGTTGGCCGGCATCCCACAGCCACCATTTTTCCCACCCACCACCGACCAGCGAACAGTGCTGAGGCTGTAGATCTCCTGCACGACCAAGCCGGCACTTCGCGCCGTTGGATCAGTAACTGCGTTCGACGGCCAGCCGGCCCAGCGCGCGCAGCGCGTCGGCACGTTCGCCGTAGCCGGCGAGGCTGTCGTGCATGCGCTCGCTGAGCGTGGCCAGTTCGGCCTTGGCGCCGGCCATGCCCAGCAGCGCCGGGAAGGTGGACTTGGCCTGGGCCTGGTCCTTGCCGGCGGTCTTGCCGAGCTGTTCGGAACTGGCTTCCACGTCCAGGATGTCATCGCGCACCTGGAAGGCCAGGCCCAGTGCGCTGGCGAACGTGTCCAGCTGCAGCAGGTCGGCCGCCGGGGCATCGCCGCAGAGCGCGCCCATGCGCACCGCCGCGCGGATCAGGGCACCGGTCTTGAGTGCGTGCATGCGCTGCAGATCGTGCAGGGCCTGCGCGTGGCCGGTCGCATCGATGTCCAAGGCCTGGCCGCCACACATGCCGGCCGCGCCGGCGGCCTGGGTGAGCGCCTGCAGGCAGTGCACGCGCAGCAGCGCCGGCAGCGCGGCGTCGGCCAGCAGGCCGAACGCGCGCGCCTGCAACGCGTCACCGGCGAGGATCGCGGTGGCTTCGTCGAAGGCGATATGGGTGGTGGGGCGGCCACGGCGCAGGGCGTCGTCGTCCATCGCCGGCAGGTCGTCGTGCACCAGCGAATAGGCGTGGATGAGCTCGACCGCCATGGCCGGCGCATCCAGCGCGTTTTCGTCGGCACCCCACACCTGGCCGCTGGCGTATACCAGCAGCGGGCGCATGCGCTTGCCGCCGCCCAGCACGGCATGGCGCATGGCCTGGTGCAGGCGTTGCGGGGCGAGTTCCGGGGCGGGCAGGCAGGCGTCGAGCTGGCTTTCGATGCGGTCGCGCCAACGCGCGAACGTGGACTCAACCGTCATGGCTGGGCGGGTCGAAGGCTTCGGCGGTATCCGGGCGGGCCGGATCGCTGAGCAGGCGCACGCGCAGTTCGGCCTGTTCCAGCGCCTGCTGGCACTGGCGGTACAGGCCCACGCCGCGCTCGTAGGCGCTGAGCGACTGTTCCAGGCTCAGGTCGCCGGCTTCCATCTTCTCCACCAGCTGTTCCAGTTCTTCCAGCGACTGCTCGAAGTGGGCGACCGGGGAGGTTTCGTTGGGGGACTTCTTGGGCATGGCGCAAGTGTGATGCGCCAATCCGGTGGGGTCAATTCACGCCGTGCCCGGCGTCCAGCGCAGCGTCGCATCGTGTTCATCCAGCCAGTGCTGCAACGGGGCGGCGATGATGCGATCGCCGGCCGCCATCAGCTGCGTGCCATCGAACAGCAACGGCAGCTGGCGGCGTTGCCAGGGCGGCAGGCCGTGCTGTTGCAGCAGGTCCTTGAGCGCGTGCGAATGACTGCGGCCGGGCAACTGGATGCGCTCGCCGCCGCGGCGCGCGCTGACCTGCAGCGCGGTGGCCAGGCGCGGTGCACCGAGCAGCGCCAGCTGGCCGCCATCGGGCAGGGCCAGTGGCGCCTGGCCGTCCCAGTGCACCGACCAGTGCGGCGGCAGTGCCAGGGTGGCCGAGAGCAGGTGCAGCTGCCCGCGCCAGTGGCGGATGTGCGCGCCCTGCCAGGCGTAATGGGCCGGGGCATCGTGCGCGGCGGTGAGCAGGTCGCGTTCGAGCGCCTCCACGCCGCTGGCCGGCAGCGGCGGCAGGCCGCAGTTGCGGACCCATTGGCGCAGCAACCGCGCGCGGCGTTCCGGCGGCTGCCGCAGCAGGCGCGCGCTTGCCATCACCCCGGGGGCCAGCGTGCAGCGGCGCAGGGCGTGCTGGTCGTCTTCCTCCAGCAGGCGCTGGGATTGGGCGCACAGCGCGGCGCTGCGCGCGAAGGCGGCATCGGCCTGCGGCCAGCGTTGTTTCAGCAGCGGCAGCACGCGCAGGCGAAGGAAATTGCGGTCGGCCTCGTCGCTGGCGTTGCTGGGGTCCTCGATCCAGTCCAGGCCGTGCGCCTGCGCGTAGGCCAGCAGGGCCGCACGCGGCACCTGCAGCAGGGGGCGCCAGACGGTGCCGGCGGCCAGCGGTGCGCGCTGGCGGATGGCCGCCAGCCCGTCCACGCCGGAGCCGCGCAGCGCGCGCAGCAGGAAGGTTTCGGCCTGGTCGTCGCGATGGTGGGCCAGCGCCAGTTGCTCGCCGGGCTGCAGGGTCTGTGCGAAGGCATCGCGGCGGGCCTGGCGCGCGGCCGCTTCCAGGCCCTCGCCACTGTGGCGGGCCACCGCCACGCGCACCACGTCCAGCGGCAGGTGCCATGCGCGGCACAGCGCCTGGCAGTGCCCGGTCCAGGCATCGGCGTCGGCCTGCAGCCCGTGGTGCACGTGCACCGCGCGCAGACCGGCGGCCCGTTGTGGCATGGATTGGGCCAGCCAGTGCAGCAGCACGGTGGAATCCAGCCCGCCGCTGAAACCCACCAGCACGGGCAGGGGGGCATCGGGGACAGGGGGCAAGGCAACGGCGGCCATCGGCGGGTTCATCGGGCGGGGGATGAACAGTATCGCCGCGCGCGTCGGCGGCGGCCGTGCAGAACGCTCACGGTGGGGTGGGCGCCGCCACGCGGCGACCGCGGCGGTCGATGTGGAACCACTCCCCCCCTTCCATCGGGGTATGGCCGTCGCCATCGGGGGTGCCCCGGCGGCAGCCGTTGCAGACCTCGGCGATGCCGTCCTGGAAGGGCCAGGCGAAGTCGAACGTGGCCGGGAACGCCTGCGCCAGGTGCACGTCGAAAAAGCCGATGCGTTCACCCACGCGGCCGCGGAACAGCCCTTCCTGCAGGGAGTCCGGGCCGTTGTCCCAGGTGATCACCGCCTGGGTGTGGCCCTGGCGGGTGACGAAGTGGTAGCTGTCGGCGGCATACACCGCCGCCAGCCCGGTGTCGTCATAGGGCAGGTCGGCCAGGGTCGCCGCGGCGATCCGCGGTGATCGGTCCACCACCTCGCAACCGGGCAGCATCCACAGCCCGTGTTCCTCGGTGAGCACCTTGCATTGCGGCGCCTGGGCCAGGGCCGCGCCGCCGGGCAGCAGCGCGCACCAGGCCAGGGCGGACCAGGGCAGGGCGCGGCGTGCGGCCGGGCGGGCCATCAGTTGGCGTCGGCCTTGCGCTCGAAGCGGGCCGGGACCGGCAGCTCGACCGGCACGCCCCTGGCGTCGCAGGTGCCGGCCTCGCACAGGCGCTGGCGCAGGCGCGGGGTGGCCTGCACGATCATGTGGTAGATCGCGTTCTGCTCCATGGTGCCGCGGATCGCCTTGCTGCCCGGGCCGCGTGCCCAGATGCCGACGTCTTCGCCACCGTGGGTTTCGCTCTTGGTCGGCACCAGCGCTTCCTGCATGTAGTCCGGGTGCTCGGTATCGACGTGGGTCAGGTCCGGGCGGCCGCTGGCCGGGTCGAAGCTGGACGGGTTGTGCGGGTAGACCTTGGGGCCGGCCGGCTGCTGGTTGGTGGTGCCGGTGTAGCCGGGGCCATTGGCGTAGGTCAGCGTGGTGTAGGGCAGGCCGAGGCCGTCACGGGCCACGTCCAGTGCGCCGGTGCCGTCTTCGCCGCCCTTGTCCTTGACCTTGCCCAGGATCGGGTTGCCACGCGCCGGGTAGCCGACGAAGTTGAGCGTGTGCGAATGGTCGGCGGTGACGATGATCAGGGTGTCCTGGTCGGAGGTGGCCTCCACCGCCGCACGCACCGCATCGGACAGCGCCACGGTATCGCTCAGGGCGCGGTAGGCGTTGCCGCTGTGGTTGGCATGGTCGATGCGCGCGCCTTCGACCATCAGCACGTAGCCTTCCGGCTGCCGCGACAGGGTCTTGATCGCGGCCCGGGTCAGCTCGGCCAGGCTGGGCTCGCCGGACGGGTCGTCCTTGCGCTCGATCTCGTAGCGCATGTGGTCCGGCTCGAACAGGCCGAGCAGCGCCGGGGCGTTGTGCGCGGCCTGCAACTGCTTGGCGTTCCAGACATAGGCGCCCTGCGGGTGGGCCTGCTGCCATTCGGTGACCAGGCTGCGCCCGTCCAGGCGCTGGCCCACCTTGTCGTCGTATTCCGGATCGCGTTCTTCCACCGTGGTGAACTCGCCGCGGCCGCCGCCCAGGGCGACCAGCGGGCCGCGCCCGTAGCGCGAGGTGGACAGCAGCTGCTGGGCGATGTCCTGGCAGCCGGCGGCCTTGGCCTCTTCGGTCAGGTCGGTGTCGTTTTCCCAGTTGCGCTCGGGCGAGTGCGCGTAGGTGGCGGCCGGGGTGGCGTGGGTCAGGCGGGCGGTGGAGACGATGCCGGTGGCCATGTGCGCGCTGTCGGCCAGCTGCAGCCAGGTCAGCAGCCCCTTGTTCAGGCTGTCGGCGCAGTCGTGGCGGGTGCCGGCGCTGACGCCGATGGCGCCCATGTGGGTCTTCACGCCGGTGCTGATGGCGGTCATGGTGCCGGCCGAATCGGGCGTCTGCGAGTCGGTGTTGTAGGTCTTGCTGAACGCGGTGGCCGGGAAGCGCTCCCACGACAGCAGGTTCTCTTCACCGGGGTTGCCGTTGCGCTGGCCCTCGAAGATGCGCGCGGCGGCCACCGTGGTCAGGCTCATGCCGTCACCCAGGAACAGGATGACGTTCTTGGCCTTGCCGTCCATGGCGCCACTGCTGGCCGCGCGGGCGGCCCCGCTGCGGTACCACCACTGCGGGGTTTCACCCGCTGGATGGGCCACGGCGGGAACATCGACGGCCACCGCGCCACGGGCGCCGGCGGCAGGGGA
>NZ_JAVWXA010000171.1:0-4673 GCF_036662295.1 Stenotrophomonas sp.
AGCGCCGGCTCGGTGGGCAACGCACCGCCCTCGGCCCAGTCGGCCTGTGCGCGGACGGCCGCGTCGAGCGCCGCCGGGCAGGCGGCGTCGGCCACGTAGGCGGCCGCGGCCGTGCAGCCGCTGGCGCGCCCCCGGCGGCAGTCGAGCTGGTCCAGCACCTGGGTCTGCAGGGCCGTCACGCAACGCTGCGCCGGCGACGGCGGCGTCCCGGCAGGGGCACGGATCTGACGGATCAGCGCGGCACACGCGTCGGCCTGGCCGGCCCGGCACGGCGCCACGTCCGGGCTGTCTTCGCCGGGCAGGTCCGCTGCACCGGCCTGCGCGACGCCCGCCCCCAGTGCCAGGGCCACCGTCAATGCCCCCTGAAGCAGCAGGCGACGGGGCGGGAACGTGGCGGGTGTCTGACGCATCGGGGCTTCTCCATGTCCGGTTGACGGCGGGCATCGTAGCGGAAAGTGGCGGTCACGCCGGGGCCGGGCACCCGTTCAGACAGGCAAATCGTCATTCCAGTGTAAAATTCATCGTTTTAGCCGGAATCATGGCGAAAGCCCCCTACCGACCGCCCGTTGCCGGGCCGGCCTTCATCCGCCTGCTGGCGGGGTTTGCCGACGGCGCCCTGCCCGGCACCAGCCCGGACCTGTCCGACCGGCTCAGCCAATGGGTGGACTGGAACCGTGCGGTGGCCCTGTCGCGGGCGCTGGATGGACGATTGCCGGCGGCGGTGCCGGAGGCGCCGGTGTTCGACAGTGCCGAGCAGGCCGAGTGCGAACGGGTCCATGCCGCGCTGCGCGCCTCGATCACCGCCGACATCGAGGCCCGCCGCGCGACGGCCGGCGAGGATTTCGCCCCGCATCGCCAGCACTGCATGAGCGTGCAGCGCTCGATGCAGGCCGCCACCGGTCGCCTGCGCGGCCGGCTGCGCGACATGCTGGGCCAGGGCGACGGCGCGCTGGCCCGCCTGGCCGAGGTGGACGCGGTGATGGAACAGACCCTCAGCCCGCGCGAGCAGGCGCTGCTGGGCGCGGTGCCGGCGCTGCTGGGCCAGCATTTTGAACGCCTGCGCGCGGCGGCTGCGCCGGGCGACGGCGACACCGACGAGGCGCTGCCGGCGCCAGCCCCACCAGGCTGGCTGGCGCGCTTCCACCAGGATATGCAAGACGTGCTGCTGGCCGAACTGGATGTCCGTTTTCAACCGATCGAAGGCCTGCTTGCAGCGCTTCGCCCCCGATAACTGGGACGTCATGTTCAGAACTAGTCTTTACTTCGTTGTCTTCCTTGCCGGCCTGCTGGCGGCGTGCTGGATCGGCGCCGGTTACCTGGGCAGCAACCCGGTGGGCGCGGCGGTGGCGGCGGTGATCGTGGCCTGTTACGTCGCCGGCGGCCTGGAGCTGCTGCGCTATCGCCAGGCCACGCTGGGCCTGGGCCAGGCCGTGGCCGACAGCGAGGCGGCCGGCAGCGACCTGGCCGCCTGGCTGCAACGCGTACCGGCTGGCCTGCGCAACGCGGTCCGCCTGCGCGTGGAAGGCGAACGGGTGGCCTTGCCGGCGCCGGTGCTCACGCCCTATCTGGTCGGGCTGCTGGTGCTGCTGGGCATGCTGGGCACCCTGCTGGGCATGATGGCCACCCTGCGCGGCACCGGGCTGGCACTGGAGAGCGCCACCGACCTGCAGGCGATCCGCGGCTCGCTGGGCGCCCCGGTCGAGGGGCTGGCGGTGGCCTTTGGCACCTCCATCGCCGGCGTGGCGACCTCGGCGATGCTCGGCCTGCTGGCCGCGCTGGTCCGGCGTGAGCGCCTGCAGACCGTGCAGCAGCTGGATGCGCGGATCGCCGGCCAGCTGCATGCCCATTCCAGGCATTGGCAGCGCGCCGAGTCGCTGCGCATGGCGCAGGCACAGGCCGAGTTGATGCCCGCGCTGGTGGAGCGCCTGCAGGCGATGTCCGTGGCGATCGAGGAACGCAGCCAGCAGACCCAGCAGCAGTTGCTGGACAGCCAGGAACGTTTCCACGCCCATGCCGATGCCGAACACGCACGGCTGGCCGCGGCGGTGGAACAGGCCCTCAAGGACAGCGTGGCCGCCAGCGCACGCGCCGTGGGCGAGGCCCTGCAGCCGATCATGCAGGACACGATGGCGGTGATCGCGCGCGACACCCGCGCCCTGCAACAGGACGTGGGCACGGCGGTGCAGCAGCAGCTGGGCGCTTTCAGCGCGGGCCTCGAGGCCCACCAGACCGCCAACGCCGCCACCTGGCGCGAGGCGCTGGCCAGCCAGCAGCAGACGCACCGGCAGTCCAGCGACGACCTGCAGGCCGCACTCGGCCGCCTGGCCGGCGAGCAGGACCGGCGCGCCACGGCCCTGCTGGAGGCACTGTCCGAGCGCATGCATGCCAGCGTGGGCCAGTGGAGCGAGACCCAGCGTGCCCAGCAGGACGGCCAGCAGGCCATGGGCGAGGCACTGCGCGGCAGCCTGGCCGCCTTCAGCGAGCAGCAGGGCCTGCACGCCACCGCCCTGGCCGATGCGCTGGCCACGCGCCTGGATGCCACCGCCGAACGCTGGGCCGGCACCCAGCAGGCGCAGCAGCAGGCCAACGAGGCGCTGGTGCTGGCGTTGGAAGGCAGCCTGCAGCGCCTGGCCGCGCAGCACGATGCGCGCGCCGGGACGCTGCTGGATGCACTGGCCGCCCGCCTGCAGGACAGCACCACCCAGACCGCCGAGGCCTGGCGCACCGCGCTGGCCGAACAGCAGGCCAGCAGCACCACGCTGGCCGGCCAGCACCAGGACGCGATGGCCGCGGCCACGGCCGGTTTCGAGCGCCACGCCACGGCCCTGGTGGCGACGCTGGCACAGTCGCAGCAGGCCCTGCAGGACGCGCTGGAATCGCGCGACGCACAGCGCCTGGCGCAGTGGAGCGGCGCATTCGACCGCTTGACCGCGTCGCTGGGCCAGCAGTGGGCGCAGACCGGCGAGCAGGCAGCGCAACGCCAGCAGGACATCTGCGATGCGTTGGCGCATACCGCGCAGGAGATCAGCGCGCAGACGCGCACGCATGCCAGCCAGACCATCGCCGAGATCTCCACCCTGGTCCAGGCCGCCTCCGAGGCGCCTAAGGCCGCCGCCGAAGTGGTGGCCGAACTGCGCCAGAAGCTGTCGGACAGCATGGTCCGCGATACCGCCATGCTGGAGGAACGCAGCCGCCTGCTGGCCACGCTGGAAACGCTGCTGGGCGCGGTCAACCACGCCTCCACCGAGCAGCGCACCGCCGTGGACGCGCTGGTCACCACCTCGGCCGACCTGCTCGAGCGGGTCGGTACGCGCTTCACCGACCACCTGGCCGCCGAGACCGGCAAGCTGGGCGAGGTGGCGGCCCAGGTCACCGGCAGCGCGGTCGAGGTGGCCAGCCTGGCCGATGCGTTCGGCGGCGCGATGGAGGTATTCGGCAGCGCCAGCGCCGGCTTGGGCGAGCGCCTGGCGCAGATCGGCACCGCGCTGGATGCATCGCTGGCACGCAGCGATGAGCAGCTGGCTTATTACGTTGGCCAGGCGCGCGAGGTGGTGGACCTGAGCGTGCTGTCGCAGAAGCAGATCATCGAGGAACTGCAGCAGCTCGGCAGCCGTCGCGGTGCCGGCAAGGCCGCCAGCGCATGAGTGATGAGATCGAGGTCGAGGACGCCACCGGCGCGCCGATCTGGGCCGCCTTCGGCGACCTGATGTCGGTGCTGCTGGGCGCCTTCGTGCTGATCCTGGTCGGCGTGGTCGCCCTGCAGCTGGAGCTGTCCAGCCGCCTGGACCACGAGGTCAAGCAGCGCCAGGCCGAGGCCGCCCGGCGCAAGACGCTGGAGCAGGCGTTGGCGGTGCCGCTGGCGGCGGGCCGGGTGACCCTGGTCGATGGCCGCATCGGCATCCGCGGCAGCGTGTTGTTCGCGCTCAACTCGGACCAGCTGCAGCCGGAAGGGCGCGAGCTGCTGAAGAGCCTGGCCACGCCGTTGGCCGAGTACCTGTCCTCGCGCGAGGAGATCCTGATGGTCAGCGGCTTCACCGATGACCGCCAGGTGCGCGAGGGCAACCGCCAGTTCGCCGACAACTGGGCGTTGTCGGCCGAGCGTGCACTCACCGTGACCCGCGCCCTGATCGCCGAGGGCGTGCCGTCCTCGGTGGTGTTCGCCGCGGCGTTCGGGGCCGAACAGCCGGTGGGCTCCAATGCGCAGGAAGAAGGGCGTGCGCGCAACCGACGCGTGGAAATGGCGCCGATTCCGCGGCCCAAGGCCACTGCCGCTGCCGATGCCCCGTAAGCCGGCCGACCCGCGCGCGCGCATCGCACACTGGCGCGCGCAGCAGATGGACCGGCACGACCCGGTCGGCCTGGCCGTGCTCGAGGCCCTGCAGGCGCGGGCGCTGCAGCATGAGGGAGGCACGCGGGCGTGGCTGGAACAGCGCCTGCAGGCGCGCGTGGACGCGTATGCCGCCGGCCTGCCACCGGTGGCGCCGCCGCCCGCGCCGGCGCCGGCTCCGCTCACCGCGCTGGTGGCCACGCTGGCCGCGCGTCCTGCGTCCGCGGCGGTGGACGTGGCCGCGTTCCGTGACCTGTGGTCCTCGGTGCGCAGCCGCAGCCAGGTGCGGCAGACCCTGGCCGCCGCGCCCAGCGATGGCGGCCCGCTCAACTCGGCCGTGCTGGTG
>NZ_JAVWXA010000172.1:0-4580 GCF_036662295.1 Stenotrophomonas sp.
CGCGGCGCGCACCGTCCGCCCCCGCGCCTCCCGCGGGGTCCCCGCCCCGGCGGCGGCCACTACCGTGGCCCATGACCCCAGCCGGATGCGCGGGAAGCCGGCCAGCGGCCGGCTCTACCGTGGCTCATGCCCCAGCCGGATGCGCGAGAAGCCGGCCAGCGGCCGGCACTACCGTGGCTGATGCCCCAGCCGGATGCGCGAGAAGCCGGCCAGCGGCCGGCACCACCGTGCCCGGGCGTCGGGCGTTGCCCACAAAAAAGGCGGCCAACCGGCCGCCTTCTGTCAAAACCACAGCCACCAGCTCACGCGCGTGGATCGGTCCCCACGCCCTTCAGCAACCGGTAGCGCTGCAGCGTCTGCTCGATCTCCACATCCAGCGCCTGGCGCTGCTGCTCGAACGAGGCCTGCATCCGCCGCTGCGCCACCAGCTCGGCATGGCGCTGCTGGATGCTGGCCGCCTGCTTGTCCGCCACCGCCTTGCCGCCCAGTTCGCGGTCCCCGGCGGTGCCCAGCAGGCTCACCAGCGCATCGCGCAGGCTGGCCACGTTGTAGCGCGCCGTCTGCACGTTGTTGTCCAGGATCCCGGTCCGCTCGGCAAACACCCGGCGCAGGTCGTCCTCGTTCTCATAGGTGGACAGCATCGCCTGTTCGGTGCGCTGGCGGGTCTGCTCGGCCGCCAGGTCCAGCTGCCGTTGCGCGGCGATCACCGCCGCGTCCGCCCGCTCCTGCTCGGTCAACGTGCGCTCCACCTCGCCGCGGCGCAGGCCGCTGCTGGCGCTGAATTCCTCGCGCGCGTTGTTCACCGCGTCCTGCGGCAGCGCATCGCTGCAGATCCGCTCGGCGCCCTTGTTCCAGCAGTACAGCTTCTTCGGCTTGGGCTCGTTGCTGCCGCGCTGGGCGTGCGCCGTCAGCGACGGCGCGGCCAGCAGCAGGCCGATCAAGATGGTCGTGGCAATCCTGGACATGGTTGGCGAGCCCCCTGCTCTCAACGCGTGGGACGGCTGCCGTAACGGGACCGATAGTCCTCCAGCGGCTGCCGGTACCCCACAAGTTCCGGATTTCCGGAGGCAAAATCAAGCAGGTCGGCCAGCGTGGCCACCGCCACCACCGGAATGCCGGCTTCTTCGGCCACCGCCTGGGCCGCCGAGCGGCGGTCGGTCTCCGAGGCGATCTCCTGGCGGTCCAGGGCCACCACGATCCCGGCCGGGGTGCCGCCGGCGTCCTTGATGATGGTCAGGGCCTCGCGGATGGCGGTGCCGGCGGTGATCACATCGTCCACGATCAGCACGCGCTTGCCATTCATGTCCGCGCCGATCAGGTTGCCGCCCTCGCCGTGGGCCTTGGCCTCCTTGCGGTTGAACGACAGCGGCAGGTCACGCCCGCGCTGGGCGAACTCGCAGGCGGTGGCCGTGGCCAGCGGGATGCCCTTGTAGGCCGGGCCGAACACCACGTCGAACTTCAGCCCGGTCGCTTCCACCGCATCGGCGTAGCAGGCGGCCAGCTGGACCATGCGCGCGCCCGAATCGAAGCGGCCGGCATTGAAGAAATAGGGGCTCAGGCGGCCCGACTTGAGGGTGAACTGGCCAAAACGCAGGGCGTCGGCGGTCAGGGCCAATTGCAGGAAACGGTGGCGATGGTCGCTCATCAGGACTCTATTCAATTCATTTGGACCGCAAATCCTAATGCATGGGCGCTTTTTTCGCCTTCCGGGCCCCCTCGGCCCGGTCCCGCCGTCGCCCGGCCGGTACGGGCCGGGCCACCGCCCCGTCGCATCCCGGCGAGCCGGGCCGGGGTCTTCCCGGTATGCTTTCCCGGTTACCGCTCCAGACCCGGGTCAGCATGCGCATCATCAGTTTCAACGCCAACGGCATCCGCTCCGCCGCCACCAAGGGCTTCCTCGACTGGTTCCGCGCCCAGGACGCCGACGTGCTCTGCATCCAGGAGACCAAGGCGCAGGAAGACCAGCTCACCGACCCGATGTTCCGCCCGGATGGCCACCACTGCT
Source organism: Stenotrophomonas sp. (assembly GCF_036662295.1). GTDB lineage: Bacteria > Pseudomonadota > Gammaproteobacteria > Xanthomonadales > Xanthomonadaceae > Stenotrophomonas. Next base: position 2,006 of record NZ_JAVWXA010000172.1, read on the forward strand.
TCTACCGCGACGCCATCACCAAGAAGGGCTACAGCGGCGTGGCCATCTACAGCAAGCGCGAGCCCGACCAGGTCATCACCTCGCTGGGCTGGGCCCCGTTCGATGATGAAGGCCGCTACATCGAGGCCCGCTACGGCAACCTGAGCGTGGTCTCCTTCTATATCCCCTCGGGCAGTTCGGGCGAGCTGCGCCAGGGCTTCAAGTACGAAGTGATGGAGTGGCTGCGCCCGATCCTGGCCCAGTGGCTGGCCAGCGGCCGCGACTACGTCCTGTGTGGCGACTGGAACATCGTGCGCTCGGCGCTGGACATCAAGAACTGGAAGTCCAACCAGAAGAACTCCGGCTGCCTGCCGCCCGAGCGCGACTGGCTCAACGGCCAGTGCGTGGACACCGACCAGGCGCTGGACATCGCCGCCGGCCAGGGCTGGACCGACGCCTACCGCCTGCTGCACCCGCAGGGCGAGGACTACACCTGGTGGAGCAACCGTGGCGCGGCCCGGGCCAACAACGTCGGCTGGCGCATCGACTACCAGTTCGTCAGCCCCGGCCTGCGCGATCGCCTGCGCGGCTGCTCGATCTACCGCGATGAGCGCTTCTCCGACCATGCCCCGTTCACGGTCGATTACGCCCCATGAGCGAAGCGGCCGAGACGGTCTCCTACAAGGGCTGGGCCGGGATCAAGCGCGCCTTCGGCACGCCCTCGGCGCTGACCATGGCCTTCCTGGGCTTCGGCAGCGGCCTGCCGTTCCTGCTGATCGCCTCCCAGACCCTGTCCACCCGCCTGCGTGACGTCGGCCTGGACCTCAAGAGCATCGGCCTGATCAGCCTGGCCAGCTTCTTCTACCTGATGAAGTTCGTCTGGGCGCCGCTGATCGACCGCTACGCGTTCCCGCTGATCGGCGCCCTCGGCCGCCGCCGCTCCTGGCTGCTGGCCTCGCAGGTGGGCGTCACCGGCGGCCTGTTCGCGCTGGCCTTCGTGCGGCCGGAACTGGGCGTCACCCCGCTGGTGTTGTGGGTGCTGCTGGCCTCCTTCGCCGGCGCCACCCAGGACTCGGTGGTGGACGCCTACCGCATCGAGATCGCCCCGGAGAGCGCGCAGGCCGCCCTGGCCGCCACCTATACGCTGGGCTACCGCATCGGCCTGATCCTGGCCGGTGCCGGCGCGCTCTACCTGGCCGAGTTCGAAGGCTGGATCGTGGCCTACCTGGCCATGGCCTCGCTGATGCTGTTGCCCATCATCACCACCCTGGTGTGCCGCGAGCCGGCCCAACCGGAGGTGCGCATCCAGCGCCGGATCGATTTCCTCGGCGCCTTCTGGCAGCCGATCACCAGTTTCTTCAGCACCAACGGCGTGGTCCTGGCGCTGGCGCTGCTGGCGTTCGTGGGGCTGTACAAGTTCCCCGACCAGGTCATCGGGGTCATGGCCGGCCCGTTCTACCTCGATTCGGGCTTCACCAAGGCCGACATCGCCACGGTGTCCAAGCTGTTCGGCGTCTGGATGGGCATCGGCGGGGCCTTCATCGGCGGCATCGCGGTGGCCGCCTTCGGCTTCCGGCGCATGCTGCTGGTGGCCGCGCTGGGCGTGGCGCTGTCCAACCTGGCCTTCCTGCTGATGGCGCACAACCCCGGCCAGCTCTGGGCGTTCTATGCGGCCCTGAGCGCGGACAACCTGTTCCAGGGGTTCGCCGGCACGGTGCTGGTGGCCTTCATGTCCTCGCTGACCGACCGCAATTTCACCGCCACCCAGTACGCGCTGCTGGTCTCGCTGGCCAACCTGCCGGGCAAGTTCGTCGGCGGTGCCTCCGGCTACATCGTCGAAGCCACCTCCTACAGCACCTTCTTCATCTTCAGCGCCACCACCGTCATCCCGACCCTGCTGCTGCTGGTCTGGCTGTGGCCGCGCATCCGCGACCGCAGCAGCGCCTGACGCGGCCCGGCCGGGTTGCCCGCCGCCCCGGCCTGCGCCATGATCGACCCCGTTGTGCCGTGGGGGCGGTGCTTGCCTAAGGGGGAGAACCATGGTCGATCTGCTGCTGCGGGATCTGGACCCGTTGTTGAACGAACGCATCCGGCGCGTGGCGGTCGCCCGCGGCTGGACCCGTGAATACACCTGCGTGATGCTGCTCGAACAGGGCCTGTTCGCCAGCGAGCTGGAAGTCCGCAGCGGTTTCCAGAACCCCGAAGTGGACGCGCTGGCCGACGCCATCGCCGCGCTGCAGGCACTGCCGGACGCGCAGGGCCTGTAGCGCCGGGCGCGGCCCGGCAGCGCCTTCTCTTCGCCCCAAGGTCTGCCATTGCCGGGCAGCGCCCGGCACTACCTCGGCGCGGTCGTCCGCTTCCACCGGCAGGGTCGCGCCCCAGCCGACTGCCGGCCATGGATCAACACTCGATATCGGCATGACCCCCAAACCACACCGCTTCCCCCGGCAGGGTCGCGCCCCAGCCGACTGCCGACCGTGGATCACCACTCGATATCGGCATGACCCCCAAACCACACCGCTTCCCCCGGTAGAGTCGCGCCCCAGCCGACTGCCGACCGCGGATCAACACTCGATATCGGCATGCCGCGCTCCCC
>NZ_JAVWXA010000173.1:0-4496 GCF_036662295.1 Stenotrophomonas sp.
TGCGAGCCGCCTATTATGTCAGGCTTTTCGTTTCCGTCAACACCTTCTTTCGAAGAAGTTGAAGTCCTGATCCTTCGCGGTTGCCGCCTTGCGGTGGCCCCTGCGTCGGGGGAGGGAAAGTATGTCCCTATCGAGGGCATTTGTGAAGGGGTTGAGAGGACTTTTTTCGTCTTCCCACCCCTTCATTCAGCTCCGGCGAGCGGTGGACGGCCGGAAACCCTTGTCGCGCTTAGGCGGCGACCAGCAACACGCGGGCGAAGGTGCGCTTGCCGACCTGCAGCAGGCCTTCAAAACCCGGCACGAACACCTGCTGGGCGTCCTCCACCACCTCACCATCCACCTTGACCGCACGCTCCTTGAGCTTGCGCGAGGCCTCCGAATTGCTCGGGGTGAGGCCGGCGGCGGTCAACAAGGCGCCGATCCGCAGGCCCTCGGCCGGGATCGCCACTTCCTGCAGGGGCAGCAGGGTCACATCGCCCTGCCCGGTCACCGCGGCGTTCCAGCCGGCGATGGCCTGTTCGGCGGCGGCGGCATCATGGAAGCGGGTGGTCAGCTCGCGCGCCAGGCGCAGCTTGACCTCACGCGGGTTCAGGCCACCGGCCTCCACCTGCTGGCGCAGGCTGACCGCCTCGGCCTGGCTGATATCAAAGGAGAGCAGCTCGATCCAGCGCCACATGAGGTCGTCGCCGATCTTCATGGTCTTGGTGACGATGTCGATGGCCGGTTCGCTGATGCCGATGTAGTTGTTGAGCGACTTGGACATCTTGGCCACGCCGTCCAGGCCCTCCAGCAGGGGCATGGTGAGCACGATCTGCGGCTTCTGCCCGTAATGCTCCTGCAGGCCACGGCCCATCAGCAGGTTGAACTTCTGGTCGGTGCCACCAAGCTCGACGTCGGCTTCCAGGGCCACCGAGTCGTAGCCCTGGACCAGCGGGTAGAGGAACTCGTGCAGGGCGATGGACTGCTGGGCGGCGTAGCGCTTGGCGAAGTCGTCGCGTTCAAGCATGCGTGCCACGGTGTGCTGGCCGGCCAGGCGGATCATGTCGGCCGCGCCCATCTTGCCGAACCACTCCGAGTTGAAGCGGACTTCGGTCCTGTCGCGGTCCAGCACCTTGAAGACCTGGTCCTCATAGGTGCGCGCGTTGGCCAGCACGTCGTCCTTGCTGAGCGGCTTGCGGGTGACGTTCTTGCCCGACGGGTCGCCGATCATGCCGGTGAAGTCGCCGATCAGGAAGATGACCTGGTGGCCGAGGTCCTGGAACTGGCGCAGCTTGTTCAGCAGCACGGTGTGACCCAGGTGCAGGTCCGGTGCGGTGGGGTCGAAGCCCGCCTTGATGCGCAGCGGACGACCGCTTTCCAGGCGCTGGCGCAGCTCCTCGGGCTTGAGGATCTCATCGCTGCCGCGACCGATCAGGGCGATGGCTTCTTCAATGGACGACACGGTGCAACTCCCGGCAATGCCTTATTTATATGAATGACGTTAAGTACAAGTTAACCGCAAGCGCTTCACAAAAGCCAATAGGCACAAGGGTTTGACGCGGTATTTATACCTGTCTATGTTACCGACGTTTGGGCCCGCGCTCCCGGGCCAGCCAGGAACAGACCGACGATGCTCAATTCCGATCAAGGCCGCGCACGCAAGCAGCGCTTCAAGGAACGCCTCCACGTTCTCCACGACACCGCCCTGCATCGGAAGCTCAAACAGCATCTTCCTGCCGCCTTCAACCAGCGCTGGACGCGCCGGCACTGGATGCACGCCAGCCTGTTCGCCACGATCGGCGCGCTGGTGGCCACGATCGTGCCGGGCTTCTCGCACACCATCGATTCGCCCTATACGGTGGGCCACTCGACCCTGGCCCTGCCCTTGCCGCCGCTGTCGCTGGAGCGCCAGAAGCAGGTGCCGGGCGACAGCTGGCAGGTGCTGCGCGTGCAGCGCGGCCAGACCCTGAGCGATCTGTTCGACAAGGCCGGCATCCCGGCCACGGTGATGCACCAGGTGCTGGAACACCCCGGTGCACGTGACGCGCTGACCAAGCTGCGGCCCGGCGCGGAGATCGCCTTCGACCTGCCGCTGTCTGGCGACCTGCGCACGATCCGCTTCGACCGTGATGCCGATAGCCGGGTGGAGCTGTCGCTGGCCGAGGGCCGGATTGCCGAGAAGGTGATCAAGCGCGAGTCGTCCACGCGCCGCATCGTGGCCAGCGGGGAGATCACCAGTTCGCTGTATGCGGCCGCGCGCAAGGCCGGGCTGTCGCCGTCGGCGATTGCCACGATGACCGATGAGATCTTCAAGTACGACATCGACTTCTCCAAGGACCTGCAGGCCGGCGACCGCTTCAGCGTGGTGCTGGATGAAACCTGGCGCGAAGGCGAGAAGGTGGACACCGGCAAGATCCTGGCGGCCACCTTCACCAGCGGCGGCAAGACCTATAGCGGCTTCCGCTTCGACCGCAACGGCAAGTCGGAGTACTTCGACGTGAGCGGGCGGCCGTTGAAGAAGAGCTTCATCCGCATGCCGATCCCGTTCGCGCGGCTGAGTTCGAGCTTCGGGGCGCGCAAGCACCCGGTGCTGGGCAACATGCGCATGCACAAGGGCGTGGACTACGCCGCCCGGACCGGCACCCCGATCATGGCCGCCGGCGATGCCAAGGTGCAGTTCGCCGGGACCCAGCGCGGCTACGGCAACGTGGTGATCCTGGACCACGGCCGCGGCCACACCACCCTGTACGGGCACATGTCGCGCTTCGGGGCGATCCGCACCGGCCAGCGCGTGGCGCAGGGCACGGTGATCGGCTATGTGGGCTCCACCGGCCTGGCCACCGGCCCGCACCTGCACTACGAATTCCGCGTCAACGGCGTGCACCGCAACCCGCTGTCGGTGACGATGCCGCCGCCGGAGCCGCTGAAGGGCGCCGAGCTGGTGGCCTTCCGCGCACAGACCGCGCCGGCGCTGGCACGCATCCAGGGCATGGAGAAGCTGATCTACGCCGAGGCCAGCCCGGCCCCGCAGGCGGCCCCGGCCGAGGCGGCGGCCCAGACCCAGACCGCCAGCGTGGCCAAGCCGGCCCGGCGCAACCGCGGCTGATCCACGACCGGGCCAGCGCGCGGCCACGCGCGCATTGACGGGAACAACGGGTTGCGCAGAAGCTGGGCGCAACCCGTTTTTGATTGTGCCGGCCATGACTGTCGTTGATCCGCATGCTTCCCTCTTCCTGGGCCTGATGTCCGGCACCAGTGCCGACGGCATCGATGCCGCGCTGGTGCAGTTTCCCGCCGAGGGCGGCTGCCGCTTCGTGCACGGCTACACCCACGCATGGGATCCGGCGCTGCGCGCTGCGCTGATCGCGCTGGGCGAAGGCGGCGAGATCGCCTCGCTGGACGCGCTGGGCCGGATCGATGCGCAGATCGGCATCTGCTTCGGCGAAGCGGCCAACGCGTTGCTGGCGCGCGCCGGCGTGGACCGTGCCCGGGTCCGGGCGATCGGCTCGCACGGGCAGACCGTGCGCCATCGGCCGCTGGGCGAGCTGCCCTTCACCCTGCAGCTGGGCGATGCGAACCGGATCGCCGAGGCGACCGGCATCACCACCGTGGCCGATTTCCGCCGCCGTGACGTGGCCGCCGGCGGCCAGGGGGCCCCGCTGATGCCGGCCTTCCACCTGGCCATGCTGGGCACGGCCGCGGAGGACCGGGCGATCCTCAACCTGGGCGGTATCGCCAACCTGACGCTGATCCCGCGCGAGGGCGTGCCGCGCGGCTTCGATACGGGGCCGGCCAATGCGCTGATGGATGCGTGGTGCCAGCGCCATCGGGGCACGCCGTTCGATGCGGACGGCGCGTTCGCGGCCAGTGGCCAGGTGGACGAGGCGTTGCTGGCGCAGTGGCGGGCCGACCCGTGGTTTGCCCTGCCGCCGCCCAAGAGCACCGGGCGCGAGCAGTTCCACCTGGACTGGGCGCAGGCGGCGATGGGCGAAGGCCAGCACGCGGCGGCCGATGTGCAGGCCACGTTGCTGGAGCTGACCGCCGCGACGGTGGCCGATGCGCTGCTGGCGCACTTGCCCGGTGTGCGGCGCGTGCTGGTGTGCGGGGGCGGCGTGCGCAACCCGCCGCTGCTGCGCCGGCTGGCGGCGCGGCTGCCGGGCGTGGTGGTGGAGTCGAGCGCGGTGCACGGGCTGGACCCGGACTACCTGGAGGCGATGGGCTTTGCGTGGTTGGCCCAGCGCACGCTGGATGGGTTGCCGGGGAACCTGCCGAGCGTGAGTGGGGCGCGCGGGCCGCGGATCCTGGGGGCGATCCACCTGGCGTGAGCGGAGCGTCGGTGTGGTTTGGGGGTCATGCCGATATCGAGTATTGATCCATGGTCGGCAGTCGGCTGGGGCGCGACTCTACCGGGGGAAGCGGTTTGGTTTGGGGGTCATGCCGATATCGAGTGTTGATCCGCGGCCGGCAGTCGGCTGGGGCGCGACGCTTGCGGGGGGGGCGGGGGGGGTGGGGGGGCA
>NZ_JAVWXA010000174.1:0-2100 GCF_036662295.1 Stenotrophomonas sp.
GCTGCTTCAATGATCGCGCGGCCATCCATGGTCGTGCAGCCACCCATGATCGCGCAGCCACCCATGGGGTGGCTCTACCCCCGGTGGGGGGGCGGCCATCGATGGGGTGGGTCAGCTGCCCAGGGCCTCGGGCAGCAGGGCGTCGACGAAGGCTTCGGGGTCGAACACGCGCAGGTCTTCCGGGCGCTCGCCGATGCCGGCGAAGCGGATCGGGATGCCGAACTCGCGGGCGAGCGCGAACACCACGCCGCCCTTGGCAGTGCCATCCAGCTTGGTCACCACCAGGCCGGTCACGTTGACGGCCGCGTGGAACTGGCGCAGCTGCGAGAGCGCATTCTGGCCGGTGGTGCCGTCGATCACCATCAACACCTCATGCGGCGCGCTGGGGTCGATCTTGCCGAGGACGCGGCGGATCTTGCCCAGTTCGTTCATCAGCCCGCCCTGGGTGTGCAGGCGCCCGGCGGTGTCGGCGATCAGCACCTCGGTGCCACGCGCCTTGCCGGCCTGCAGCGCGTCGTAGGCCACCGAGGCGGCGTCGGCGTTCTGGCCCTGGGCGACCACGGCCACCCCGTTGCGTTCGCCCCAGGCCTGGAGCTGGGCCACGGCGGCGGCGCGGAAGGTATCGCCGGCAGCCAGCATCAGGCTGTGGCCGTCATCCTTGAAACGCTTGGCCAGCTTGCCGATGGTGGTGGTCTTGCCCACCCCGTTGACGCCCACGGTGAGCACCACGAACGGCTTGGCGTTGCGGTCGATGACCAGCGGCTTGGCCACCGGCTGCAGGATCGCGATGAGTTCGCCGCGCAGGGCGGCCAGCAGGGCGTTGGCATCGACGAATTCACGTGCCTTCATGCGCTTGCGCAGGCCCTCCACCAGCGCGGTGGTGGCACCCACGCCGACATCGGCGGTGATCAGCGCGGTTTCAAGCTCGTCCAGCAGGTCGTCATCGAGCTTGGGATTGCGCGAGAACAGGCCGCCGAAACTGCGCGCGATGACGCTGTTGCGCAGCCGGTCGCGCCAGCCCGGCTTGCCCGGCGCGGCAGCGGCCACGCCATCGCCCGGCGCGCTGGCCAGTGGCTGTGCGGCTTGCTGGGTGACCTCGCTGGCCACCAGCAGCGGGGCAGGCAACGGTGCGGCGATGGGTTCGGCGATGACCACCGGCGCAGCCTGCGCGGCCGGTGCTGCCGGCGGAACGGGGGCGGCCGGTGCGGTCGGGGCCGGTACGCTCGGCGTGGCGACGGCGGCCGGTGGCTGGGGCACGGTGGCGGGCGCAGGTATGTCGAGCGCAGGCGCGGGCATCGGCGCCGGTGCGGACGTCGGCGCCGGCGCAGCTTCGGCGGCGACAGGCGGGAGCGGCGCGGGCGCGGTCGGGCCATCCTGGCTGGCCTGCGGGAATGCCGCCGCCAGCTCTTCGGCCGAGTAGTGCTGGGTCTTGGGCGCGTCCTGCGGAGCGTCCTGGGCTTTTTTGCGACGGAAGAAACTGAGCATTGGATTCGGCGCTGAAATCAGGGGGATATGCTACCACTGCGCTCTTGGGCGGCAGTGCTGGCGTGGGCGGGCGCCCGTCGGCGGGCCGTTGACGGGTGCGGTGCCGGCCTGCGAAACCGCCGGGCCACGGTCGGTGCTACAGGATGACGGCGGGCGGCCGCTAACGGCTTTGGATGCCTGCGTCATCGGATGCCGGCCCTGCATCGTGGAGGGTTGCTACGTGAACGTGATGTCCATTGCCAGCTCGGGCATGCGCGCCGCCACCCTGGGGGGGCAGGCGGCCGCGTCGAACGTGGCCCGATTGCCGGTGGCCGATGCCACCCGCGTGGGCGTGGCGCAGGCCGCGGTGGAAGGCGGCGGGGTGAATGCCGGCCTGGTCGAGGTGGCCGCCGATGCGGCAGCGCCGGTGGCCGACCTGCTTGCAGCGAAGGACGCGGTGCTGGCGTTTACCGCCAACGCCACCGTGATCCGCCGCAGCGACCAGATGCTCGGCGCGTTGCTGGATGCACGCGCCTGAATGGACCCACGCGGTGGTGGGGGGCCTTGGGCGGCCCCGCCCGGGCCGGGGGGGCCATGAGGCCGGCCGCGGGCGGGCCGCCCGCCGGCGGGGGGTGG
>NZ_JAVWXA010000174.1:2110-4452 GCF_036662295.1 Stenotrophomonas sp.
TCCCTTGGGCGGGCGCGGGGCCGCCACCCCCGCGTGGTGGGTTTGCCTGGAGCCGGCCAGCGGCCGGCACTACCGGGTGTGGGGTTTGCCATGAACCGGGCAGCGGCAGGCATCACCGCGTGCGGGGTTTGTCATGAGCCGGCCAGCGGCCGGCACCACCTCGTGTGGGGTTTGTCATGAGCCGGCCAGCGGCCGGCACTACCTGACGCGGTAGGTGCCGACCGTGGGTCGGCACGCTTTCTCCGGCATCCCGGCGAGGGCCGATGGCTTACGCGGACAATTCCAGCAGCAGCTTGTTGAGCCGGCGCACGTAAGCGGCCGGGTCCTTCAGCGTGTCGCCGGCAGCCAGCGCGGCCTGGTCGAACAGCACGCGGCTGAGGTCGTCGAACCGGCCGGCATCGCCTTCCTGGTCCAGCTTGCCGATCAGCGGGTGGCCGGGGTTGAACTCGAACACCGGCTTGCTGTCGGGCACCTTCTGGCCGCTGGCTTCCAGGATCTGGCGCATCTGCAGGCCCAGGTCCTGTTCGCCGATGGCCAGGATCGCCGGGGAGTCGGTCAGGCGGTGGGACACGCGCACGTCGGCCACGTCCTCTCCCAGTGCCTGCTTGATGCGCTCCACCAGGCCCTGCTTGTCCTTGGCTGCCGCTTCCTGGGCCTGCTTGTCCTCGGCGCTTTCCAGCGCGCCCAGGTCCAGGTCGCCACGGGCCACGTCCACGAACGACTTGCCGTCGAACTCGGTCAGGTAGCCCATCAGCCATTCGTCGATGCGGTCGGTGAGCAGCAGCACTTCCACGCCCTTCTTGCGGAACACTTCCAGGTGCGGGCTGTCCTTGACCTGGGTGTGGCTGTCGCCGGTCAGGTAGTAGATCTTGTCCTGGCCTTCGATCATGCGGCCCACGTAGTCGGCCAGCGACACGCCCTGTTCGCCGCCGGCGTCATGGGTGGAGGCAAAGCGCAGCAGCCCGGCGATCTTCTCGCGGTTGTTGAAGTCTTCGGCGGGGCCTTCCTTGAGCACCTGGCCGAACTGCTTCCAGAAGCCGGCGTAGACCTCGGGCTTGTCGGTGGCCAGCTTCTCCAGCATGTCCAGCGAGCGCTTGGTCAGCGCCGACTTCATGGAATCGATGACCGGGCCGGACTGCAGGATTTCGCGCGAGACATTCAGCGACAGGTCGTTGGAATCGACCACGCCCTTGATGAAGCGCAGGTACAGCGGCAGGAACTGCTCGGCCTGGTCCATCACGAACACGCGCTGCACGTAGAGCTTCAGGCCCTTGGGGGCATCGCGGTGGTACAGGTCGAACGGCGCATGGCCGGGCACGTACAGCAGCGAGGTGTATTCCAGCTTGCCTTCGACCTTGTTGTGGCTCCACGCCAGCGCGTCCTGGTGGTCATGCGCGGCGTGCTTGTAGAACTCCTGGTACTCGGCGTCGCTGATCTCGGTGCGCGGCCGGGTCCACAGGGCGTTGGCGCGGTTGACCGTTTCCCACTCGACCTCGGCCGGGGCGTCGTCGCCGTGCGCTTCCTTGGCCATCTGGATCGGCAGGCCGATGTGGTCGGAGTACTTCTTGATGATGCTGCGCAGGCGCCAGCCATCGGCGAAATCATGCTGGTCGTCCTTGAGCTGCAGGACGATGCGGGTGCCGCGCTCGGGCTTGTCGATGGCCTCGACGTCGAACTCGCCCTCGCCGCGCGAGGACCAGTGCACGCCCTCGCTGGCGGGCAGGCCGGCGCGGCGGGAGTAGACATCGACCTGGTCGGCGACGATGAAGGCACTGTAGAAGCCCACGCCGAACTGGCCGATGAGCTGGGAATCCTTTTTCTGGTCACCGGAGAGCTGGCGCAGGAAGTCACCGGTGCCGGACTTGGCGATCGTGCCAAGGTGGGCGATCGCGTCTTCGCGGCTCATGCCGATGCCGTTGTCGTCGATGGTGAGGGTGTGCGCATCGGCGTCGAAGCTGACCTGGATGCGCAGGTCGCCGTCGTTTTCGAGCAGGGCCGGCTGGGTCAGGGCTTCAAAGCGCAGCTTGTCCGAGGCGTCGGCGGCATTGGAGATCAGCTCGCGAAGGAAGATTTCCTTGTTGGAGTACAGCGAGTGGATCATCAGCTGCAGCAGCTGCTTGACTTCGGTCTGGAAGCCCAGGGTTTGTTTTTGGGTCTGCTCGGTCACGACGATGATGCTCCTTGGACAATGCCGCGCCCGGCGCGGCGGCTGGTCAAGGGGTAGGGGTGGATTGTCCCGAATTCAAGAGCGCAGGCGCGACGCCCAACGACGAGCAGGACACCCGCAGGTAGAGCCACGCCATTGATCTGACCCCCGGAAGTTGGACACCCATTCAATAGCC
>NZ_JAVWXA010000175.1:0-4404 GCF_036662295.1 Stenotrophomonas sp.
CAAGGTCGGCGAAGGCACCTCGGTGCAGTGGCCCGACGGCGTGGGTGGCAAGGGCAATGAAGGCGTGGCCTCCTACGTGAAGCAGATCAAGGGCTCCATCGGCTACGTCGAACTGGCCTACGCGCTGCAGAACGGCATGCCGTATGCCGCCATGCAGAACGCCGCCGGCAACTGGGTGCAGCCGACCGCCGACACCTTCGCCGCCGCGGCCGCCAGCGCCGACTGGGCCAGCGCCAAGGACTTCAACCTGGTCATCACCAACGCCCCGGGCGACCAGGCGTGGCCGATCACCGCCACCAACTTCATGCTGATGCACAAGCAGCCCAAGGATGCCCAGCGCAGCAAGGACACCCTGGCGTTCTTCAAGTGGGCCTTCGAGAACGGCCAGGCCCAGGCCAACGAGCTGCACTACGTGCCGCTGCCGGCCGCGCTGGTCACCCAGATCGAAGGCTACTGGGCCGCTGAGTTCAAGTGAAGAAACCAGGCCCGCGCCCCGCGCGGGCCTGACCGGTCGTAGTGCCGGGCACCGCCCGGCAGCACCACGCTCCACCTGTGTTGCCGGGCCTGGCCCGGCACTACCTCATCTCTTTCCAGGCCCCCGCCTTTGCCATGAATGCCATCGCCCAGCCTGTCCCCGCACCGTCCACCCGCGACCTGCGTGATGCCCGCAACGACAAACTGTTCCGCTGGGTCCTGATCGCCACCGTCGTCCTGGTGCTGGTCGCCCTGGCCTGCGCCGCGCTCTCGATGCTGTGGGGCGGCCGCCATGCCCTGCAGGAGCAGGGCCTGAGCTTCTTCTACTCCGCCGAATGGAATCCGGTGGAAAACAAATTCGGCGCGCTTGCCCCGATCTACGGCACTCTGGTCACCGCGCTGATCGCGATGGTCATCGCCGTGCCGGTGAGCTTCGGCATCGCCTTCTTCCTCACCGAAGTGGCCCCGCGCTGGCTGCGTGGCCCGGTCGGTACCGCCATCGAACTGCTGGCCGGCATCCCCTCGATCATCTACGGCATGTGGGGCCTGTTCGTGCTGGTGCCGGTGATGACCGAGTACGTCACCCCGTTCCTCAACGACCACCTGGGCACGATGCCGATCATCGGCCCGCTGTTCCAGGGCCCGCCGCTGGGCATCGGCGTACTCACCGCCGGCTTCGTGCTGGCCATCATGGTCATCCCCTTCATCTCCTCGGTGATGCGCGAAGTGTTCCTCACCGTGCCCACCCGCCTGAAGGAATCGGCCTACGCGCTGGGCTCCACCAAGTGGGAAGTGAGCTGGGACATCGTGCTGCCCTACACCCGCTCGGCGGTGATCGGCGGCATCTTCCTCGGCCTGGGCCGCGCCCTGGGTGAAACCATGGCCGTGGCCTTCGTGATCGGCAACAGCGTGCGCCTGTCGCCCTCGCTGCTCGAGCCGGGCACCACCATCGCCGCCCTGATCGCCAACGACTTCGGCGAGGCCACCGAGACCTACCGCTCGGCGCTGCTGCTGCTCGGCTTCGTGCTGTTCATCGTGACCTTCGTGGTGCTGGCAATCGCCCGCCTGATGCTGATGCGCCTGGCCCGCAAGGAGGGCAACTGATGTCCACCGTCCTCAACACCGGCTCGCAGCCGCTGTACCTGCGCCGCCGCATCGTCAACGTGGTCGCGCTGCTGCTGTCCTGCCTGACCGCGCTGTTCGGCCTGTTCTTCCTGGGCTGGATCCTGTTCACCCTGGCCTCCAAGGGCCTGGCCGGGATCAACCTGGACCTGTTCACCAAGATGACCCCGCCGCCCATGCAGGAGGGCGGCCTGGCCAATGCGTTCTTCGGCAGCGCGGTCATGTGCGGCCTGGCCATCCTGATCGGCACCCCGCTGGGCGTGCTGGCCGGCACCTGGCTGGCCGAGTACGGCAACGCCCGCAAGGCCGGCACCGTGGTGCGCTTCGTCAACGACATCCTGCTGTCGGCACCGTCGATCGTGCTGGGCCTGTTCGTCTACACCCTGTACGTGATGCAGACCGGCGGGCAGTTCTCGGCCTTTGCCGGTGCCCTGTCGCTGGCCTTCATCGTGCTGCCGGTGGTGGTGCGTACCACCGATGAAATGCTGCGCCTGGTGCCCTCGCAGATGCGCGAAGCGGCGCTGTCGCTGGGCATCCCGCAGTGGAAGGTAACGGTGCAGGTGCTGTATCGCAGCGCCGCCGCCGGCATCGTCACCGGCATCCTGCTGGCCCTGGCCCGCATTTCCGGCGAGACCGCCCCGCTGCTGTTCACCGCCTTCGGCAACCAGTACTGGAACAGCAACGTGTTCCAGCCGATGGCCTCGGTGCCGGTGGTGATGAACCAGTTTGCCGGCAGCCCGTATGAATCCTGGCAGGTGCTGGCCTGGGCCGGCGCGCTGGTGCTGACCGTGTTCGTGCTGCTGGTCAGCCTCTCCGCGCGCGGCATCCTGCTGCGCAACCGTATCTCCCATGACTGACCTTTCCGCGGACATCGCCATGAACGATCTTTCCAATGCCGTGCCGATGCAGCGCATCGTGGTCCCGGCCTCGCATGAAAGCCTGCAGACCCCCGCGCCGATCAAGCTGGCCGCGCGCGGGCTGGACTTCTACTACGACAAGTTCCACGCGCTGAAGAACATCGAGCTGGAAATCCCGGAAAAGCGGGTGACCGCGCTGATCGGCCCGTCCGGCTGCGGCAAGTCCACGCTGCTGCGCATCTTCAACCGCATCTACGCGCTGTACCCCAAGCTGGAAGCGCGAGGTGAGGTGCTGCTGGATGGCGAGAACATCCTCTCGCCGAAGTACCCGATGAACCGCCTGCGCAGCAAGGTGGGCATGGTGTTCCAGAAGCCGGTGCCGTTCCCGATGACCATCTTCGAGAACGTGGCCTACGGCATCCGCCACCACGAGAAGCTGTCCAAGGCCGACATGGCGGTGCGCGTGGAGCAGGCCCTGCGCCAGGGCGCGCTGTGGGACGAGGTGAAGGACAAGCTCAACCAGAGCGCGCTGGGCCTGTCCGGTGGCCAGCAGCAGCGCCTGTGCATCGCCCGCGCCGTGGCCCTGCGCCCGGACGTGCTGCTGCTGGACGAGCCGACCTCGGCGCTGGACCCCATTTCCACCAGCCGCATCGAGCAGCTGGTGGAAGAGCTGAAGCACGATTACACGATCGTGATCGTCACCCACAACATGCAGCAGGCCGCGCGCGTGTCCGACTACACCGCCTTCATGTACCTGGGCGACCTGATCGAACACGACCGCACCGAAGTGATCTTCTCCCAGCCCAACAAGCGGCAGACCGAAGACTACATCACCGGCCGCTTCGGCTGATGCCGGCCACGAACCTGGACAGAACAGCATGAGCATTCCCAACGACCACATCGTCAAGAGCTACGACGAAGAGCAGCAGCGCCTGGTGGCCGAGATCGTACGCATGGGCGAGATGGCAGTGGCCCAGCTTGAAGCGTCGATGGACGTGATCGAGAAGCGCGACGAGAACGCGGCCCAGCGGATCATCGCCAACGACGAGGCGATCGACGGCCTGGAGCAGCAGATCAGCCACGATGTGATGCGGCTGGCGCTGCGTGGCCCGATGGCGCGCGACCTGCGCGAGATCCTGGCCGGCCTGCGCATCCCGGCCGACATCGAGCGGATCGGCGACTACGCGGCGAACGTGGCGAAGCGCTCGATCGCACTGAGCAAGGTGCCGCCGCTGCCGCAGATCCAGGGCCTGCGCTCGCTGGGCCGGCTGGCAGCCCAGCAGGTGCGCCGCGCGATCGAAGCCTACCGTGACAACGACGCCGCAGCGGCGCTGGCCCTGCGCGACGACGACGCGCGGCTGGACGCGCAGTACACGGCGCTGTTCCGCGAGCTGCTGACGTACATGATGGAAGACCCGCGCAACATCACCCCGTGCACGCACCTGCTGTTCATGGCCAAGAACCTGGAACGCGTGGGTGACCATGCGACGAACATCGCCGAGAACGTGTGGTTCCTGGTGCACGGCGAGCAGGTCCTGCCGCCGCGCGAGAAGCGCGACGAGACCAGCAGCACCGACCACGTCTGATTGCCGCTCCAAAGCTGAAAACAAAAACCGCTGCCTTCGGGTGGCGGTTTTTTTTGCCTTTTTTTTGTCAGGCGCAAAGCAACCGCGTTCGCGAGTGCGTTGCGATCTTGGTCAGGGCGGGTCGGTGCGCATCGAAAAAGCGTGGTGAACGCGACCATTCGCTCGGCATATCTGATTGTGATTAGGGAACTGCGGCAAGCACGCAGCGCAGCCGGATCAAATCCAATCCATCAATCCGCCCAAACATCCCCCCAAAGCCCTGTCGCCCACCCAAGCGCAGCACCACCCGAAGCCCACAACATCAACAAGCAGCCCGCACACCCGCTTGTTCGACGCGCACCGACCTACTGTCGGGGGTGGGTACG
>NZ_JAVWXA010000176.1:0-4288 GCF_036662295.1 Stenotrophomonas sp.
GCGGGGCGGGGGGGGGGGGGGGGGGGGGGGGGGGCCGGGGGCCCCCCCCGGGGGTTATGTGGCCGGGCGCCGCCCCCCGCCCGGCACTACCACTGCCGGCCAGCGGCCGGCACTACCACGGGGGGTCAGTGACCCGATTCCACCTTGCGCCATTCCACGGCGGCACGGTCGAGCACGCCGTTGACATAGGTGTGGCCGTGTTCGGAACCGAAACGCTTGGCCGACTCGATGGCCTCGTTGATCACCACGCGGTACGGCACGTCCAGGCGGTAGCGCATTTCGTAGGCGGCCACGCGCAGGGCGGCGCGCTCGATGGCGTCCACTTCGTCGATGCCACGGTCCAGGTACGGGGTCAGCGCCTCGTCCAGGTCCTTGCGGTTGTCCAGCACGCCGTGGATGAGGGCCTCGAAATAGGCCAGGTCGGCGATTTCGCGGGCCTGCTCATGGGCGAACTGGGCGATGACGGTCTGCGCGTTGCCACCGGAAATCTGCCAGGCGTAGATGGCCTGCAGGGCACGACGGCGCGCGCGCGAACGCAGCACGGGGTCGATGCCATCACGGCGGACGGGTTTACCGGAGGGCTTGCCCGGGTTCGACTTGTTCACGGCAACTGCTCCAGAAGATTGACCATTTCCAACGCCGTCAGTGCGGCTTCCTCACCCTTGTTGCCATGGCTGCCACCGGCACGGGCCTCGGCATCCTCGGCACGTTCCACCGCCAGCACGCCATTGAGCACCGGCACGCCGAAATCCAGCTGCACGCGCATCAGGCCGTCGGCGCAGCCATCGGCCACGTGTTCGTAATGGCGGGTATCGCCACGGATCACGCAGCCCAGGGCGATGATGGCGGCATGTTCGTGCGCGGCAGCCAGGCGGGCGGCCACCAGCGGCAGCTCCCATGCACCGGGCACGCGGATCACGTCGATGGCGGCTTCGTCGATGCCGTTGCCGGCCAGGCTCTGCCGCGCACCGGCCACCAGCACGTCGGTGATGCGGGCGTTCCAGCGGCTGGCAAGGATGGCGAAACGGGCCTTGTCCGGAGTACGGAGGTCGCCTTCGTAGTGGCTCATATGCGGCTTGGGGGAGAGATTAAGGGGTAATTCTAACGTGGATG
This sequence comes from Stenotrophomonas sp., assembly GCF_036662295.1. GTDB lineage: Bacteria > Pseudomonadota > Gammaproteobacteria > Xanthomonadales > Xanthomonadaceae > Stenotrophomonas. The sequence continues at coordinate 1,114 of NZ_JAVWXA010000176.1, forward strand.
GGCCCCGGCCGTTGCCGGCGGGGCGGCCGATGGCCGCGATGGCGGTGCCGGCGCGGGCCGGCGATGTGCGGATCGGGTGGTGCGGGGAGCCGGCCAGCGGCCGGCACTACCGGGGGGATCGGTGCGTCCGGCGCGATGGCGGCGCGCGATCGGGCGGTGCGGGGAGCCGGCCAGCGGCCGGCACTACCGGGGTGGCCGGTGCCGCCGGCGCGGTGGTGCGGGCGGCCGGCGGTGGGGGTGGCGCGCGGGGTTACGGGGCGGTGACCGTCTCCACCACTTCCAGGCCGTAGCCGGCCAGGCCGATCTGGCGGCGGGGGGTGCCCAGCACGCGCAGCTTGCCCAGGCCCAGGTCGGACAGGATCTGCGCACCGGCACCGTTGCGGCGCCACTGGCTCACGTCCTTGTCCTTGCCGGGGGTGGCCGGCAGCGGCTGCTGGCGCAGGCGGGCCAGCAGGCTGTTTGTGTCGCGCGGGGCCGACAGCACCACCATCACCCCGCGTCCGGCGGCGGCGATGGCACGCAGCGCATCGGTGGCGGCCACGCCGAAATCATCACGGCGCCAGTGCAGGAGGTCGGCCAGCGGGTTTTCCACCTGTACGCGCACCAGGGTGGGCTCGGCATCGGGGGTGCCGCGGACCAGGGCGAAATGCAGGTCATGGGCGATGCGGTCGCGGTAGGTAACCAGCTTGAACGGGCCAAACTCGGTCTCGATCTCGCGCTCGTCCACGCGCTCGATGGTCTTCTCGGTGGCCAGGCGGTAGGCGATGAGGTCGGCGATGGAGCCGATCTTCAGGCCGTGCTCGCGCGCGAACACCTCCAGCTCGGGGCGGCGCGCCATGCTGCCATCGGGGTTGAGGATCTCCACCAGCACGCCGGCCGGTTCCAGCCCGGCCAGCATGGCCAGGTCCACGCCGGCCTCGGTGTGGCCGGCGCGGGTGAGCACGCCACCGGGCTGGGCGATCAGCGGGAAGATGTGGCCCGGCTGGTGCAGGTCGGCCGGCTTGGCGTCCGGCTTCACTGCGGTGCGGATGGTGTGGGCGCGGTCGTAGGCGGAAATGCCGGTGGTGACGCCCTCGGCGGCCTCGATGCTCACGGTGAAGTTGGTCTGGAACTGCGCGGTATTGGCCTGCACCATCGGCGCCAAGCCCAGGTCGGCGGCACGCTCGCGGGTGAGCGGCAGGCACACCAGGCCGCGGCCGTGGGTGACCATGAAGTTGATGTCCGACGGCTTGACCAGCTCGGCGGCCATGATCAGGTCGCCTTCGTTCTCGCGGTCTTCGTCATCGACGATGACGACCATGCGGCCCAGGCGAATGTCTTCCAGGATCTCGGGAATGGGGGCGAAGTTCATGCGTTTTCTCCGGCCGGGGCGTGCGCCGGCATGGCGATCAGGCGCTCGACGTAACGGGCGACCAGGTCGATTTCCAGGTTGACCGCGCTGCCCACGCCGGTGGCGGCGAAGGCGGTGTTGGCCACGGTGTGCGGGATGAGCGCGACCTCGAAGCCGGCCTCATCCACGGCGTTGACGGTGAGGCTGACCCCGTCCACGCAGATGGAGCCCTTCTTCGCGATATAGCGCAGCAGCCCCACCGGGGCGGCGAAGCGCCAGCGCTGGGCGCGGGCATCCTCGTGGATGGACAGCACCTGGCCCAAACCATCGACGTGGCCGCTGACCAGATGGCCGCCGAGGCGGTCGGTGGGGCGCATGGCGCGCTCGAGGTTGATCACCGCGCCGGGGGCCAGCTGGCCAAGGGTGGTCAGGCCCAGAGTCTCGGTGGACGCGTCGGCCTGGAACGTGGTGGCGTCGTGGGCGATGACGGTGAGGCAGACCCCGTTGATGGCGATGCTCTCGCCCATCTGCACGTGCTCGAACGGCAGGGTGCCCACGTTGAAGGTGAAGCGGACATCGCCGCCGAGGGTCTCGCGTGCGGCCAGAGCGCCGACGCCTTCGATGATTCCAGTAAACAAGAACGTTCTCCGCGAAAAGTGAGCGAAAAACGCCGCAAGGCCTATAGGCACGCGCCGAGCCCAAGGCCCGGTGGCACCGTCTTCTTTCATCCGGACTATACCGTCGGCTCCGGCATTGGACCGGATCTGCTGACCTCCCGGCAGGCCGGGAGCGCTCGCGGGCTCGTGCTTGCGCACCTACCGCCGGTGGGGAATCGCACCCCGCCCTGAAGACGTTTGTATACCGGCGAACCGGCCCGGCCATTGTACCAGCGCCAGCTGACTGCTCGCTTTTTGTGAAATTCTGGTTAAAATCCGCCTCGCGCGGCACTGATCGCCGCCCTGCCGCCCACGATGGGCCGGCTGAAATGGACCTCAACATCATCAAGGAACCTGCATGCGCAAGATTCTCCTGGCCGCCGCCCTGCTGGCCGCCGCCCCGTTTGCCGCCTCGGCCGCCGAGCCGATGAGCTACACGTTCGTGGAAGGTGGCTGGACCCAGCTGCAGCTGGACCGCAACGGCGCCGATTCCAAGCCGAAGCTGGATGGCGGCTACGTGCGCGGCTCGTTCGCGATCGCCGAGCAGGCGTATGTGTTTGGTGGGTACAGCATGGTGTCCAAGACCCATACCTACGACCTGGGCAGCTACGACCTGCGCGTCAAGCAGGAACTGAAGCAGCCGGAACTGGGCATCGGCTACCGCCTGCCGATGAGCGACCGCGTGGATTTCACGAGCGACATCGCCTGGCTGCGCGTCAACAATGAAGCCGAGTACGAGGCCGACGGCTTCGAGACCGAGCGCTACAAGGAACACACCAACGCCGCCCGCGTGACCCTGGGCGTGCGTGGCAAGCCCTCGGCGCGTACCGAGGCCTGGTTGAAGGCCGGCTACATCGACGGCAGCGACATGGACGGCACCTGGACCGGCACGCTGGGTGGCCAGGTGAACTTCACCCGGACCTGGGGCCTGGTGGGTGAAGTGCAGGCCTACGACGAGGTGACGCAGTTCTCGGTGGGCGTGCGCGCGAGTTTCTGATCGGGCCGCGACGGTCTACGTTGGCGCCATGATCGAACGGGCCCCGAAAGGGGCCCGTTTTTTTTGTGCTTCGCCCATCTGCGGGGTAAGGCTTTGCTGAAGCACGCGCGTGCATGCCTTGTCGCTTGGGGCGGGTACGCACAGAAAAAGCCGGTAGTGCCGGCCGCTGGCCGGCTTTCCACAGCCACCCTT
>NZ_JAVWXA010000177.1:0-4175 GCF_036662295.1 Stenotrophomonas sp.
ACGTGTTCGACCGCGACCCGCCGGTCGGCTACTTCGGCAACAGTGCCGCCAACTCGCAGTACGACAGCGTGGGCCGCTTCATGTACCTGGGCGCCACCTACAAGTTCTGAGCCCCGCACACGCAGGCCATGAACGACGCAGGCCCGGCAATGCCGGGCCTGCGTAGGGTCCATCCGGTGATACGGCCGCGCACGCGCGCCAGACGCCTCAGACCAGCGAGGACAGGATCGGGATGCTCGCCCGCGGGCGCTTGCCCATTTCCTCGACCAGCCGCTGCGCCGCCTGCAGGTAGGCCTGGGCGGCCAATGAATCCGGTGCCGCCGCGGTGATCGGCGTGCCCGCATCGCCCTGCTCGCGGATGCCGATTTCCAGCGGCAGCGAACCCAGCAGCGGCACGCCATACTGCGCGGCCATGCGCTGGCCACCGCCTTCGCCGAACAGGTGCTCCACCTGACCGCAGTTGCTGCAGGTATGCACGGCCATGTTCTCCACGATGCCCAGCACCGGCACCTCGACCTTCTCGAACATCTTCAGCGCCTTCTTCGCATCCAGCGTGGCGATGTCCTGGGGCGTGGTGACGATCACCGCGCCGGCCAGCGGAATCTTCTGGGTGAGCGTGAGCTGGATGTCGCCGGTGCCCGGCGGGAGGTCGATCAGCAGGTAATCCAGGTCGTCCCAGAGGGTGTCGTTGAAGAACTGCGTCATCGCCGAGGTCGCCATCGGACCGCGCCAGATCATCGGGGTCTCGTCTTCGATCAGGTAGCCGATGGACATGGTCTCCACGCCGAACGCGCGCATCGGCTCGATCGACTTGTTGTCCGGGCTCTCCGGGCGGCCACTCAGGCCCAGCATCGCCGGCACGCTGGGGCCGTAGATGTCGGCATCGAGCAGCCCCACCCGCGCCCCCAGCCGGGCCAGCGCCACGGCCAGGTTCACCGCCGTCGTGGACTTGCCCACCCCGCCCTTGCCCGACCCCACCGCGATCACGTTGCGGACGCGCGGGTGCGGGCTCAGGCCTTTCTGCACCTGGCTGACGTGGGGACGACGCGACTGGCTGCTGCTCACTGCAGGACTCCGACAAAGAGAGACGAATAGCGCGTCATCATACAACCTTGACCAATGCTGACTGGAATTCACAAAAGCTAGCAAACCATGCAATTTTCGTTAAGTTCATGTTAGGTTCGATTGGCACTGCGTTCAGCGTTCTCGTGCATTACGGGAGGGGATTTTGGCGCGGTGCTTTTCGTTTCTGCACTTGGACTATTTGATGAACTACAGCTCTACCGCACGTCGCAACACGCTCGCCGCTGCCTTGTTCTCCGCCCTGATCGCCTCCGCAGCCGCTCCGGCCATGGCACAGGAAAAAGCCACGACGCTCGACAAGGTCACCGTCACCGGCTCGCTGATTCCGCAGACCGATCTCGAAACGCAGACCCCGGTGATGTCCATCACCGCCGAGGACATCCAGACCCGCGGCTTCACCAGCGTGGCCGAGGTACTGCAGCAGTCCTCGCTGACCACCGGCGGCCTGCAGGGCGGCCAGACCTCCGCATCGTTCACCCAGGGCGCCGAAGCGGCCGGCATGTTCGGCCTCAATCCGGGCTACACCAAGTACCTGATCAACGGCCGCCCGATGATGTCCTATCCGGCGCTTTACAACGGCGGCGATACGTTCAACAACATCAGCGGCATCCCGATCGACATCGTCGAGCGCATTGAAGTGCTGCCCGGTGGCCAGTCCTCGCTGTACGGCTCGGATGCGATCGCCGGCGTGGTCAACATCATCCTCAAGGAACGCATGGATGGCGGCACCGTCACCGTGCGTGGCGGCACCTACACCGAAGGCGGCGGCAACAGCGTGCGCCTGAGCGCGGCGCATGGTTTCAGCGCCTTCGACGACCGCTTCAATGCATTGGTCAACGTGCAGATCGAGTCGAGCAACCCGATCTGGGGCTACCAGCGCGACATCACCCGCACCACCAACGCCAACGGCTACACCGCGCAGGTGCCGGGCAATGACTTCGCCGTCATCGATGCCGACACCAACCGCCTGTACATGATGGACCCGACCAACTGCGCCAGCGTGGCCGGCCAGTTCGGCGGCACCACCGTGATGGGCACGCGCGCCTCGGGCCTGTCCTGCGGTTCGGTGTATGGCGCCGGCTACAAGACCGTCAAGAACGGCAAGGACAGCGGCCAGTTCTATTCGGCGCTCACCTTCGACGTGAACGACAACCTGCAGCTGTTCGCCGACCTGCTCTACAGCAAGGAAAAGACCGAGTACACCTCCGGCTCGAACTACCTGTGGTGGGGCACCAAGAGCACGATGGGCGGGTTCTACGACCAGTCCTCGGGCAAGGTGGTCAACCTGCAGCGCGCCTTCGCCCCCGAAGACATCGGTGGCCAGGGCTACAAGGACGTGCTCAACAGCGATGAGAGCCGCTCCTACCAGGTGACCCTGGGCGCGAAGGGCATGGCCGGCAACTGGGACTACAGCGCCAGCTTCACCCGCGGTGAGTACAAGCTCACCGAGAACAAGTTCATGCGCTGGCAGGACCCGATCAACAACTACTTCGCCGAGCACGTGCTGGGCGCCAGCCTGGGCACCACCGCCGACGGCTGGGACATCTACAACCCCAACTGGGGCGCGTTCTACTCGGCGATCCCGCCGGAGGATTTCGCCAGCTTCACCGGCTATGCGCACAACCGCAGCCGCACCTGGCAGAACCTGGCCCGCGCGCAGGTGACCAACGGCGCGCTGTTCAGCCTGCCCGGCGGCGACGCCGGCTTTGCGGTGGTGGTGGAAGGTGGCAGCGAAGGCTGGGATTACTCGCCCGACCAGCGCGTGCTGGATGGCCAGGCGTGGGGTTCCTCGGCCGTGGCCGGCAATGGCCACCGCAGCAACTACGCGGTGACCTCCGAGCTGCGCATGCCGCTGCTGGAGCAGCTCACCGTGACCGCGTCCGGTCGCTATGACGCCTTCAAGATCGCCGACAACACGGTGGACAAGGCGACCTACAGCCTGGGCCTGGAATACCGTCCGCTGCAGAGCCTGCTGGTCCGCGGCAAGTACGGCACCGCGTTCCGCGCGCCGACGCTGTCCGATGCCTTCCAGGGCACCAGCGGCTACTACGCCAACAGCTCGACCGACTACTTCCGTTGCGGCCAGCTGGGCTACGTGCCGGGCAACACCGCCGATTGCCGTTACGACAACAACGTGTCGGTGTACTCCGAGCGCGCCGGCAACCCGGATCTGGAGCCGATCACCGCCGATGTGTGGAATGCCGGCCTGGTGTGGGCGCCGATGGCGAACCTGTCGATCTCGGCCGACTACTACAACTGGAAGATCGAGAACGAGGTCGACACGGCCAGCACCGACCAGCTGCTGCTGGCCGAGTACTACTGCCGCAACAGCCTGCCCAACGCGGCCTCGGCCACCTGCCAGAACGTGGCCGACTGGGTGGTGCGCGATGCGGCCGGCAACCTGAGCAGCCTGTACACGCCGAAGATGAACGTGGCGCGGCAGAACCTGCAGGCGGTGACGGTGGGCTTCAAGTACCTGCAGGACATCGGCCGCTTCGGCGCGCTGCAGTTCTCGGGCAACTACACCAACATGCTGAAGCGTGAAGTGCAGTCCGAGCCGGGCGAAGACTTCCAGGACCTGCTGGGCAACCCGGTGGCGATGTGGAACTACGACAACTACGCCAAGGTGCGCAGCGATGCGGCGGTGGCCTGGTCGCTGGGCAGGTTCACGACGACCGCGTATGCCAACTACGTGGGCAAGACGCCGAACTACCTGGCCGGTCTGAACGGCTATGACTACGTGCACACGGCATCGGGCAAGGCAGCGGGCAAGTGGGGGTCGTACACGACCTACAACCTGAGCGTGAACTATCGCGCGCAGGACGACCTGACGCTGTCGCTGATGGTCAACAACGTGTTCAACAAGATGCCCGAAGGCCAGGCCTACAGCTACCCGGGCACGACCGGCACGCCGTACAACAGCGCCTTCTACAGCATCTACGGGCGCGCGGTGTATGCGCAGATGAAGTACGACTTCGGCAAGTAATCGCCCAGGTCATGCGTGACAGGAGACCCCGCTTCGGCGGGGTCTTTTTTTTGGTTGTTCGCCCATCTGCGGGGCAAGGCGTTGCGGAGCCTCGCGAGTGCGTTGC
>NZ_JAVWXA010000178.1:0-4155 GCF_036662295.1 Stenotrophomonas sp.
CACAGCCGCCAGCGGCTGGGCCGGGCCGCGGAGCGGGACTTGCAGCGTGTCCCGCCACCCCGCCTGTCCCGTCCCCGCGCGACACCCCCACCGCCGCTTTTCAACCCCACCGCGCGGCAATCAAGCCGCCATCGCCACCTTCCGCAAACGATCCAGCACGAAATCGGCCAGCTCGTGCGGCGAGTACTTGGCCACGAAGGCATTGGCCCCCACGCGCTCCACCATCGCATTGTTGAACACGCCCGACAGGGAGGTGTGCAGCAGCACGTACAGGCCCGCCAGGCCCGGATGACGCCGGATTTCCGTCGTCAGCGTGTAGCCGTCCATCGCCGGCATTTCAATGTCCGAGATCACCATGGCGTAACGCTCGGCCGGGTTCTCACCGGCGGCATGGATCTGGATCAGGTGGTCCAGCGCCTGCTTGCCATCGGACAGCAGCGTCGCCCCGACCCCCAGCTGGTCCAGCACGCTGCGGATCTGCTGGCGCGCCACCCGCGAGTCGTCCACCACCAGCACCTGCAGCTGCGGGCCGTCGCTGGGCAGCGCCTGGGCCAGCGACGGGTCCAGCACCGCCTCGCCGCGCACCTGGGCGATGTCGGCCAGCACGCTTTCCACGTCGATCACCTGGATCAGCTCGCCCTGGAAGCGGGTCACCGCGGTCAGGTAGCTCGATTCGGCGCCCAGTTCCGGCGGCGGGTGGATGTCTTCCACCGCGATGTTGACGATCCGCTCCACCCCGCTCACCAGGAAGCCCTGGATCGAACGGTTGAACTCGGTCACCACCAGGTAGCCCGGTGCCTTGTCCGCGTCCGGTTCGCGCTCGGGGTGGCCAATGGCCAGCCCCAGGTCCAGCACCGGCACCGAGCGCCCGCGCACGTCGGCCACGCCGGCGAACTGGGCCGGCAGCCCGGGCACCTGGAACAGGTCCGGTCGGCGCAGGACTTCCTGCACCTTGAACACGTTCACGCCAAAAAGCTGGCGTCCGCCCAGCCGGAACAGCAGCAGGGCCAGACGATTGTGGCCGGCCAGTCGCGTACGCTGGTCGATGCGGTTGAGCAGGTCATGTGACATGGGGGTGGTATCGGCGCCGGCCGCGCCGACTTGAGCGCTCCGCCACCCGCGCTTCCGGCACGGCCCTTGCAGGACGCTGCCCATGTGCCTTGCCCGTGGAGTCGCCATGCGTTGGATCCTTCTTGCCTTGTTGGCCCTGGCCACGCTGCCGGCGTCTGCCGCCGGTGCCTGGCAGCCGGTGGACAGCATCCGTGCGGCCGCGTTGTCCACCCTGCCGGCCGGCAGCGAGGGCGACACCACCCTGGATTCGGCGCTGCGCCTGCCGGCCTGCGGCCAGGGCCTGCGCGCCCAGCCCACCGGCACCAGCACCGTGGAAGTGAGCTGCCCCGACGCGGGCGGCTGGCGCCTGTTCGTGCCGGTCAAGATCCGCCGCAACCAGGCCGTGCTCATCCTCAACCGCGGCATCAGCGCTGGAGAAACCCTGGGCGCTGCCGATATCACCATTGCCCAGCGTGACGTGGCCCGCATCGCCGGGGCCGCGCTGGCCGATCCGGCCGCCGCGGTCGGGCGGGTGGCCCGGCGCACCTTGAGTGCCGGCAGCCTGCTCTCGGCCAACGACCTGGTCGCCCAGCGTCTCATCCGCCGGGGCGACAGCGTCTCGCTGGTGTCGCGGTCTGGCGGGGTCGAGGTGCGGGTCGCGGGCAAGGCCATGGCCGATGCCGGCGAAAACGAGCGGGTCTCGGTGGAGAACCTCTCCTCGCGCAAGATCGTCCAGGGCACCGTGGCCGCCAACGGCGACGTTTTTGTGACGCGGTGAGCATAATAATGAACGGCCCGCCCGATGCGCCAAAAAAACCGCATCCCCCCCTAAAGATGCCGGCCCCCGTGCCGTTATCCCTTGTGAACCGTACTTCCAGGACAACTTCATGAGCCAGAAAATCGACGGCAACCTGCAGGCCACCGCCCATCTGCGCAGCGTCGCGCTTGGCAGCAAGCCGGCAGCCAGCGCCGATTCCCCGACGCGTCCGGTCGAAGCCGCCGACAGCCTGCGCCTGACCGACCAAGCCACCAATCTGCAGGCATTGCAGAGCAAGTTGACCGCCGCCCCGGCGATCGACGCCGGTCGCGTCCAGGCCGTGCGCGAGTCGCTGCAGAACGGCACCTACAAGATCAATCCCGACGCGATCGCCTCGCGCATGCTTGAGCTGGACCAGCAGCTGCAGGGATGAACCTGGCGATGAGCGAGCCATTGCAGCGCCTCAGCGATGCCTTGGACGTCGAACGCCAGGCATTGGTCGAGCATGACGTGCAGGCCTTGATCCGGGCGACCGGCGCCAAGCTCGACGCGCTGCGCGCCCTCGAGGCCGGGCTGCCGGTCGGGCAGGGCGAGCGCCTCCAGGAGCTGGCCGAGCGCAACCGCGCCAACGGCGTGCTGCTGTCGCGCCGCCGCCGCGAGGTCAACTGGGCACTGCGCCAGTTGGGTCGCAGCGAAGACGCCTCGGCCTACGACGCCAAGGGCCAGGCCAGCACCCTGCACACGCGCCGGCCGCTGGCCGTCGCCTGATCACCGGCCCCGCGCGGGCCGCCGGCTTCAACACGGGCTGCCCTCGCGCAGGCCAACGCGTATATTGGGCGTCTGTCTAGACTGCCCGACGTGACCGTGACCGATTCTTCCACCCTTGTCACCGCGCCGCTGCCGCCGCAGCCGGTCCTGCTTGCCCTGTTCGAGCGGGTCAACGAAGGCATGCTGCTGTTCCGCGAGGATGGCAGCGTGGCCCTGGCCAATGCGGCAGTCAGCGAGATGCTCGGCCAGGCCGAAAATGCCGCCGGCCTTGGCCCGGCGCAATGGCTGCGCCAGCTGCTGCCGCCGGACGCGCTCGAGCACGCCCGCCTGCACGGCCACTGGAACGGCAGCCTGCCGGTGGGCGAGCGCATGGTCATCGCCCACCTCTACCAGCACGACGATGGCGGCCAGCGCCACTACCTGGCCCTGTTCCGCCGGATCGAGGGCCAGGAAGACTACGAGCGCGAGCTGCAGCAGCGCCACGCCGAGCTGCGCCAGGCCTACCTGCGCCTCAACGGCACCCAGGAAAAGCTGCTGCAGTCCGAGAAGATGGCCTCCATCGGCCAGCTCGCCGCCGGCGTGGCGCACGAGATCAACAACCCCATCGGCTACGTGCACTCCAACCTGGGCAGCCTGCAGGAATACCTGCGCAGCCTGTTCACCGTGATCGAAGCCTACGAGCGCGCCCTGCGCGCGCCCGATCCCAAGGCGCTGATCCCGGAGATCGACGACATCCGCAACCGCTTCGACATCGATTTCATCAGCCGCGACCTGCCGCAGCTGATGGCCGAGTCGCGCGAGGGCATCGAGCGCGTCACGCGCATCGTGCGCGACCTCAAGGACTTCTCCTATTCCGGCCGCGACGAGTCGTGGAAGCTGGTCGACCTGCATGCCGGGCTGGAATCGACCATCAACATCATCTGGAACGAGCTGAAGTACAAGGTCACGCTGCATCGCGAGTTCGGCCAGCTGCCGCTGGTGGAGTGCCTGCCGTCCGAGCTCAACCAGGTATACATGAACCTGCTGCTCAACGCCGGCCACGCCATTGCCGAACGCGGCACGATCACGGTGCGCACCGGGGTGGACGGCGACCATGTGTGGGTGGAGTTCGAGGACACCGGCGGCGGCATCTCCCCGGACCTGCGCCAGCGCATCTTCGACCCGTTCTTCACCACCAAGCCGGTGGGCAGCGGCACGGGCCTGGGTCTGTCGATCTCCTACAGCATCGTCAACAAGCACCACGGCCGCATCGACCTGGACAGCACCCCGGGCGTCGGCTCGCGCTTCCGCCTGGTGCTGCCCATCAAGCAGCCGCGTTAGCGGCTGCGGGTAGAGCCGACCGTTGGTCGGCTGACGGTTGGTGGCAACGGGCAACTGGTTGGAGCAGGCGCGTCTTCGATGAGGTTCCGCGCGCGCGTCCGGGGTCCGTTGGCAGCCGGCAGACCCTTGTGCAAATGTCCCCCGGCCGCCTGCGGCGACCTCCTCCTTTATTTTGGTTCTTCGTCCATCTGCGGGGTAAGGCTTCGCTGAAGCACGCGCGTGCATGCCTTGTCGCTCGGGGCGGGTACGGGCGGGGGTGC
>NZ_JAVWXA010000179.1:0-4152 GCF_036662295.1 Stenotrophomonas sp.
CAAGCGGGATGCCGAGGTCGCCCTCGGCTACCACTGACAAGACAGTTGCTACCGGATATGCCCGGCATCTTAGGTTTCAGCGGGCATCTCGACGTCCTCGACGAGGGAGGGCAGCCATTGCGTCGCATCATGCCGATGCCGGGTATGAGATCGCGGTGGCGTGCGCAACGGGGATTCTGGGCTGATCGACACCGGTCCGTCATGTGGGTAGCGCCACCCCATGGGTGGCTGGTTTTCGATCTGGTATCGCGTGCAGCCACCCATGGGGTGGCTCTACCGGATATGTCCGGCATCCAGGGTTTCAGCGGGCATCTCGACGTCCTCGACGAGGGAGGGCAGCCATTGCGTCTCATCGTCCACCGGCTGGGGCAGGCGCTCCTCAAGCCAGGCCAGCACCTGGTCCGGTGTGATGCCCGGGGCGGTGGATTCGATGCACCAGCTCAGATGCCAGCACGCAGGGCCGTTGAGGTAGGGCGGCGGCGCGGTGGGCAGGAAGCGCGTTGGCAACTGCTCGGTCACCGACAGCGTGTTGAGCACGTAGGCGAGCTCCTGCACCGCGCTCCAGGCCAGCGGGTGCTCGAGCGCGAGACGGAAGCCCACATACCACGTGCCATCGTCGCAGCGTTGCCAGTGGACATTGCCCGACAGTGCCGGGATCCGCTGCAGAAATGCCACCAACGCCTTGAATTCGCGCGGTTTGGCCATCGATGTCGTCCTTGATCCAGTGGCTGCACAGTATCGGTAGGACTGCGTGATTGGTCCACCCTGCGCTGAACGCAGGCGTGTCCCCTTCCGTATGCTGCGGGAAGGACTCGGAGTTTTGGTCAGTTGCGCGTCATTTACGGACCAATGGCTTCGCATGAATTGCGTAGCGAGGGAAGGTCGGCGCGGCGAATTGCCTCAGCATATGCAGGTGCGGCTGAAGTTTGACCCTTCGGAGATTGCGGATGGCTGGCTCTCCGCCGCAGACCAGGGCTGGCTCAAAGCCGTACATTTCATCCGCCAACAAGGGTCCGTTCGCGTTCACGGCCCTGTCAAAAAGCAATTCTTCAGCGCCATCCATCAGATCAAAATCGTCCCACTCCGCACAGGCAAAGAATGCCTTGATACCACCATCCTGTTGCCCCAAAGACCTGGCCCTCAGGCGGTTCTGGAGCGCGAATACTTCACTGCGGACCGGATCGATGCTGAGGCCGGCGCCTGATGCTTCACCGCACAGGTAGAGCTTTCCGAAACCAGTTCTGGCAAATACATGATAGGTATCGATGGAGGGAAATGGCGTACCAGCCAACCACGTGCGCGATACCTCTTCGTAGTCTTCGGGATTCACCGTCCACAGCCGCCCATTGCCATAGTTCGCCCATCCATCCCGACGCCAGTAGCTCAATAGTGATTCAGGCAAGATGCCGGTCCATCTGGAAAAGCTGGACGCTTCCACCTGGACGTGCCCAGTTGCCTCGCCAAAGCTCTCAATGAAAAGCGCAAAATCCTGATCGTCTTCCATTGTCCCTTCCATGCGCATCAGTGCCGTCGGAGTGAGCGGAGGCGACCTTATACCTCAGGCATCGACGGGTTCTAAGCGCTAATCACGACAGCCAAGGGAGGCCTCTGGCATTCAGGCGTTTGTCGTTCGAGTCCAAGCACGTGAAGACTGCTGGTCACATCGGTAGCGCCGCCGAGCACGGGCAAATGCTTAAAGTTTGCAGCGCCGCCATCCCATACGCCGCCGATGGGTGACGCGCCCCGCCCAACCTGTTAACTTGCGCGCCGGATTTCCAGTTTACAGCCCCTTACGCATGTCGCGATCGTCGTACCGCCCTGCCCCGTCCCTGTTGTTCGTGGCCACCCTCGCCGCCTGCGCCGCTGCCCACGCTGCGCCCCAGGCCACCACCCTCGATGCCGTCAACGTGACCGCCGCCAGCGAGACCGAGCAGGCGCGTGCCGCGCTCAAGCGCGTCCCGGGTGCCGGCAACGTGGTGGACCTGGCCGATGCCGATCGGCGGCTGTCCTCCAGCGCCGATGTGCTGGCTTACCAGCCCGGCATCAACGCGCAGTCGCCCGGCAACGAGGGCGCCAAGGTGTCCATCCGGGGCTCGGGCATCAACCGTGGGCCGGGCGCGCATGCGTCGGGCATTGCGGTGTCGCTGGATGGCCTGCCGCTGACCGGCCCGGGCGGTACGCCTTATGAACTGCTGGAGCCGTTGTGGCTGAGCCGGGCGGAAGTGCTGCGCGGCGCCAACGGCCTGGAACGTGGCGCGCTGGCGCTGGGCGGGGCGATCAACTACGTGAGCCGCAGCGGTCGCGACGCGGCGGGATTGGAGCTGCAATACGAGGCCGGCAGCCGCGGCTACCAGAAGCGCAGCGTGGGCTATGGCGGTGCCACCGGCCAGGTGGACTATTACCTGACCTACACCGATACCGAAGCCGACGGTTACCAGCGCCACGCGGCCAGCGACGGCAAGGGGGCCATGGCCAACCTGGGCTGGCAGATCACCCCGGGCCTGGAAACGCGCTTCTTCGTGCGTTACCGCGAGACCAATCACGAAACGCCCGGGCGCCTGACCCGCGCGCAGATCCGCAACGACCCGCGCGCGGCCAATCCGGCCAACCTGGCCATCGATGCGCGCCGCCCGCAACCGGGCAGCACCTTCATCGGCAACATGACCACCTGGCAGATCGACGACGCCTCGTCGCTACAGGCCGGGCTGGCGTACCACAAGTACCCGATGGACTTGAACGAGAGCCTGTACCGGCAGCAGCTGGACTACAGCAACCTCAACGCCACGCTGGACTACCGCCACCGGCACCGGCTGTTTGGCCGCGACAGCGTGACCACGCTCGGCCTGCGCGTGACCCACGACCTGGATGCCGATGTGCGCGAGACGCTGCGCTTTGCCAGCAACGGCTACGCGGCCGGCACCCACACGCGCGACTTTTCGCACCACGGCACCGACAGCACCCTGCATCTCAGCAACGACCTGAGCCTCACCGACGCGCTGCACCTGCAGACCGGGCTGGCGCTGATCCATACCCGGCGCGAGGTACAGGTCACCTGGCCGGCCACGCCCGAGCGGCTGGCCGAACGGCAATGGGATTACGCGCCACGGGTGGGCGTGACCTGGCAGCAGACGCCGCAGGTGCAGTGGTTCGGCAACCTGAGCCGCTCGGTGGAACCGGCACACCCGTGGTCGATGATCTGGGGCTCCAACCAGTACTTCGCCGCCGGAAACGGCGCCTCCAGCGGTCGCCAGCGCGCCCCGGTGCACCTGGACAACCAGACCGCCACCACCCTGGAACTGGGCGCACGCGGTGACGCCGCGCTCGGCCGCTGGGAACTGACCGGCTACTACGCCCGCGTGCTGCACGAGTTGCTCAGCGTGGAGGTGGTGCCGGTACCGAACCTGTTCGTGGCCGAGAACAATGCCAGCCCCACCGTGCACCGTGGCATCGAGGCCGCGCTGGACAGCACGCTGTGGGAGGGCCGCGAGGGCCGCCTGGGGTTGCGCCAGGCATATACGTTCAGCGATTTCCGCTACCGGCATGACGCGCAGTTCGGCCGCAACCGGCTGCCGGGATTGCCCCGCCACTATTACCAGGCCGAGCTGCGCTACGCGCACCCGACCGGTTTCTACGCCGCGCTCAACACCGAATACGCCTCGGCGGTGTTCGTCGATTACGCCAACAGCGTCCGCGCCGACGGCCACGTGGTCGTCGGCAGCCGGGTCGGCTTCGATGCCCCCAGCGGGCGCTGGCAGGCGTGGGCGGAACTGCGCAACATCGGCGACCGCCACTACGCGGCCACGGTGACGCCGGGCTACAACGACGCCGGCAGGGACGTGGCGCGCTCCACCCCGGGCGAAGGCCGTGGGGTCTATGCCGGCCTGCGCTGGCGCTTCGACTGAGGGCGCGCCGGGCTATCATCGCCGGCTTCACTTCCGCAGGATGCGCGCAGATGGCAGCACGGCTCGGCTTTACCCATGGCGCGGTGCTGCACCGCGAGCGCCTCTACATCGGCGGCGTGGCGCTGGAACTGGAGGCGCAGGACGTGCCCCACGCCCTGCTGTTCTCGCGCCACGCAGACACGCTGGAACCGTGGTCGGTGGCGTATCGCCTGGCCGGCCTGGCCGCGATCCGGCACCACGGCGTGGACAC
>NZ_JAVWXA010000180.1:0-3953 GCF_036662295.1 Stenotrophomonas sp.
CGCACCACGCCCTGCGCGTTGCCGGCCGCCGCGCGCGCACGGTCCACGTCGGCGACGGCCACCAGCCGTTGCCGCCCCAGCGGCTGCAGGCGCGCGTAGTAGGCCGAGGCGTCGGCCGCCTGCGCGCGGGCGGCGGCCAGGTTGGCCTGGGCCTGGGCGATGTCTTCGCGGCGCGGGCCGTTGCGCAGCTCCAGCAAGGCCTCGCCGGCCTGCTGCGACTGCGCCTGCAACGCCTGCAACTGCGCGGCGGTGCGGGTAGGCTCCAGTTGCAGCAGCGAGGTGCCGGCGCGCACGCGCTGGCCTTCGCGGACCTGCACGGCGACGATGGTTTCCGCTGCGGGTGCCGGCACGCTGATGCGGTCCCACTCCAGCGTGCCCAGCGCGGCCGGCGCGCGATCGGTGCACGCGCCCAGCAGCAATACCACGGCCGCCAGCCCAAGCCGGCAACGGGAGACGGGCGCGCGCGTGGTCATCGGACAGCCTCCGCAGGGGATGCCCGGGTACCTTGCGCACCGTGCCGTGAAGGCCGGGTAAGCGCATCGGCCGGCCGTTTCCGCCGCTGGCGGCGGCCCTACCCGCGCGCTACCCTGTGTTTCCTTTCCCCATTCCGCGGCCGGGTCGTTGCGACCTGCGGCCGCCCCCGGCAATGACGGCACTGTCCCAACGCGATTTCACGCTTGTCCCGGAAGACACCGAGCGCCTGGCCAACCTGGCCGGCCCCTTCGACGAACACCTGCGCCAGATCGAACTGAAGCTTGGCGTGGAGATCGCCAACCGCGGCGCGGTGTTCCGCGTGACCGGCCCGCGGCGGGTCGCCGAAGAAGCCCAGCTGCTGATCGAGGCGCTGTACCAGGAAGCGGCCGAGGTGGTATTCGACAACCACGCCATCCACCTGCGCCTGAACCAGGCCAACCTGGACCACGTGGTGGAGCGCGCCTACGAGGCGCAGGACGTGACCATCAAGGTCAAGCGCGGCACCGTGCGCGGGCGAGGCGCCAACCAGGCCCGTTACCTGCACCAGATCGTCTCCCACGACATCAACTTCGGCATCGGCCCGGCCGGCACCGGCAAGACCTTCCTGGCCGTGGCCAGCGCGGTGGAGGCCCTGAACGAGTCGCGCGTGCAGCGCCTGATCCTGGTGCGCCCGGCGGTGGAGGCCGGCGAGAAGCTGGGCTTCCTGCCCGGCGACCTGAGCCAGAAGGTGGACCCCTACCTGCGCCCGCTGTACGACGCGCTGTATGAAATGCTGGGCGTGGAAAAGGTGCTCAAGCTGCTGGAGAAGAACGTCATCGAGATCGCGCCGCTGGCCTACATGCGCGGACGCACGCTCAACGATGCCTACGTGATCCTGGACGAGGCGCAGAACACCACCGTGGAGCAGATGAAGATGTTCCTGACCCGGCTGGGGTTTGGCTCGACGGCGGTGGTGACCGGCGACCTGACCCAGACCGACCTGCCCAAGCACGTCAAATCCGGCCTGCGCGACGCGATCGACGTGCTGCGCGACGTGGACGGGGTGAGCTTCACCTTCTTCGAAGCCCGCGACGTGGTCCGCCATCCGCTGGTGGCACGCATCGTCAGCGCCTACGACCGGCGCGACCTGCAGCAGCTCAAGCCGGGCGCCGAATGACGCCGGCCCCCGGCGACCGCCACACGCGGCACCAGGTGAAACCAGGCGCGGACGCGGCGTACACTGCCGGCACCTGAACCGCACAAAGGAAGTGCCATGGTCCGTTCCACGCTGCTGCTGTCGCTGTGCCTGGTCGCGTTCGCGCCGGGGGTTGCCCTGGCCAAGGCCAAGCCGGCCGAACCCGAGCGGGCGTACATAGAAACCAGCTACGTGACCGCGCCCAGGGCGGTGGACGATTTCGCGCTGGAACGCAATTACTACGATCCGACCAACAAGCTGGCCGGGGCCAGCTTCGGCTATCGCAGCCGGGTGTCACCGCAGGCCACGGCAACCGTGTTCGTTTACCCCACCGGGCGCATGGAACCGGCCGAAGCGGTGGACGCGGGCATGCGCTCGCTGCACGCCGAGCTGAAGCAGGCCGAGGCCGCCGGCATCTACACCGGCCTGCAGGAGCTGGATGAAACCCCGTTCGTGCTCAATCCCGCCGCGCCCGGCAAGGGCAGCAACGCGGTGGACACCGCCGTGATCGCGGCCATCGCCCAGGCCGGGCAGCTCAACGGCAGGCGCCTGCGGCTGGCCATGCACCACGTGGCCAACGACCAGCCGGTGCACTCCAGCGCCTACCTGTTCTACAAGCAGCTGTATTACGTGAAGCTGCGCATCACCGCCGACCAGGCCAGCATGTCGCGCGAGGCGTTCGACACCCTGGCCGATCGTGCCGCGCGGCGCCTGGTGCCGGCCGCGCAGGTGGCCAACATCGGCGGTTGCGCCGGCGGCACGATCTACGTGGACCCCAGTGCGGAACCGGCGCAGGGGGCGATCCAGCTGGCCAGGCAGATGGCCATCGTGCAGGGCTACAACTGCCACGGCAGCGCCAGTGCAGCACGCGTGGATCCGGACGCACCCGGCAACGTGGTGATCCGGATCGACTACGACGCCGACGACTGGAAGTCGCAGTGAAGCGCCGCACGCGCGATACTGTGGCCTCCTGAGTGTTCTGAATTGCCGGTATCGCCATGACCAAGGGCCCCGTCCGCCTCGATGTAGCCGTGAGCTACGCCCTGCCCCGCGCCGGGCTGCCCTCGGCGGTGAGCTTCCGCAAGTGGGTGGCGGCCGCCTTGAAGGGCCGCATCCGCGAAGCCGACCTGGCCATCCGCCTGGTCGATGCCAAGGAGGGCCAGTCGCTGAACCGGCATTACCGCGGCAAGGACTACGCCACCAACGTGTTGAGCTTCCCGGCCGAGGTGCCCGAGGGCCTGCCCAAGGGCGTGAAGTTCCCGCTGCTGGGCGACCTGGTGATCTGCGCCCCGGTGGTGGCCAGCGAGGCCGATGAACAGGCCAAGGCGCTCAATGCGCACTACGCGCACCTCACCGTGCACGGGGTGCTGCACCTGCTCGGCTGGGACCACGAGGACGACAAGGAAGCCGAGGCGATGGAGCAGCTGGAGCGCGACATCCTGGCCGACCTCGGCATCGACGACCCCTACGCCAACGAACGCTGAACCGCCCCGGCGGTGCCCCACGGACCTGCGATGACTGCATTGAAGCCCCTCTGCCTGGCCCTGCTGGCCCTGCTGCCCGCCACGGCCCCGGCCGCCCCGCTGGACGTGGCCGCGTTGATCGAGTGCCGCCAGGGCCTGGCCGACTACGCCGCCGTGGCCCCGCTGGTGGCCGACCCGCTCAAGGCGGTGGCCGCCGGCCTGCAGCCACTGCCCCAGTCCAACCAGTTCATGAGCGAGTACCGCCTGGCCACCCCGCTGACCGTGTTCGGCCAGCGCACCGAGTACGTGGCGGTGGCCGGGGCCAGCATCATGGCCATCCTGGACCTGGCCGATCCGCGCCCGCTGGCCAGGCGCCTGGCCCTGGAAGACGGCGTGGACAACCCGGACAAGTTCATGGCCGGGCGCGAGCTGGTCAGCCGCGATGTCACCGACCCGCGCACCGGCGAACCGATGATCGAATCGGTGATCCTGAGCCTGTCCACGGTCAAGACCCACCCCGGCAAGACCCTGGCCGGCTGCACCTACAGCCTGGACCTGCCGCCGGAGGAGGAGGCGCCGGCCCCCGCCACGGCCCCTTCCCCGGCTGCCCCGCCGGCCCCGACCGGGGCGTGAGCCCTGGCCCGGCCAAGGGGCGCTGACAGGGCCGCGCATCCTGCTAGACTGAATCCAACGCCCGGTTCGCCGGGTGCCTTTTTTTCAAGAGATGTCTGAAGACGACAGTAGTGGCTCCAGCCTGGAGCAAAACGAAAAGAAGCGCAGCTGGCTCGAACGCCTGACCTCTGCCTTCTCCGGCGAACCCCACACCCGCGACGAGCTGGTGG
>NZ_JAVWXA010000181.1:0-2515 GCF_036662295.1 Stenotrophomonas sp.
TGTTTGCGCAGGTGCTGGGGCTGGCCGAGGCGCCCGATGCCGACGCGGACTTCTTCCGCCTGGGCGGCGATTCGCTGTCGGCGGTGCACCTGTTGCTGGCGATCCAACAGCACTGGCAGCATGACCCCGGGTTGGGCGCGGTGTTCGCCACGCCCACGGTGGCCGGCCTGGCGGCCACCCTGGAGGCGCCGCTGCGCCGCACCGACCATGGGCTGGCGCCGTTGATCACGCTGGCACCGGAACGGCCGGGCAGGGCGCCGCTGTTCGTGGTGCATCCGGCCGGGGGCATCGCCTGGAACTACCGCGACCTCGCGCGTGCGCTGCAACCGGCACGCGCGGTGCATGGCCTGCAGTCGCCGGCGCTGGACGCGGCCGAGCCACTGCCCGCCAGCATCGATGCCCTGGCCGAACGCTACGTCGACACCGTGCTGGCGGTGCAGCCCCATGGTGCGGTGCACCTGCTGGGCTGGTCGGTGGGTGGGATCATCGCCCAGGCCATGGCGGTGCGCCTTCAGGCGCTGGGGCGGCCAGTGGGCGAGCTGGTGCTGCTCGATGCCTATCCGGCCGAATGCTGGCGTGCCGAACCGGCGCCGGACCCGGTCGCCGCGTTGCGGGCGCTGCTGGCGATTGCCGGGCACGACCCGGATGCGCATCCGGAACTGGACAGCCGCGCGCGGATCGTGGCCTTCTTGCGCCGCGGCGACAGCGCGCTGGGCAACCTGCCCGAGGCGGTGCTCGATGGCGTGGTGCGTGCGGTCACCGGCACCAACACCCTGATCCGTGAGCATCACCACCGGCCCTACGCCGGCACCCTGCTGCATGTGCGGGCCGGCCGCGACCATCGCGCGCGGCCGCACCTGCAGTCCTCGCTGTGGCAGGCGCATGCCGCGCAGGTGGAGGCGATGGAACTGCCATTCCTGCACGCCGAACTCACCGGCCGCGACGCGGTGGCGCGGATCGCGCCCTGGCTGTCGGCCCGATTGCAACGCGGGGAACCCCCTGCACAGGAGATCACGCAATGAACCTCACCGGCTTCGATGACACCCTCGCCCTGGTCACCGGTGCCGCCGGTGGCATCGGTGCGGCACTGGTGCAGCGGCTGCTGGACAGCGGCAGCGTGGTGGTGGCCACCGACCAGGTGGCGCCCGCGCTGCCGCCCCATCCCCGGCTGCATGCGTACGCGCTCGATGTGCGCGAGGCGGCCGGGGTGGATGCGCTGGTGGCCGCCGTGGAGGCGCAACTGGGCCCGATCGGGTTCGGCATCAACGTGGCGGGCGTGCTGCAGGTCGGCACGGTCGACCAGATCGACGACGCGCAATGGCGCGCGGTGTTCGCGGTCAACGCCGACGGCGTGTTCCATGTCTCGCGGGCGCTGGCACGGGTGATGCAGCCACGCCGTCGCGGTGCCCTGGTGACGGTGAGTTCCAACGCGGCGGGCGTGCCGCGTCACGGCATGGCGGCCTATGCCGCCTCCAAGGCCGCGGCCACCATGTTCACCCGCTGCCTGGGCCTGGAGCTGGCGCCGCATGGCATCCGCTGCAACATCGTGGCCCCCGGCTCGACGCTGACCCCGATGCAGACCGGCATGTGGGCCGACGCACAGGGCGCGCAGCGCGTGATCGACGGCGATGCGGGTATGTTCAAGGCCGGCATTCCACTGCGCAAGCTGGCCAGCCCGGATGACATCGCCCAAGCCGTGATGTTCCTGCTCTCCGACCAGGCCGGCCATATCGCGATGAGCGACATCTACGTGGACGGCGGCGCCACGCTGCGCGGCTGAGTGCGGCATCGGTGTGCGGATACCCCACGCGCATGCAGCGGTGGCGTTGCCGCGGGTGGCTCAGCCGCCCGGCTCGCCCAGCCGGTCGTAGAGCCGCACCAGCTCCACCAGGCTGCGCGCCTGCAGCTTGCGCATGCCGTTGGCGCGGCGCACCTTCACCGTGATCTCGCTGACGCCCAGGTCGCCGGCGATCTGCTTGTTGAGGCGGCCACGCACCACGCCGGCCACCACCGCGCGCTCGCCCGCGTTGAGCAGCGCCCAGCGCTGGTGCAGTGCATGCAGTGCGAGCGCGTCGCGGCGACGCTGGCGGTCGCGCTCGATGCCCAGGTGGATCGCATCCAGCAGCGCCTGGTCACGAAACGGCTTGGTCAGGAACTCGATCGCGCCGTCCTTCATCGCGTCCACGCCCATGGCGATGTCGCCGTGCCCGGTGATGAACACCACCGGCAGGTGCAGGCCATGGCGGGCCATCTGCCGATGGAACTCCAGCCCGCTCAAGCCCGGCATGCGCACGTCCAGCACCAGGCAGGCCGGCGCGTCCTCGCGCGGGTGCTGCAGGAAGTGCTCGATCGAGCCGAACACCGCCACGCGCATGTTCATCGAGGCCAGCAGATCGGCCAGCGCCGCCCGCACCGACGGGTCGTCATCGATCACGTACACGATCGGTGCCGGCGCGAGGGCCGGGGAGGTCGGCTTAGTCATCGGCGTCGCCCGCAAGGGTGGGCAGTTCGACTA
>NZ_JAVWXA010000181.1:2525-3916 GCF_036662295.1 Stenotrophomonas sp.
CCGGCCCGCGTGGGCGTCGATGATGCTGCGGCTCAGGCTCAGGCCCAGCCCCAGGCCGCCGGACTTGGTGGTCCAGAACGCATCGAACACCCGCTGCGGTGATGCCGGCGGCAGCCCGCGGCCGTGGTCGCGCACGCGCAGCGCCACCCGCCCATCTGCCAGTGGCTGGGTGTGCAGGTGCAGGCGTCGCGCACTGGCCGGCACCTCGGCCATCGCCTCCACCGCATTGAGGATCAGGTTGCCGATCACCTGCTGGACCTGCACGCGGTCGCCGAATACCCAAGGCAAGGCCTCGTCCAACTGGGTGCTGACCCGTACGGCGTGCTGGTCCAGTTCGCTGCGCGACAGCGCGAGCATCTCCCGCACTGCGGCGTTGAGGTCGAAACCGGCACGCGCCGGGCATGCGCCACGGGTCAGCCCGCGTACCCGCGCGATCACATCGCTGGCCCGGTGTGCATCGGCGAGGATGCGCGCCACGGTCTGCCGCGCCTTGTCCACGTTGGGCGGATCCTGCGCCAGCCAGCGCTGGCTGGCCTCGGCACTGCTGGCGATCGCGGCCAGCGGCTGGTTCACCTCATGCGCGATGGAGGTGGTGAGCTCGCCCACCGTGGCGGCGCGCGCCACCCGCAGCAGCCGCGCCTGCGCTTCCTGCATCGCCGCCCTGGTCGCCTCGATTTTCAACACCAGCGTGGCGGTGATGCCGATCACCAGCATGCCGATCCCCGAGTTGACCAGGCCGATCCGGTAGCTGCCAAAGCCGGTCAGGATGAAACTGAGCGCGGTGAGCGCGATGCACGCCAACGCCAGCCGCCGCAGGCCGCGCGGTGGCAGCAGGCGCGAGGCGGCCAGGATCACCGCGGCGTAGAAACAGGCGGCGGCCACGGCGTAATCGGTGAGGGTGTCGGCGGCGAAGATCGCCGCCATTACCCCGCCCAGGCCGAGCAGGGCGGCGGTGCGGCGCGAGGGCAGGGCGGGCATGGGGACGGCTCCCATCAGGACGGGCGGAACACCGGCATCGACGGCGCGCGGAGCATAGCATCGGGGCGCACGCGGCCTGCCTCCTGCCACCTGCGTGGCCGTCCAGCACGCCGCCAGCACGCCGGGCGTGCCGGCCACGGCCGCCGGCAGCGCCTGTCGTCCGGGCGCGCGCGCCGGTGTCGCATACAGCACACCGTCTCGACCTTTGCCGCCGATGCGCGGGGCGCGCAGGCAGGCGGCCGATCAGCCTTTCGCGGTGCGGCTGCGGCGCGGTTTGCCGGGCAGGCGGCCCACGTCCTTGGCCGGGGAGGGCGCGCGTGGCTGCAGGTGTTCCAGCCAGGACAGGTTGTCCAGGTAGCCCAGGAAGTGCGTCAGATAGCCCGGGCTGGCCTGGCCCATCAGGGTGATCGCAC
>NZ_JAVWXA010000182.1:0-3903 GCF_036662295.1 Stenotrophomonas sp.
GAAAAATCCGGTAGTGCCGGCCGCTGGCCGGCAACCCGTGACAACAAAAAAGCGCGGAGCGATCCGCGCTTTTTTCATGCCCCGCCAACCACCGCCGGGCGCAGGCGCACGGCCTGCACCCTGCTGCCGCATCAGGTACGCGGCAAGGTCACGCCGGTCTGGCCCTGGTACTTGCCGCCGCGGTCCTTGTAGGACGTCTCGCAGATGTCGTCCTTGTCGGCCTGGAAGAACAGCATCTGGGCCACGCCCTCGTTGGCGTAGATGCGCGCCGGCAGCGGCGTGGTGTTGCTGAATTCCAGGGTCACGTGGCCCTCCCACTCCGGCTCCAGCGGGGTCACGTTGACGATGATGCCGCAGCGGGCGTAGGTGCTCTTGCCCAGGCACACCACCAGCGTGTCGCGCGGGATGCGGAAGTACTCCACCGTGCGCGCCAGCGCGAAGCTGTTGGGCGGGATGATGCACTCATCGCCCACGATGTCGACAAAGCTGCCCGGGTCGAAATGCTTGGGGTCCACGATGGTGGAATTGATGTTGGTGAACACCTTGAACTCGCGCGAGCAACGCACGTCGTAGCCGTAGCTGGAGGTGCCGTAGCTGACGATGCGCTGGCCATTGGCCTGCTTGACCTGGCCGGCTTCGAACGGCTCGATCATGCCGTGCTGCTCGGCCATCTGACGGATCCAGCGGTCACTCTTGATGCTCATGGGGGGTCCTGGGAGACAGGGGGGCGGGCGCACCCGGCGCACGATTCTAGCAGCCGGCCGGGCCGTGGGCAGCGGGGCGGGCGGCAGCAACGGGCCAGGGGGGGCGAGCGGGGGGCGGAAGCTGCTTGAGTTCACAGAAAACGCGGAATGCAATCGTATCGGGCGGTTCGATCAAATCCCTGCGCAGACCCTTCCGGAACTTTCATCACAGTCCAGCCTCGCGAGGGGATCACAGCCGGTTACGTGCGGCTTAGCTTCAGGACACCGGTGAGCGCGAACCCGCGCGGACCACCGGCCACTGTTGCCAATGGAACTGCAGCCCATGAAAGAAACCCCGATCCTCGCGCCACGTCGTCGCCGCCTGCCGCTGGCCGTGCTGTCCTGCCTGTGCCTGGGTGCTCCCGCCGTTGCCCTCGCCGAGGAACCCGTTGCCACCGAACTTGACCGGGTCAACGTCACCGGTACGCGCATCGCCCGTACCGGCTTTGTCACCCCGACGCCGGTCACCGCGATCAACGCCGAGGAAATCCGCGCGACCGGCGCGGTCAACATCGGCGAAGTGCTCACCCGTCTGCCGCAGCTCACGCCAACCTACACGCTGGGTAATTCGACCCGGTTCATCGGCACGGCCGGGGTGGGCCTGCTGGACCTGCGCGGCCTTGGCAGCGCACGCACGCTGGTGCTGGTGAACGGGCGGCGCCATGTGGGCGCCCTGCCCGGCTCCACCTCGGTGGATGTGAACACCATTCCGGTGGAATGGGTGGAGCGGGTGGAAGTGATCACTGGCGGTGCCTCGGCGGTGTACGGCGCCGATGCCGTCGCCGGCGTAGTCAACTTCATCCTCAAGACCTCCATCACCGGCATGGAGGCGCGCGCCCAGACCGGCATCGCCGGCGAGGGCGGCTTTGGACGCTCGTTCGCCAGCGCATCCGGCGGCTGGGATTTCGCCGACGGGCGCGGCAATGTCGCCGTGGCACTGGAATACAGCACCCAGGATGCCTACAACCGTGGCGCACGCGCGATCGGCAGGCAGCACCTGGTCACGGTCCCCAATCCCGGCTACGACCCCTCGCAGCCGTCCAGCGAACGCAACCCCCAGAACGTACTGGCCGGTCCAGGCGGGAACCACTCCATCTCCTACGGCGGCACGTTCAACCTGGGGCCATTCACCCCGGGCAATCCAGCTACCTGGGGCAATCGCTACCAGTTCAATCCCGATGGAAGCTACCGGCCGCAGCGGTATGACGGGCGGGTGGTCAGCGGCAACAGCTGCACCGACTGCGATTTTGCCGACCTCAATGCCGTGGCCGACCTTGAGCCCGCCTTCGACCGCTATTCGGTCAATGTGATGGCCGGCTACGACCTCAACGAAAACCATCGGCTGTTCTTCGAAGGCAAGTACACCCGCACCGAGGCCACGTCCGCCGCGCAACCCTCATTCGACTCCAGCCTGCGCATCCGCGCCGACAACCCGTTGCTGGATCCAGCCCTGCGGGCGCAGCTGCAGGCGCGCGGCATGGATCGCCTGACCCTGAGCCGCTTCAACGTGGATGCCGGACGACGAGGTGAGAACATCACCCGCCAGACGCGGCGCGCGGTCTTTGGCGTCGAGGGTCGGCTGGGCGCGGGATGGGACTACGAGGTAGCGCTCA
Organism: Stenotrophomonas sp.; assembly: GCF_036662295.1. Taxonomy (GTDB): domain Bacteria; phylum Pseudomonadota; class Gammaproteobacteria; order Xanthomonadales; family Xanthomonadaceae; genus Stenotrophomonas. The sequence goes on from NZ_JAVWXA010000182.1 coordinate 2,357, forward strand.
ACCACGGCCAGAGCACGATCTCCACCCTGTTCCTCAACAATCGGGTGAACGAGCGCTGGCATGCCGGCATGGACACGGCGGTAGGGCCCGACGGGCGCATCGCGTGCCGGGCTTCGCTCGATCCCATGGCGATCAACCCCAACACCGGCGCGCTGTACGACCAGAGCCTGATCGCCGGCTGCATCCCCTTCAGCGTATTCGGCAACGGCGCCATCAGCCCCGAGGCCGCCGCGTGGTTCAACGTCAACAGCCCCTACAAGGGCACGGTGCGACAGGACGTGTTCTCCGCCTCGGTGTCCAATCCGTCGCTGTGGTCGCTGCCGGCCGGTGACATGGGCGTCGCCGCTGGCGTGGAATATCGCCGGGAACAAAGCCAGGAGCGGCACGATCCCCTCGTCACCTCGGGCAAGACGTTCCTCAACGCGCTGGCGGCGGACAAGGGCCGGTACGCCGTCCGGGAGCTGTACCTGGAAACCAGCGTGCCGCTGCTGGCCGAGCTGCCCGGTATCCATCGGCTGAATCTCGACCTGGCCGGACGTGTTTCCGATTACAGCAGCATCGGACGGACCACCACCTGGAACGCGGGCCTGGACTGGGCGATCCTGCCCAGCCTGCGCGCGCGCGCCAGCCTGGCCCAGGCGGTGCGTGCCCCCAGCATCGGCGAACTGTATGGCGCGCAGAGCGAGAACTTCGCCACCATCGCCGACCCGTGCAGCGTGCTGCCTACCAACGGCAACCGGCCTGCCAATGCCAAGGATCCGGCCCTGCGCGCGGCCAACTGCGCCGCGCTCGGCATCCCGGCGGACTTCATCGACGGCTACTCGGCCAATCGTCCCGGCATCAGCGGCGGCAATCCGGACCTGAAAGCCGAACAGGGCCGCACGCTGTCCTTCGGCGTGATCTGGCAGCCGGCCTTCCTGCCCGGCTTCGGCGCATCGGCCGACTACTGGCGGATCAACCTGACCGATGCGATCGACTCGGTCAGCGCCCAGACGCTGGCCACGCGCTGCGTGGATTCCCCCACCGGCATCGACAACCGCTTCTGCCAGCAGATCGGTCGGGCACCGGCGGGCGGCATGGTCTTGGCCAACGGCACTGAATCCCCTGCGCACAGCATCTATCGCTGGATTGCGTTGGAGGAAAATCTGGCGCGTTCGCAGCGCGAGGGCATCGATATCGAGCTGGACTACCGCCGGGCCATGGGCGCCGGCCAGCTGACCACCTCGCTGGTCGCAAGCCACCTGCTGCAATGGCGCGCCTGGCAGTTCCAGGATGCACCGGACGACTATGTCGAATCGGTCGGCGGCTCCGGCGCCCCACGCTGGCGCGGGCGCTACAGCCTGGCCTATCGTCACGACAGCGGCTGGCGCGGTTCGTGGACCAGCAGCTACGTGCACCGCAATCTGCGGGTGAGCCCGGACAGCTATCGGAGCAACCCCGGCCAGAGCAGCCCGATCCGCAACGCCGGCCATGTCACCCATAGCATGCAGGTGGGCTATGCCATCCCCGGTTCGGGGATCGACCTGTACCTCGGCATGGACAACGTG
>NZ_JAVWXA010000183.1:0-3804 GCF_036662295.1 Stenotrophomonas sp.
GTAGAGCCACCCCATGGGTGGCTGCGCGCGGTGATGGGGGCGTTCGCATGGTGATGGGTTGGGGGGCAGCCACCCATGGGGTGGCTCTACCCTTGGGGGGAATGTGTTTGGTTTCAGATGCGTGGCGTGCGCAACGAAAAGGCCCCGATGCGGGTGCATCGGGGCCTTTGTTTTACCGGTTGCGGTGACGCGCTGCGCTTAGAACTCCTGCCAGTCGCCGTCGGCCAGTTCGGTGGCCATCGGGCGCGCGGCGGTGCGGCGGGCCGGGGCCGGGGCGGCCGCCGGGGAGGCGGTCGCGGCACGGGCCGGGCGGGCGGCCGGGGCCGGCGCGGTGGCGCGGGCAGCGGCGGGGGCTGTCTGCGCCTGCTCGTCCAGGCGGAAGATGGACACGGCATCGCTTAGGTGGCCGGCCTGTTCTTCCATGGCACGCGCAGCGGCGGTGGCTTCTTCCACCAGCGCGGCGTTCTGCTGGGTGGTTTCGTCCATCTGCACCACGGTCTGGTTGACCTGCTCGATGCCGGCCGACTGTTCCTGCGAGGCCGCCGAGATCTCGGCCATGATGTCGGTCACGCGCTGCACCGAGGCCACGATCTCGCCCATGGTGCTGCCCGCCTTGCGGACCAGGGCCGAGCCGTCGGCCACGCTGGCCACCGAGTCGTCGATCAGGCCCTTGATCTCCTTGGCGGCACCGGCCGAGCGCTGGGCCAGGGTGCGCACTTCGGAGGCGACCACGGCAAAGCCGCGGCCCTGCTCGCCGGCACGCGCCGCTTCCACGGCCGCGTTGAGCGCCAGGATGTTGGTCTGGAAGGCGATGCCGTCGATGACCGAGATGATCTCGGCGATCTTCTTGGACGAGGTCTGGATCGCGCTCATGGTGGTGACCACCTGGCCGACCACTTCACCACCCTGGCTGGCCACGCTGTGCGCGCCGATGGCCAGCTGGTTGGCCTGGCGGGCATGCTCGGCGTTCTGGCGCACGGTGGAGGTGAGTTCCTCCATCGAGGCGGCGGTTTCTTCCAGGTTGGCGGCCTGCTGCTCGGTACGGCGCGACAGGTCGCTGTTGCCGGTGGCGATCTCGCTGGCGGCCGAACTGATCTGCTGGCTGGAGTGCTTGATGCGGGTAACGATGCCGCTGAGTTGCTCGGCGGTGGCGTTGGCGTCGTCACGCATGGTGGCGAACACGCCCTGGAAATCGCCGTGCATGCGCACGGTGAGGTCGCCCTGGGACAGCGCGGTGAGCAGGCCGGAGATCTGCGCGATGCTGGCCGCGTTGGCGTCCAGCAGGCCATTGATCTGCTGGGTAAGCTGCAGGAAGAAGCCGTCCTTGCCATCGGCCAGGATGCGGCCGGACAGGTCGCCGGCGGCAGCCTGGGCGATCACGCGGGCCACTTCGGCTTCGACAAGCGCCTCGGGGGTGCGGTCGCGCCACTCGACCACGTGGCCGACGCTTTCGCCGTCCTCGTTGCGGATGGTGGAGACCACCTGCGCGAACTGGGCGTGGCCGAACTGCATGGCGCGGCGGGCGACGCCGTTCTGCTTGAGGTTGGCCAGCAGGCTGGCATCCATCTCGCCGCGGTGCTCGAGCACGGTCAGCGGGCGACCCACCAGCGACACGCCGGCATCGAAGTCGGGCAGGCTGGCGCGCAGGTCATCCTGGTACTGGGTCAGGGTCTGCTGCAGGGCGCGGTTGGCGTAGACGATGTTGAGGTGGTTGTCGGTCAGGTACACGCCGGTGGAGCTGTAGTCCAGCGCGGTGCGGATGCGCAGGTTCTCGCGGGCGATGGCCTGGTCGCTCTCGGTGCGCTCGCGCAGGTCGCGCTGCATGCGCTGCATGGCCTGCATGAGGTCGCCCACTTCGTCCTTGCGCGAGACATCGATGTGGCCGTCGAGCTTGCCGCCCGCCACGTCGTTGGCGACCGAGACGGCGCCGCGCATGCTGCCCACCAGCGAGCGGGCGAACAGGTACACCAGCACCAGGCCCAGTGCCGCGCCGCCCAGCAGGGCGATCACGGTCAGCATGGCCGAGGCGGCATAGGTGGATTCGGCTTCCTCGCGCGAGGCGCGGGCCAGCCGGTTGTCTTCGGCAATCAGGGCTTCCAGTGCGGCGGAGGCCTTCAGGTGCTTGGTGCGGGTCTCGCCGACGAAGGTATCCACGGCGTCGTCGGGCAGGTCCAGCTCCAGCATCTCGGTGACCGCGTCATACGAGGCCAGCGAATCTTTCCAATCCTTGGCGAAGGCGTCGAACAGCTTCTTCTGCTGGGGATTGTCGATCAGTTCGGGGTATTTCTTGATGGACAGGTCGATCTTGCCGCGCAGGTCGGCTGCGCGCGTCTTGGCCTCGGCCTTGACGTCGTCGCTGGCGCGGATCAGGCCCTGGTAGGCCGAGTTGCGGAACTCGCCGACCATGCCGCGGATCTCACCGGCGGTCCGGATGCTCTCCATGCGGTGGCCAGCCAGCTCGGTGGTGACGTTGTTCAACGAGTACAGGCCGCGATAGGCCACGATGCCCTGCAGCAGCATCACCAGCAGGAGGACGCCGAAAGTCAGCATCAACTTCGGCATCAGTTTGAGGTTGTTGATCCAGGGCATGGGCGGTGCGATCTCCAATGGCAAACGCGTCCGGGCATCGTGCCCGGTTGCAACGACCACGCCGGCCAATGCCGGCGTGGCATGGCGTACGGCGGATTACTTGATGTTGGCGAGCTTGAGGCCGGCCGGCGAGCTGACTTCGATTTCAGCACGCGATGCGTCGCGGGCGATCTTGCCGATCACGCAGACGGTCTTGCCTTCCAGGGTTTCCAGCGGGAAGCTGAACTTGCCGCGGTTGGCGCCGGCGATGCGGGCCGAGAAGGTGTGGCGCGGGAAGGCGCCGCCCATGTAGAGGAAGGTCGGCTGGCCTTCGGAACCTTCGGCGTAGCGGGCCTTTTCGACCTTGCCACAGACCATGCCGTCCTTGCCGACCGAGCGCGGTGCCATCTCCGGCGGGATCATTTCGGCCGACTGGGCGAATGCGGACGAGGCAGAGGAGGCGAGGACGGCAACCGAGAACAGCGCAAGCAGGGACTTCATCGGGAAGAATCTCCGGGGGAAATGGACGAATTGGCCCGGCCTTGGGCAGCCCCACACAGCCGGGTCCTGAAGCAGCTATCGGCCGTGCGTGGCGGAACTGAAGAACTTTTTTCGACCATGGTCGTATGGACCAGGCGCGGCGCGGGGTGGATCAGGCGGCGACGTCTTCGACGACGGTCGGCTGGCCCATGTCGGCGCTGTCGAGCAGGGTTTCGATATCCAGCAGGATCAGCATGCGATCGTCCTGGGTGCCGATGCCGGAGATGAAGCGGGTATCGACCGCAGCGCCGAATTCGGGGGTGGGGCGGATCTGGTCGGCGTTGAGCGGGATGACATCCGAGACGCTGTCCACGACGATGCCGACGACGCGGTCGTCGACGTTGAGCACGATCATGACGGTGAAGGCGTCATAGGTGGCCTTCTCCAGGCGCAGCTTCAGGCGCAGGTCGATGACCGGCACGATGGTGCCGCGCAGGTTGATGACGCCCTTGATGTAGTCCGGCGCATCGGGGACGCGGGTGACCGAGTCGTAGCCGCGGATTTCCTGCACCTTGAGGATGTCCACGCCGTAGTGTTCGGCGCCGAGGGTGAAGCTGAGATACTCGCCACCGCTGCTGGCGGCGTTGGGGTTGCTGTCGTTCATCGAAGGGATCCTGGGTCGGGCGTGGCGGTAGAAAAACCGGGCGTCACGCTGGATATCGGCTTGGATGGGGGCGACTTTAGGGGGGGGTGTTG
>NZ_JAVWXA010000184.1:0-3769 GCF_036662295.1 Stenotrophomonas sp.
GCCAGCGGCTGGGCCGGGCCGCGGAGCGGGACTTGCGGCGTGTCCCGCCAACCCACCCGCACCGCCCCAGCGCGTCACAACCCACACAGCCGCTGTTGACGTACAGCTTCTAAGAAAACCAAAAACTCAACTCTCACCATTCTTCCGCGCACTACGCTGCCGATCGATCCGGAAGATGTAGCGCTGGATGGCACTGTCGCCCCCGCGCGGCAACGTATCGAAGCGCATCCCGACCCGCTTGAGCTCAACCCCGTTCGGCAGCTTCACCGCCAGCTGGTTGCAGATGATCAGCGACACCTGCAGCGGACCGGTATCGGGCATGTCCAGACGCGCGTCGTAACGCTTCTGCAGCGAGAACACGTTGCAGTCCGGCGGCACCGTCACCGCCAGCCCGCCGCCGCTGATATCCACCACGCGCAGGTTCAACGCCTCGCTGCGGTCCTCGTTGACCGGGAACTGCAGGTGCGGTGAATCGGTGATCGGCGTCTCCAGCCGGTACAGCTCGCGCCGCTGCAGGTGCACCAGTTCGCTCGGGAAGGCGACCTGGAAGGCCACGTGGCCGGTGCCGCCGGTTCGCTCCAGGTGGTCCAGCCGGAACCGGACCATCACCTTGTCCAGCTGCGCAAAGCACAGCAGGTGCCCGGCTTCCTCGGCCGCCCGGTTGGCCGGCTCGGACGGGCTGCCGTCCAGCAGCAGCATGTCCTCGTCCTCGTCCAGCTCCAGGATCGCCGTCGGGAACGACTGGTCGCGGCCGCCCAGGTGCGCGTTGATCAGCGACCGCTGATCGATCAGCGCCTGCAGCAGCTGGCGGATCTGCCGCGGGTTGCGGACCAGGTAACGGTCATCCGTGCCGTCGTCGTGCGCGGCATGGGTTCCGTCGTGTGCGTCAAGGCTGCCTTCGGACATGGACTCTTGCTGGGTTGGGCGGGCGCCGCCGGCGCATTTCGCCAGGGCTCTGTCCGTTTATCGGCAGCAGTTCACGTTTATGTAGGGGGAATTGTGGTGGTGCTCAAACGCAGACACCCCGCCGAAGCGGGGTGTCTGGTCACGATCGGGGCGCGACGATCAGAACTCCTCCCAATCCCCGTCGTTGGCCAGCACCGGCTCGCGCACGGCGGCGCGGCGCACCGGGGCCGCCGCCGGCGTCGGACGACCGCGGCTGGCCGACGCCGCCGGGGCGCGTGCCGAGGCCAGCGCCGGGCCTGCGGACGGGGCCGGCGCGTTGTCCAGCTTGAACAACGACACCGCATCGGTCAGGTGGCCAGCCTGCTCTTCCATCGAGCGCGCGGCCGCGGTCGCTTCTTCCACCAGCGCGGCGTTCTGCTGGGTGGTCTCGTCCATCTGGGTGATGGTCTGGTTGACCTGCTCGATGCCCGCCGACTGTTCCTGGGAGGCCGCCGAGATCTCGGCCATGATGTCGGTCACCCGCTGCACCGAGGCCACGATCTCGCCCATGGTCTGGCCGGCCTGGTTCACCAGCGCCGAGCCTTCGGCGACCTTGCCGACCGACTCGTCGATCAGGCCCTTGATCTCCTTGGCCGCACTCGCCGAGCGCTGGGCCAGGGTGCGCACTTCGGAGGCCACCACCGCAAAACCACGGCCCTGCTCACCGGCACGCGCCGCTTCCACGGCGGCGTTCAGCGCCAGGATGTTGGTCTGGAAGGCGATGCCGTCGATGACGGTGATGATGTCGGCGATGCGGCGCGAGGAGGCGTCGATCTCGTGCATGGTGCTGACCACGCGGCCGACCACGTCGCCACCCTGGCTGGCCACGCCGTGCGCGCCGATCGCCAGCTGGTTGGCCTGGCGGGCGTGTTCGGCGTTCTGGCGCACGGTGGAGGTGAGTTCCTCCATCGAGGCGGCGGTTTCTTCCAGGTTGGCGGCCTGCTGCTCGGTGCGGCGCGACAGGTCGTTGTTGCCCGAGGCGATTTCACCGGCGGCGGTGCTGATGCTGGCCGAGGCGTGCTGGATGCGGCCCACGATCTGGGTCAGCTGGGCCACGGTGGTGTTGGCATCGTCGCGCATGCTGGCGAACACGCCGTGGAACTGGCCCTGCATGCGCGCGGTGAGGTCGCCGTTGGCGATGGCCTGCAGCAGGTGCGACAGCTGGCTCAGGTTGCCGTCGGCCACTTCCATCATGGTGTTGAGGTGCTCGATCATCACCCGGAAGTCGTGATCGAAGCGCATCGCATCGCCGCGCTGGCTGAAGTCGCCGGCGGCAGCGGCCTGGGCCAGGGTCTGGATCTGGGTGTTGATCGCCAGCAGGCTGGCCTTGGCCGCGTCCATCGATTCGTGCAGGATCGCGCGGCTGCCGGGCAGGCGGCGGGCGTTCTGTGACAGGTCGCCGGCCGCGTACTGGTTGAGCACGGTGATGGCGTCCTTGATCGCATCCAGGTGGTCGAACACCACCGTGTTGGTGCCCACGGCCAGTTCGCCGTAGACGCCGGGGAAGTCGACCGGCATGCGGTGGGAGATGTCCGGGCCGGCGTGCATGGCCGCCATCTGCCGGGTTTCATCGGAGTAGCGGCGCAGCATCGTGGTCATCTCGCCGGTGGCGGCCAGCATCTGGCCCACTTCGTCGGCGCTGCTGGCGCGGGTGGTGACGCCCAGGTCGCCACGGGCGACCGACTTGATGGCGTGCACGGCCTGGGACAGCGGGCGGGTGATGACTCGCGAGATCACGAATGCCAGGGCGGCGGCGACCAGCGACAGCAGCACCATGCACACCACGATGGCGACCACGCTGGTGTGGTGGGTGGCGTTGGCGGCGGCCAGCTTGGTGGCCATCAGCGTGTTGCTGAAGGCGCCCAGTGCCTTCAGGTCTTCAAACAGCTGGCGGCGCGCCGGGCGCGACTTGTCGTCGGACACCTGGCGGCCCAGCACGCCGTCACCGGCGGCCACGGCCGCGCGCAGTTCGGCGTTGGCCTTGAAGTAGGTGTCCACGTCGGCGGAGACCTTCTGGTACAGCGCCTTTTCCTTGTCGCCGGCCGGCAGCGCGGCGTAGGCGGCCAGTTCGTCGCGGACCACCTTGGCGGTGGCGTCCATGCGCTTTTCGTAATCGGCGACCTTTTCCGGCTGGTCCAGCATGCTCAGCTGCGCCAGTTCGAAGGTACGGAACTCACCCAGCTGGGAGCGCACTTCGCCCAGGTGCTGGATGGAGGGGATGTCGTTGCCGGCCATCGCCCCCAACTGCGCGTTGGCGCCGTTCAGGCGGACCAGGGCGAACACGCCCAGGACGACGGTCATCAGCGTGGTGAGGGTGAACCCCACCGCCAGCTTGCGGGCGATGGGCAGGTCGTGGAACCACTTCATGGTGTGAACTCCGGGCAGGGCGGTGGCGCACAGCCGTGGGGTGCTGGGCGAAAGGTCGTAGCGAAGGCGGATGGGGCGCGAAGCACGTGACGATGGCGTCATCGCTCTCCCGGAATAACGGCGCTGCGCTGCCGCAACTTGAGTGCTGGATGTCACTTTTTTTGGGGAATCGATAAAGACGTGGTCGCGGTGCGTTGGTTGCAATAGCAAGCAACCATGGGCCTTTCGTTTGATACCAAGGTACGGCGCGTCAGTACGGCCGCGTACAGGCCGGGTTTGATGTCACAGTTTGAAACGCCAAGGAAAGCCTGCCCCGGTAGTGCCGGCCGCTGGCCGGCAGCACGCAACACCCAAACAAGCGCGTGGTCGGCCCGCCAGGCATTACCGAGGAGCCGGCCAGCGGCCGGCACCCGAGGGGGATAAAGCCCCGGGCCCCGCGCTCGGGCCCGCGGGGGGT
>NZ_JAVWXA010000185.1:0-3733 GCF_036662295.1 Stenotrophomonas sp.
GCACCTAAGGTGCCAGATCGCCAAGAGATAAGAGCCACCCCATGGGTGGCTGCGCGTTGCCAGCCGAAAGGCAGCCACCCATGGGGTGGCTCTACCCGAATGGGAGGCCGGCGGCGGCGCAGGCGGCGCTGATGGTGGCGCGGGCGTCCTCCAGGGCGGGGGTGGGGGCGGCCAGGCGTGGGCGGCGGTCGAGGGTGCAGGCCAGGCCGACGTCGAGCAGCGCGGCGTGTGCGTCGTGCAGGGCCTGGCGGGTGCCGCCGGGCAGCCAGGCGATGTCGGCCAGGGCGTCGATCAGGCTGGGGGTGTCGCGCGGCTGCAGCACCGGGGCGTGCGCGCCAGCGCTGTCGAGCACGCCGGTCTGCAGCAGGAATTCGAGGTCGACGATGCCGCCGGCCCCCTGCTTGAGGTCAAGCCGCGCCGCATCGCTGCGGTCCAGCTCGGTGCGCATGCGGCCGCGCATCTTGATCACGTCGGCGTACAACACCTCGGCCTCGCGCGGACGGGCCAGGGTCTGCGCACGCACGCGCTCGAAATCGGCAAGCAGGCCGGCATCGCCAGCGATGCCGCGCGCACGCACCAGGGCCTGGTGTTCCCAGGTCCACGCGCGCTCGCGTTGATACTCGGTATAGCTGGCCAGCGAGGACACCAGCGCGCCCTTGCCCCCATCCGGGCGCAGACGCACGTCGATGTCGTACAGGCGGCCGGCGGCGGTGACCGCGCCGAGCAGGGCCATCACCTTCTGCGCCAGCCGTGCATACCAGCGGCCGGGATCGAGTGGGCGCGCGCCGTCGCTGCTGTCCTGGTCGCCGGGATGATCGTGCAGGAACACCAGGTCCAGGTCCGAGCCGAAGCCCAGCTCCAGCCCGCCCAGGCTGCCGTAGCCAATGATCGCGAAACGGCCACCGGGGATGCTGCCGTGCGCGCGCTGCATGTCGGCCTCGGCCATGGCATGCACGGTGACCACCACCGCCTGGGCCAGCTCGGCCAGCTGGCGAGTGCTGTCGACCGCACGCTGGCGGCCATCGAGGGTGGCCAGGGCCATGCGGAAACTGAGCGCCAGGCGGGTTTCGTTGAGCAGGCGCAGTGCGGCCTCGGGATCGTCCACGGCCAGGGCCGCATCGCACTCGGCCTGCATCTCGCCGGCATCGGGCATCGGCCCGGACACGCGCACGTCCAGCAGCTCGTCCAGCAGCAGCGGGTAGGCGGCCAGGCGCTCGGCCAGCAGCGCGCTGCGCGCCAGCACGTCGACCAGCCGGGCCAGCGCGCTGGGTTGTTCGTCCAGCAGGGCCAGGTAGCTGGTGCGGCGCAGGACCGCCTGCAGCAGGCCGAGCACGCGCTTGAGCGCGGCGTCCGGTTGCGGTGAGCGGGTGGCGGCATGCAGCAGGGCCGGCAGCACGCGGTCCAGGCGCGCGCGCGCGTTGTCCGAGAGCGACTTGACACCCAGCGACTGGGCGAAATCCCGCAGCGACTGGTCGGCGCTGTGCGGGTCGTGGAAGCCAGCCTCGGCCAGGATCTCGGCGCTGCCGCCGTCGGGCAGGCCGCGCCAGTAGTTGGACAGGGCATCCGGCGCGGCCTGGCCCTTGCGCGGGGCCAGCAGTGCGCCGAACTCGGTGCTGACCCGGGTGCGCTGCGCGTCCAGCGCCGCCACCAGCGCCTCCCAGTCGGGATACTCCAGGCCGGTGGCGATGCGCGCGCGGTCGAGGGGGTCGGTGGGCAAGGCGTGGGTCTGCGCATCGCGCAGCATCTGCAGGCGGTTTTCCAGGCGCCGCAGGAAGCGGTAGGCGTGCAGCAGGTCCTGGCCATCCTGGGCCGCCATCTGCCCGCAGGCGACCAGCGCCGGCAGGGCATGCAACAGGCGGCGATCGCGCAGGCTGGCCTCGCGGCCGCCGCGGATGAGCTGCAGGGCCTGGGACAGGAACTCGATTTCGCGGATGCCGCCCGGCCCGCGCTTGATGTCGTCGAACATCTCCCGGCGCGAGACCTCGGCGGTGATCGCCGCCTTCATCTCGCGCAGGCCGTCGAGCGCGGTGAAGTCCAGGTAGCGGCGGTAGACGAACGGGCGCAGCGTATGCAGCCAGGCCTCGCCGGCGGCGATGTCGCCGGCCACCGCGCGCGCCTTGAGCCAGGCGTAACGCTCCCAGTCGCGCCCTTCGCGCTGGAAGTACTGGTCCATGCCCGCAAACGACAACGCCACCCGCCCGGCGCTGCCGAACGGGCGCAGGCGCAGGTCCACGCGGTGGCTGAAGCCATCCACGGTGGTTTCATCCAGCAGCCGCGCCAGGCGCTGGCCGAGGCGGGCGAAGTATTCCTCGGCGGCCAGGGGGCGCGCGCCATCGGATTCGCCGCCTTGCGGGTAGGCATAGACCAGGTCCACGTCCGAACTGAAGTTGAGTTCGCCGCCGCCCAGTTTGCCCAGCCCGAACACCACCAGCTGCTGGGCGCTGCCATCGGCGGCACGGACCACGCCGTGGCGGGTGGCAAATTCCTGCTCGAGCGCGGCCAGGCCGATGCCCAGGCACTGCTCGGCCAGCACGGTGGCCCCGGCCAGGGTGGCGGGCACGTCGTCCAGGCCGGCCAGGTCGCGCCAGATCAGGCGGGTGGAGGCGGCGGTGCGGTAACGGCGCAGGCGCTGCGGCCAGTCGCCGGGCGCGGTGGCCTCCAGCACGGGCAGGGGCAGCGGCGGGCAGTCCGGCTGGAGGAGGTGGGCAAGCAGCGCGGGCTGCCGGCACAGGGTGTCGATGGCGAAGTCGCTGGTGATGGTCAGCTGGCGCAGGCGGTCGAGCACGGCCGGCGGGGGGGGCCAGTGGCCGCCGTCGGCGAGCGACAGGGCCAGGCGCGCCAGGGCGCGGTCAACCAGGGGAACGAGGGCGGCGGGGACGGCATCGGCAGGGATCGGCATGACCCGATTATGCCGGGCCTGCCCCTTCCCCAAACGCGGGACATAAAAAAGCCCGCTTGCAGCGAACTGCCAGCGGGCTCTGCTCCCTCCCCCACGTCGGGATGCAGGACGATCTTCTAGGGTCGGCGAAGAAGTTGCACGCTGCACTGCAAAACAATACTTGTGGGTACAGAAGTCGTCGCAAAACTGAACGGGGCATCCTGATAGCCGCAACGCCATCCCACCTTGGTCGAACCCCCCACCTGGCGTGGATCGCCGATAATGAGGCTCCCCCCAAAAACGTTGTCGTCATGTCTGTCGATCGCATTGCCAACGCGCGTCTGCGTGACCGGGTTGTGTCCGCCGAAGAAGCCGCCGCCCTGATCCAGCCGGGCGAAACCGTCGCCATGAGCGGCTTTACCGGGTCCGGTTACCCCAAGGCGGTGCCCATGGCGCTGGCCCAGCGCATCGAAGCGGTGCACGCCCAGGGCCTGCCCTTCCAGATCGGCCTGATGACCGGTGCGTCCACGGCGCCGGAGCTGGACGGCGCGCTGGCCAAGGCCGACGGCATCGCCATGCGCATGCCCTTCCAAAGCGACCCGGATGCGCGCAACCGCATCAACGAGGGCCGTCTGGACTACATCGACATCCACCTGAGCCACGTGGCCCAGCATGTGTGGTTCGGGTTCTATGGCCAGATCGATACCGCCGTGGTGGAAGTGTCGGCGATCCGCGAGGATGGCTCGCTGGTGCCGTCCACGTCGGTGGGCAACAACAAGACCTGGCTGGACCTGGCGCGCAAGGTGATCATCGAGGTCAACGAGTGGCAGCCGGCCGGCGTGGATGGCATGCACG
>NZ_JAVWXA010000186.1:0-3335 GCF_036662295.1 Stenotrophomonas sp.
TGGCTTCATACGCCGCGACGACGGAACCCCTCAGATGGGCGAAGAACCAAAAAAAGGGGGCCTTTCGGCCCCCTCAGGGTGAACACACGACCCCAGTCGTAAAGCGCAGGGCTTAGAAGTATGCGCGGATGCCGAAGGCGACGCCGCGGCCCGGCAGGGGCGAGTAGTCGCGCAGCAGCGAGGTGTGCGGGCGCGCTTCCTGGTTGGTCAGGTTGCTGCCGTCCAGGAACACTTCGTAGCTGTTGCTGTCGGTACGGTCCCAGCGGTAGGCCAGGTGCGCGTCCACCAGCGTGTAGCCGTTGCTCGGGTCCTCGTTCTGGGCCACGTCCTTCTGGCGGCTGTAGCGCACCGCGCCCACCGACGCACGCCAACCGTCCCTGGACCAGCGCAGGTCCGCGCCCACGCGGGCGGGCGAGATGCGCGGCAGGTAGCCGGTGTTGGCCAGCTCCACCGTGTAGTTGTGGTTGTGGTCGCCGTGCGGCACCGCGATGTCCACGTTGCGGCTGCCGCTGCCATCCAGCTCGGCCTTGACGTAGTCGCCGAACACGCGCAGGTCCCAGTCGCCGGCGCCCCCTTCGAACAGGTGCAGCAACGCTTCGGCCTCGGCGCCCTTGAACGTGGCGTCCTGCTGCGTCCACAGGCGCACCGGCAGCGATTCGACCACGCCGGTGTCGGCCAGGTAGATGAAGTTCTTGAACCGGGTCTGGTAGATCGAGGCGGAGAAGTCCACGCGGTCGCTGTGGGTGTGGATGCCCAGCTCAACGCGCTGGCCACGCTCGGTCTTCAGGTTGGCATCGCCGATCTCCAGCGAGCGGGTGGCGATGTGCGCACCGGCGGCATACAGCTCTTCGTTGGTCGGTGCGCGCTCGGAACCATCCACGCCGAAGCGCAGGTCGACCGCGTCGTTGAGCTTCCAGATGCCGGCCGCCGAGAGGTTGGTCGCATCGAAGGTGCGCGCGCGGTAGTCGCCGGTCGGGTCCAGCTTGACCTGGTCATGGCGGCCGCCCAGCTCCAGCTTGAACGGACCGAACTGCTTTTCCTGCAGCACGAACAGGCCGATGTTCTTCGTGTTGGTGTCCGGCACGAAGGCTTCCTCGCCCCTGGCACCGAAATCGCTGTTGCCGAACTGCAGCCCGAACGCGCCGTCCCAGCCACCGATCTGCTGCTGCACCGCCTCCAGGCGGCCTTCGATGCCACGGTTGGTGAAGCGCGTGGAGGGGGTGCCCGCTTCCAGCTCGACATGCTCGTAGTCGGTGTAGGCGGTGCGCAGGTTGATGTTCTTCAGGAACGAGGTGGGGTTGTAGATCCCGCCCTTGGCTTCGAAGCGGTTCTGCACCATGTCGATGCGCACATCGTGTTCGTCGCCTTCTTCCTCTTCATCGCCATGGTCGTGGTCATGGTCGTGGTCATCGTCGGCGTGCACGTGCGCGCCGTTGGGGATGCCGTAGTTGGTGCGGTAGGTGCTGGCCGACGCGCCGAAGTAGCCGCCTTCGCCCAGCCACGTGGCGCCGACGCCACCGGCCCGCGTGCGGATCGAGCTGTTGTCCAGGCGGCCGCGGCGCGGCTCGTCGGTGTCGCCTTCCTCGTGCTCATGCCCGCTGTGGTCTTCCAGGCCATCGATCACCGCATAGCCGGGGATGCGGAAGTCATCGCCGTTGCGGACCAGGCCGTCCACGTGCAGCACCACGTTGCCGCTCACGCCATCGAGCCGGAACATGCCGCTGCGTTCGTCGTTGACCGAGTTGCCGCGCAGTTCGGCGCGGCCGCTGAGCGGGCGGTCGGGCAGTTCGCGCGCGATGCGCCCGTCCACCACGTTGACCGCGCCGCCGATGGCGCCGCTGCCGAACAGCAGGGTGGCCGGGCCCTTCAGGACTTCGATCTGGTCGGCCAGGAACGGCTCGATGCTGGTGGCGTGGTCGGCGCTGACCGTGGAGGCATCCATGTTGCCCATGCCGTTGGACAGCACGGCCACGCGCGGGCCTTCCTGGCCGCGGATGATCGGGCGGCCCACGCCGGGGCCGAAGAAGGTGCTCTGCACGCCGGGCAGCTTGGCCACGGTGTCGCCGAGGGTGCCGGCCTTCTGTTCGTCCAGGCGTTCGCCGGCCAGCACGTCGACCGGGCGCGCGAGCGACTCGGCATCGCCCTGAAGCGGCGAGGCGGTCACCTTCACCGTGGACAGTTCGGTCAGGTGGTGGTCACGTTGGCCGGCGTCGTCGGCGGCCAGCGCCAGCGAGGGGATCAGCGCCGCGGCGAGCGCCAGGGACAGGGCGTGCGGCTGGAGGGAGCGGGAAGAGCGCATGGGCAGAGGGTCCGTCGGTAAATTGTTACAATGTATCAATGGTGGGGCGCGCGAATCCCATCGAAGGGCGGGTGAAACGAGGGGGAGCGGAGGAGGGGAGTGCGCGTCGGGATTGATGTTATATTATTCCATAACGCTTCGCCGACCCTGCTGGAAGTCATGCCCCTCTTCGTTCGAGTCCGTCATCTGCTGGATCGCTTCGGTGCCACCGGGTCGCTGCTGTGCGCGGTGCACTGCGCGGTGCTGCCGATCCTGTTGGCCGCTGCGCCGTCGCTGGGCCTGTCGGTCTGGCTGGGCGACGGGGTGGAGCTGGCCCTGGTGAGCTTTGTCACCCTGCTGGGTCTGTTCAGCCTGGTCTGGGGCTACCGCCGGCACGGGGCGCTGCGCGCGCTGGGCTTCCTGGTGCCCGGGCTGGTGGCCTTGTGGGCAGGGCTGCTGTACGACCCGCTGCACCATTCGGCGGTGCCGCACGCGGTGGTGATGACGCTGGGCGGTGTGCTGGTGGGCGTGGCGCACCTGGTGAACCTGCGGCTGAACCACGGCCACGTCCATGACGCCAGCTGTGCGCATTGAGGCGCTGTGGTAGGCTTTCAGATCGTGCGCGGGGGCGCCTGAGAGGGCGGCCCCGCCGAACCCGTGTCAGTACGGGGTAATCAGATTTCAGACTAAGGAGTTGACGACATGGGTAAGGGTGACCGCAAGACCGCCAAGGGCAAGCGCTACAACGCCAGCTACGGCAATTCGCGCTCGCACGCGGTGAGCAAGGTGGCCGTGGGTGCAGCTGCGCCGGTCGCCAAGAAGACCGTTGCCAAGGCACCGGCGAAAAAGGCCGTTGCCAAGAAGGCTGTCGCCAAGGCCGGTTGATCCCGCCTGGCGGGTCGAAGAAAACGCGGCGCTTGCGCCGCGTTTTTTTTTTGCCTGTTCGCCCATCTGCGGGGTGAGGCTTTGCTTAACCACGCGAGTGCATTGCCTTGTCGCCCGGGGCGGGTACGGGCGGGGGTGCGGGACACGCCGTGAACCCATCCATGGGGGCTCT
>NZ_JAVWXA010000187.1:0-3309 GCF_036662295.1 Stenotrophomonas sp.
GGATGATCTTGCCGTTGCCGCGCACCGGGCCGTCCAGGCGCTGCAGGTTGCAGTTCACCACGAAGATGAGGTTGTCCAGGCCTTCACGGCCGGCCAGCGCGATGGCGCCCAGGGTTTCCGGCTCGTCGCTCTCGCCGTCGCCGATGAAGCACCACACCTTGCGGTCGGACTTCTCGATCAGGCCACGGTTTTCCAGGTAGCGCAGGAACTGCGCCTGGTAGATGGCGGCCAGCGGGCCCAGGCCCATCGACACGGTGGGGGTCTGCCAGTAATCGGGCATCAGCCACGGGTGCGGGTAGCTGGAGAGGCCACCGCCGTCCACTTCCATGCGGAACTTGTCCAGCTGGGCTTCGTCGATGCGGCCTTCCAGGAAGGAACGCGCATAGATGCCCGGGGCGCTGTGGCCCTGGATGAAGAGCAGGTCGCCGGGGTGGTTGTCGCTGGGGGCGCGCCAGAAGTGGTTGAAGCCCACGTCATAGAGCGTTGCGCCGGAGGCGAAGGAGGCGATGTGGCCGCCCAGGTCGCCGGGCTTGCGGTTGGCGCGCACCACGGTGGCCATCGCGTTCCAGCGGATGATGGAACGAATGCGCCATTCCAGTTCGGCGTTGCCCGGGCTCTTGGCCTCCAGGGTCGGCGCGATGGTGTTCACGTACTCGGTGGTGGGAGAGAACGGCAGGTACGCGCCCGAACGACGGGTGAGCTCCACCATGCCTTCCAACAGTTGATGCGCGCGCTCGGGGCCCTCGACATCAATTACGGCCTTCAGCGACTCGATCCATTCCTGGGTTTCCACAGGATTCGGGTCGTTGTTCAGCACCTCGTTCAACCAGTTCATTTGCGCTCCCATGACCGCACGCACGCGCGCGACTGTTTTAGATTTCTAGCCGCAAAGTGTAGCGCACCCCAGGGTTTGCTTACTTCGCTACGGGTGCGTATGGAAGCGCCGAGCGCTGTCCGCCGGGACAGGTGGCGACAGGGTTTGCGGCCTGTGTAGCGCCTCCACGCGCGTTTCCAGCATGCCCGGGCGCGATGACACCGGCGGGTCGGATGGACAGCGCTGGACAAGGCGCTGCGTGGGTTGTGGGCGTGGCGGGTGGCCGATCGGCGCTTGTGCAGGGGCGTGGCCGGGTGGGCGGCGGATGCGTGCGCTGAACCGCTCAGGGCCGCGAATTGTTCCACCACAGGCACGCACCGTCGCGGTGGGGATCGACCTGAACGACTGCCTGCCAACGGCGCGGGAAGGCTGGCTGCGAGCAGCTTTTCGATATATCGTTCCGCCATCGCATTCGATATATCGAAATGACCGCTCCGCGTGACCTCGACCGCCCTGCCCGCCCGCTGACCGCACGCCCGCTCAGCCGTGGCGACCTGCGCCTGCTGGTGCTGGCGCTGCTGGGCGAGCAACCGCGCCATGGCTATGAGCTGATCCAGCTGATCAGCGACATGTTCGTGCGGGTGTACACGCCCAGCGCCGGCTCGATCTACCCGGTGCTGGCGCAGTTTGAAGCGGCCGGCTGGGTGGGCGCGGTGGAGGAAGGTGGGCGCAAGCGCTACCAGCTGAGCGCGCTGGGCCAGGCCGAACTGGCCGGCCAGCGCGAAGAGGTGGATGCGGCGTTGCGCCGGGTGCGCGACAGCGCGCGCACGATCACCAAGGCCAACCTGCCGCCGAGCGTGCGCGATGGCCTGCGCGAGCTGAAGGCGGCCCTGGGCCAGTGCCACGGGCGCTGGAACGAGGACAACGCGGCCAGCGTGGCGCAGGCGCTGCGCGAGGCCGCCGCCCATATCCGCGGGCAGGGACGCTGAGATGCCCTGCCCGCCTTGTTCAACGCATTCGACCCCGCCAGCCCCGGCCAGCCAGGTCTTCCCCCTACGCCGCGCTGCGGCGCAATCGAGTACAGGTGTTCCCCATGGCTTTGCATGAAAACAAGCTGCTGCGTCATACCGTGAAGTTCCGCCCGCTGGAGGTGCTGCGCACCGAGGAGATCAGCCCGTGCATGCGTCGGGTGATCGTGGGTGGGCCGGCGCTGGAGGGCTTCGATTCGCCCTCGCCGGACGACCACGTGAAGCTGTTCTTCCCCAATGCGGAGGGCCAGTTCGTGGTGCCCACCCTGACCCCGGAAGGCCCGCGCTACCCGGAGGGCCAGGTGCCCTCGCCGGCGCGCGATTACACCCCGCGCTGGTGGGACCTGGAGGCCGGCGAGCTGGCGCTGGATTTCGTGCTGCACGGCCATGGCGTGGCCTCCAGCTGGGCGGCCAACGCGCAGCCGGGCGACCCGATCGCCGTGGGCGGCCCGCGCGGCTCGCACATGACCGCGCCGGACTTCGATACCTACGTGCTGATCGGCGATGAAACCGCGCTGCCGGCGATCGGCCGCTGGCTGGAGACGCTGCCGGACGGCGCCAATGCGGAGGTGTACATCGAGATCCCCGAATCGGGCGACCGCCAGGACCTGCCCGAGGATGACCGCATCCGGGTGTCGTGGCTGGAGCGCAATGGCTTCGATGCGGCCAGCAGCACGCTGCTGGAGGATGTGTTCACCGATTTCGAGGAACCGGAGGGCGATACGTTCTACTGGATCGCGGCCGAGTCGCGCCGGGCGCGGATGATGCGCAAGTACATCGAAGGCCACCTGGGCGTGCCCAAGGACTGGATCCGCTCGACCGGCTACTGGAAGGCCCACGCCGACGAGCACGACGGCGACTGAGCCGCGACGGGCACCGGCTGCGAATGCGACAATCGCGTTTTGGGCCGGTGCCTTTCCATGCAAGCAGTTTCTCCCTCGGCGCTGACCGACCTGATCGACCGCGCCGAGCGCGCCGACCCCGCCCTGGACGCGGCCCTGAACGCGCTGGCGCCGTCGATGGCGGGCAACGTGGCGCCGCTGCGCGCGGCACTGGTGCCGCTGGCGCAGGCGCAGATCGCGCTGGTGCAGGCCAACATCGATATCGGGCTGGTGGCCGACGAGCTGCGCCGTTACCAGAAGTTTGCCGCGCCGGGTAAGCCGAGTTTGCAGATCGTGCAGCTGCGCAGGCAGCAGGCCACGGTGAAGCAGGCCTCGCTGATTGCCCGCCAGGGCTACGCGCAGGCCACCCATGCATTCCTGCGCGACAGCGGCCTGACCGCCCCGGCCCGCCGGGTGCCGACCGATTTCACCACCGCGTGGCTGGCCAAGCTGGCGGCAGCGGTAGCGGCCGCCTAGGGCCCCCCAGGTAGTGCCGGCCGCTGGCCGGCTCCCCGACCAACCCTCCGCACGAGGTAGTGCCGGCCGCTGGCCGGCTCCCCGACCAACCCTCCGCACGAGGTAGTGC
>NZ_JAVWXA010000188.1:0-3176 GCF_036662295.1 Stenotrophomonas sp.
ACGAGTGCGAAGCGGCGCCGAGCAACCGCGACAAGATCATGATCCTGGGCGGTGGTCCGAACCGCATCGGCCAGGGCATCGAGTTCGACTACTGCTGCGTGCACGCCGCGCTGGCGCTGCGCGATGATGGCTTTGAAACCATCATGGTCAACTGCAACCCGGAAACGGTCTCCACCGATTACGACACCTCCGACCGCCTGTACTTCGAGCCGCTGACGCTGGAAGACGTGCTGGAGATCGTCGAGCTGGAACAGCCGAAGGGCGTGATCGTGCAGTACGGCGGCCAGACCCCGCTGAAGCTGGCGCGCGCGCTGGAAGCCAATGGCGTGCCGGTCATCGGCACCTCGCCGGACTCCATCGACCTGGCAGAAGACCGCGAGCGCTTCCAGCAGCTGGTGGAGAAGCTGGGCCTGAAGCAGCCGCCGAACCGCATCGCCCGCAACGACCAGGAAGCGCTGCTGCTGGCGCGCGAGATCGGCTACCCGCTGGTGGTGCGCCCGAGCTACGTGCTGGGCGGCCGCGCGATGGAAATCGTGTACGGCGAATCCGACCTGGCCCGCTACGTGCGCGACGCGGTGAAGGTCTCCAACGACTCGCCGGTGCTGCTGGACCGCTTCCTGGACAACGCGGTGGAAGTGGACGTGGACATCATTGCCGACAAGGACGGCAACGTGCTGATCGGCGGCGTGATGGAGCACATCGAGGAAGCCGGCGTGCATTCGGGCGATTCGTCCTGCTCGCTGCCGCCTTACTCGCTGTCGGCCGAGACCCAGGCCGAGCTGCGCCGCCAGGTGGTGGAGCTGGCCAAGGCCCTGAACGTGGTCGGGCTGATGAACACCCAGTTCGCCATCCAGGCCGGCGAGAACGGCGAAGACATCGTCTACCTGCTGGAAGTGAACCCGCGTGCCTCGCGCACCGTGCCGTTCGTGTCCAAGGCCACCGGCATGCCGCTGGCCAAGATCGCCGCGCGCTGCATGGCCGGCAAGACCCTGGCCGAGCAGGGCGCCACCAAGGAAATCGTGCCGGACTACTACTCGGTCAAGGAAGCGATCTTCCCGTTCGCCAAGTTCCAGGGCGTCGACCCGATCCTCGGGCCGGAGATGCGCTCCACCGGCGAGGTGATGGGCGTGGGCCGCAGCTTCAGCGCCGCCTTCGCGCGTGCGCAGGAAGCCGGCGGCATCAAGGCGCCGCCGCTGGGCAAGGCCTTCGTGTCGGTGCGTGACCCGGACAAGCAGCGCGTACTGCCGGTGGCCCAGGCCCTGCTGGAACGCGGCTACACGCTGGTGGCCACCCGTGGCACCGGTGCGTGGCTGCAGCAGCACGGCATGGACTGCGAGATCGTCAACAAGGTGGTCGAAGGCCGTCCGCACATCGTCGACTCGATCAAGAACGGCGAGATCGTGTATATCGTCAACACGACCGAAGGTCGCGCGGCGATCAACGACTCGTTCTCGATCCGTCGCGAGGCGCTGCAGCACCGCGTCACCTATTCGACCACCATTGCCGGCGCCAAGGCGCTGGTGCATTCACTGGAATTCCGCGGGACCGGCCCGGTCTGGTCGCTGCAGGAACTGCACAAGGAGTTGAACGCATGAGAGCACCGATCACCCTGAAGGGCGCGCAGCGTCTGCGCGAAGAGCTGGACCACCTCAAGTCGGTCAAGCGCCCCAAGGTCATCGCGGCGATCGCCGAGGCGCGCGAGCACGGCGACCTGAAGGAAAACGCCGAGTACCACGCCGCGCGCGAAGAGCAGGGCTTCATCGAAGGCCGCATCAAGCAGCTGGAAGGCGAGCTGTCGCATGCCGAGATCATCGACATCACCAAGCTCAACGCCGGCAGCAAGGTGGTGTTCGGCGCGACGGTGGAGCTGTCGGACGTGGAAAGCGATGAGGAAAAGCGCTACCAGATCGTGGGTGACCTGGAGGCCGACATCAAGCTTGGCCTGATCGCCATTTCCTCGCCGCTGGCACGCGCCCTGATCGGCAAGCTGGAGGGCGATGCGGTCACCATCGACGCACCCGCCGGCCAGCGCGAGTACGAAATCGTCAGCGTCCAGTACCTGGACTGACATGGCCACCGCCACGCTGTTGCTGCCGGCGCGCAGCCGTTTCCCGGCCTCGCCCTTGCCCGAGGATGTGGCAAAGGCGCTGGGCCGGGCCGCGCGCAGCAGCGTGGCCGGCGGCGAGCGTGCGCAGTTGCAGCGGCATTTCCAGCTGCAACCGGCGCACTGGCCGGTGGCGGCCCTGACCCGCCAGCTGGACGTCGGCGATGCCGGCGACGGCATCTGGCTGCGGGCCGATCCGGCCAACGTGGTACCGGACATGCAGGGCGCGCGGATGATGGGCCACGGCGACACGCTGCGGCCCGATGCCGAGGACGTGGCCCAGCTGCTGCCGGCCCTGCAGCCGCTGTTTGCCGGGTTCGGCTTCGTGCTCGACGCCCCGGTGCCGAGCCGGTGGTACCTGCGGTTGCCGGCCGGGACCACGCTGCCGGTGTTCGACGCGCCCGAGGAGGTGCTCGGTGACGACCTGTTCGCACACCTGCCCGAGGGCGATGCCGGCCGGCGCTGGCGGGCGTTGCTGACCGAGGCGCAGGTGGTGTTGCACACCCACGCGTGGAACCAGCAGCGCGTGGCGGCGGGCAAGCGTGCCATCAATTCGCTGTGGTTCTGGGGCGGCGGCGAGCTGCCGCAGGCCGTGCATACCGGCCACGCGCAGGTCCGCAGTCGCGAAGCGTTGCTGCAGGCCCTGGCGCGTGCGGCCGGGGTACAGGCCGATGGCGACCAGCAGGTGGACGCGCTGGTGGACCTGCGCCAGCTGCGTTCGCTGGAGCAGCTCGGCAACGACGCGATCCGGCCGCTGCTGTTGGCACTGCAGCGCGGCGAACTGCGCCGGCTGGTGCTCGATTTCGAAGACGGCGTGCGTTTCGAGCTGGACAAGGGCCAGCGTTGGCGGTTCTGGAAGAAGCCGGTGCAGCTGCACGACGCGTAAGGCGCACGCAGAACCGATGTGACGGCACACCCACCGGCTGGCTCTACCTTCGGGCGCGGGCGGTCTTCGGATATCTGGCAGATCAGGGCGCATCACGGTCGCGCAAAACCAATGTAACGGCACACCCCCCGGGTAGAGCCACCCCATGGGTGGCTGCTTTTCGTTCCGGCACAGCGCGCAGCCACC
>NZ_JAVWXA010000189.1:0-3023 GCF_036662295.1 Stenotrophomonas sp.
CGGTCGGTACCTACCAATGCATGTACCCGACCAACGGTCGGTACCTACCAATGCATGTACCCGACCAACGGTCGGTACCTACCAATGCATGTACCCGACCAACGGTCGGTACCTACCAATGCACGTACCGACCAACGGCTGGTACCTGCCGATGCATGTACCGGCCCACGGTGGGCACGCGCTTGTGCGTGTTGCCGGGCCTGGTCAGGCGCGCGCGGTGGGCCAGGCGTCGCCGCGCTGGAGCTGCGCGGGGCGCTCGACCATGCACTCGGCGCCCCAGGCCAGCGGGTCGTCGGCATCCAGCCGGTAGCCCCACAGCGCGGCCACCGAGGCCATGCCGGCGGCGTTGGCGGCCACGATATCGCGTTCGTCGTCGCCCACGTAGATGCAGGTGGCCGGGTCGATGCGCATGCGCTCGGCCGCGGCCAGCAGCGGCAGCGGGTGCGGCTTGCGCTGGGCCAGCGTGTCGCCGCCGATCAGCACCTTGCAGCGCTGTTCCCAGCCCAGCTGCGGCACGATCAGCCGGGCCAGGTACTCCGGTTTGTTGGTCACGATGCCCCACGCGCAGCCCGCCACGTCGAGCGCATCGAGCATGCCGGCCACGCCGTCGAACAGCACCGCGTGCTGGCCGATCAGCGCCTCGTAACGGGCCAGGAACTCGGGCACCAGCGCGTCCCGCTCGACCTGCCCCAGCTCGGGGAAGGCCACCGACACCATCGCGCGCGAGCCCTTGGACACCACCGGGCGCAGCGCGGCCAGGCTGATCGGGGCACGGTCGCGCGCGGCCAGCATCGCATTGGCGGTGGCCAGCATGTCCGGCGCGCTGTCCAACAGCGTGCCGTCCAGGTCGAACAGGACCGCCTGCGGGAAACCGGACTCAGCCACCGGCCGCGTCGTCCGGCTTGGTGGCATGGGCCAGGTAGTTGATGTCGGTGCGGGTGCTCAGGCGCGCGCGGTTGCGCCACGGCTCATAGGCCATGCCGCTGACGTCGCACAGGTTGAAATCGGCCTGCCGCAGCCACTTGCCCAGCTCGGCCGGCTTGATGAAGTCCTGGTAGTGGTGGGTGCCCTTGGGCAGCAGCCGGGCCACGTACTCGGCGCCCACGATGGCCACCGCGAAGGCGGCCGGGGTGCGGTTGACGGTGGACAGGAACAGCTGGCCGCCCGGCTTGAGCAGGCGATGGCAGGCGGCGATGATCGCGGCCGGATCGGGCACGTGCTCGAGCATCTCCATGCAGGTCACCACGTCGAACGCACCCGGCTGCTCGGCGGCCAGGTCCTCGGCGGCCTGCAGGCGGTAATCGACGGTCACGCCCGATTCCAGGCTGTGCAGGCGGGCCACCTTGAGCAGCTCCGCGCCCAGGTCGATGGCGGTCACCTCGGCGCCTTCGCGGGCCAGCGCTTCGCTGAGCAGGCCGCCGCCGCAGCCGATGTCGAGCACGCGCGCGCCGCGCAGGGCCACGCGCCGGGCCACGTACTGCAGCCGCACCGGGTTCAGCGCATGCAGCGGCTTCTGCGGGCCGTCCGCGTCCCACCAGCGGTTGGCGAGTGCGGCGAACTTGTCCAGTTCGGCCTGGTCGAAATTGGTGGAGGCGTGGGGGGGGTTCATCGGAGTCCTCGGTGCATCAAGCACGGATGTGTCGGATACGCTCGCGCCACTGGCGCGCGTTGGCGACGATCGCGGCGGTGTCCATGCCCACCAGTTCGCGCTGGACCAGCTTGGGCTGGCCGGCGATCCAGACATCGCTCACCTGGTGGCGGCCGGCGGCATACACCAGCTGCGAGAGCACGTGGTGCAGCGGCTGGGTCTCCAGCGCCGACAGGTCCACGCAGACCAGGTCGGCCTGCTTGCCGACCTCGATCGAGCCGATGCGGTCGCCGAAGCCCAGCGCGCGCGCGCCGCCGAGCGTGGCCGCGCGCAGCGTGGTGGCCGCGTCCAGCGCGGTGGCGTCGTTGGCGACGGCCTTGGCCAGGATCGCCGCGGTGCGGTTCTCGCTGAACATGTCCAGGTCGTTGTTGCTGGCGCAGCCGTCGGTGCCGATCGCCAGGTTGACCCCGGCGCGCTGCAGGGCGCAGGCCGGGCAGAAGCCGGAAGCCAGCTTGAGGTTGGATTCGGGGCAATGCACCACGCTCACGCCGCGCTCGGCGCACAGGTGGATTTCCGCCTCGGTCAGCTGGGTCATGTGCACCGCGATCAGGCGGTCGTTGACCAGCCCCAGCCGATCCAGGCGTGCCAGCGGGCGCTGGCCGTGCAGCTTGATCGAGTCGCTGATTTCCTGCGCGGTTTCATGGGTGTGCAGGTGCACCTGCATGTCCAGCTGGTCGGACAGCATGCGCACGCGTTCGAAGTTGGCGTCGTTCACCGTGTACGGTGCGTGCGGGGCGAAGGAGGTGCCGATCAACGGGTCGCCGCGCCACTGGTCGTGCAGCTCGCCGGCCTTGGCGAAGTACTCGTCGTCGGTCTTGGCCCAGGCGGTCGGGAAGTCGATGATCACCGCGCCCACCAGCGCGCGGAAGCCGTGCTGCTTGTAGACCGCGGCCTGCACGTCGGCGAAGAAGTAGTTCTCGTTGGCGCAGGTGGTGCCACCGCGCAGCATCTCGGCAATGGCCAGGGTGGTGCCGTCGGCCACGAACTCCGGCCCGATCACCGCCGCTTCCACCGGCCAGATGTGCTGCTGCAGCCACACCATCAGCGGCAGGTCGTCGGCCACCCCGCGCAGCAGGGTCATGGGGTTGTGCGTGTGCGCATTGACCAGCCCGGGCATCAACGCCGCCTCGGGCCGCGACACCGTCTGGGCCGGCGCGAAGCGGGCACGGGCCTCGGCGCGCGGCAGGATCGCGATGATCGCGCCGCCGCGCACGGCCACGGCATGGTCTTCCAGCACCACCGCATGCGGTTCGATCGGGACCACGTAACCGGCTTCGATCAGCAGGTCGCAGGCTTCGGGGATGCGGGGGGCGTCGGTCATGGAGGCTCACTGTGCAGTGGTAGAACCGAACCATGCGCGGCTGCACGGCCCGGT
>NZ_JAVWXA010000190.1:0-2949 GCF_036662295.1 Stenotrophomonas sp.
CGCGGCTACAAGATCGTCTCCGGCGGCACCCAGAACCACCTGATGCTGGTGGACATGATCGGCAAGGACGTCTCGGGCAAGGATGCGGAGGCCGCGCTCGGCAAGGCCCACATCACCGTCAACAAGAACTCGGTGCCCAACGACCCGCGTTCGCCGTTCGTGACCTCGGGCCTGCGCCTGGGCACCCCGGCCGTCACCACCCGTGGCTACCAGGAACAGGACTGCGTGGACCTGGCCAACTGGATCGCCGACGTGCTGGACGCGCCGGCCGACGAGGCGGTGATCGCCCGCGTGCGCGAAGCGGTCAGCGCCCAGTGCCGCAAGTACCCGGTCTACGGCTGAGGCCTGGCTGCGGGTGTCCGCCACCGGCAGCGGTGGCGGCACCGGCCGTGCACAAGGAAGGCACCCATGTCCGCGCAACACCATCGCCGCTGGTATTGGCTTCAGGCCCTGCTGCTGGGGCTGCCCGCGCTGGTGGCCGGCGGCGGCCTGGGCGCGGTGGTGGTCTTCACCTTCTTCACCCGGCGCCAGTACATGGGCGCCAGCGAGGGGGCGGTGCTGCTGATGTGGTCGGTGGCCGGGCTGTTGGGCCTGGCCGCCTGGCTCTGGTTGAGCGCGGCCTACCTGCGCGGCGGCCGCGAGCGGTTGCGGCGGGTGCCTGCGGTGGCCTGGTTCGGGCTGGCGCTGGGCATGCTGGCCGCGCTGGGGGTGGCGCTGTTCATCGGCCACGCCGCGCTTACCGGCGGCAGCTGGCCGGTGCTGGGTTATCTGGTGGTCGGCCCGCCGCTGCTGATCCCCAGTGCGCACCTGGCCTGGCTGGCACGGCCGCCGAGGCGTCAGGAACAAACCTGACGGCCGTCTCAAGTTGCTGTCTGCACGACTTCTCAGGTACCGTTGCGACGCTGCCGTGACCGCGGCATGACGTTTTCCTGATGCAAGGCGTTCCATGTACTGTCCGTTCTGCCAGCATGCTGATACCCGGGTGATCGATTCGCGCGTCTCTGAAGACGGGGCGACGATCCGGCGTCGGCGTGAGTGCGAGGCCTGCAACGAACGCTTCAGTACGCTGGAAACCATCGAGCTGAAGCTGCCGACCATCGTCAAGAGCGATGGCAGCCGCGAAGCCTTCGACGCGCGCAAGCTGCGCAGCGGCTTCGACCGTGCCTTGCAGAAGCGCCCGGTGCCCGAAGACAAGATCGAGCTGGCGGTGCGCGCGGTGATGCAGCAGGCGCGCATCTGCGGCGAGCGCGAAATCCCGTCCATCAAGGTGGGCGAGTTCGTGATGACCGAACTGCGCAAGCTGGACCATGTCGGCTACGTGCGCTTTGCCTCGGTGTACCGCAGCTTCGAGGACGTGGCCGACTTCCGCGAAGAGATCGAGAAGCTCGAGCGCGAGCTGCCCGCCAGCACCGAGCAGTTGCAGTTGCTGGGCGAGGTGATCGCGCTGGGCAAGAAAAAGAAGGGCTGAGGGCCTTGCCTCCACGCATGGCGTGGACCTGCACCGACGGCGTTACCATGGCGGCATGACCACCCCGTTCACCGCCCTCGACCACCTGCACATGGCCAGCGCGCTGCGCCTGGCCGAACGTGCCGCCTACACCACCCGCCCCAACCCGATGGTCGGCTGCGTGATCGCCCATGGCGAGCGCGTGGTCGGGCAGGGCTGGCACCAGCGTGCCGGTGGCCCACATGCCGAAGTGTTCGCCCTGCGCGAGGCCGGTAGCGAGGCACGCGGCGCCACCGCCTACGTCACCCTGGAGCCCTGCGCGCATTACGGGCGCACGCCGCCCTGTGCGCTGGCGCTGATCGAGGCGGGCGTGGCGCGCGTGGTCGCGGCCATGCGCGATCCCTTCCCGAAGGTGGATGGCGGCGGTTTCGAGCTGCTGCGCGAGGCGGGCATCGAGGTGGTCGAAGGCCTGATGGCCACGCAGGCGCGCGAGCTCAACAAGGGGTTCCTGTCGCGCGTGGAGCGCAACCGCCCGTGGCTGCGGGTGAAGCTGGCCGCCAGCCTGGATGGGCGCACGGCCATGGCCGACGGCCGCTCCAAATGGATCACCGGTGCGGCCGCGCGCGAGGACGTGCAGCACTGGCGCGCACGCGCCGGCGCCATCCTCACCGGCGCGTCCACCGTGCTGGCCGACGACCCCATGCTCACGGTGCGCCTGGCGGCTACCGAGGTGTTGCCGCCGTTGCGCGTGGTGCTGGATGCGCGCCTGCGCTCGCTGGAATGCGCACGCGTGCGCGAGGGTGGGGCGCCCACGCTGTACCTGCACGATGCGGCGGTGAGTGCACCGGATGCGGCCGATGCCGAATTCGCCAGCGTGCCTGGTATCGATGGCCGCCTGGACCTGGGCGCGGTGCTGGCGCTGCTGGCCGGGCGCGGCATCAACGAGGTGCACACCGAAGCCGGCGCGACCCTGGCCGGCGCGCTGCTGGCTGGCGGCTGGGCCGATGAGCTGCTGCTCTACCAGGCGCCCACGTTGCTGGGCGAGCACGGCTTGCCGCTGCTGTCCGGCCTGAATATCCACGCCATGCCGCAGCAGAAGCGCCTGCGCGTGGTGGACCAGCGGATGCTCGGCGACGATCTGCGCTTGCTGCTGCGCCCCTGATCCGCGGTACGCACGGGCAAAGCCGGTAGTGCCGGCCGCTGGCCGGCATTCCCCCACCCCGCGCGACCCAGCCGGCACTCGCAACGCTTAATGCGTCCAGAGACGGAACCCTGCGGACAAGCGAAGCACCAAAAAAACGGGTCTTCGCCCATTCGCGGGTTCTGTCGTCGCGGCGTATGAAGCCTTGCAAGTGCCGGCTCTGTCGCCCCCACCCCCGACAGTCAGTCGCTGGCCCGAGGAGATCAACGGCCGCATCACGGGCCGTTGGTCGGGGTCGTTGGGAACAAGGGTGGCTGTGGAAAGCCGGCCAGCGGCCGGCACTACCGGCTTTTTCTGTGCG
>NZ_JAVWXA010000191.1:0-2945 GCF_036662295.1 Stenotrophomonas sp.
CCGCCCCAAGCGACAAGGCATGCGCGCGCGTGCTTCAGCAAAGCCTTACCCCGCAGATGGGCGAAAAACCAAAAAAAAACGCCCGGTATTCCGGGCGTTTTCTGGTTCGCGCTGGCGCCGCCGATTACTTGATCAGGCGCAGCGTGAACGGATAACGGTAGGCTTCACCGCTGTTGGCCTTGACCGCGGCCAGGATGCACAGCACCAGGTTGGCCACCCACACCAGCGTCAGCAGCAGGCCGCCGATCAGCACCACCACCAGGATGGTCGAGATGATGTAGGCAATCGCCACCGTGATCTGGAAGTTCAGCGCTTCCTTCGCCTGGTCGGTCACAAAGCCCTTCTGCGGGTCATCCTTGTTCACCAGCCAGATGATCAGCGCACCGATGAAACCGGTGAAGATACCCAGCAGGTGGGCCACCAGGGACAGGGTGCGCTGGTCGGCCGGGGCATCGCCAACCGGGGCCGGCGGCGGTGCAGTGACGTTATCGAAATCGCTCACGTAAAACTCCTTGTGCGTTATGTGGGTGGTGCATGGCAGGCTCCCCGCCTGCCTGGGCAGCCCCCATAGAATACGTCAATCGTTACCGGCAACGGTCATTCGTCCGACCAGAATCGACCCCACCTGCACGTGTGAGCGCCGATCCACATCCGCGCCCACCGCCTCGATCGCCGCGAACATCTCCTTGAGGTTCCCCGCGATGGTGATCCCGTCCACCGGGTAGCGGATCTCACCCTGCTCCACCCGGAAGCCGCCCGCGCCGCGCGAGTAGTCCCCGGTGATGCCATTGACCCCCTGCCCCATCAGCTCGGTCACCAGCAGGCCCTCGCCCATCTGCCGGGCCATCGCCTCCAGCCCCTCGGCATTGGCCGCCACCTTCAGGTTGTGCACGCCGCCGGCATTGCCGGTCGTGGCCAGCCCCAGCTTGCGCGCCGAGTAACTGCCCAGGATGTAGCGCTGCAGCACCCCGTCGGTGATCAGCGGCGCATCGCGCGTGGCCACGCCATCGCCATCGAACGCCGACGAACGCAGCCCCCGGCGCAGCAGCGGCAGCTCCTCGATCTGGAACCACGAGGGGAACAGCTGCGTGTCCACGCTGTCCAGCAGGAAACTGGCGCGCCGGTACAGCGCACCGCCGGAGACCGCGCCCAGCAGGTGGCCGATCAGCGAGCGTGCCACTTCCGGGGCGAACAGCACCGGCATCTGCGCGGTCGCCATCGAGCGCGGCTGCAGCCGGGCCACCGTGCGCTCGGCCGCCTTGCGCCCGATCGCCGCCGCTGACTCCAGGTCTTCGCGGGCCAGCGCGCTGCTGTACCAGCCATCGCGCTGCATGCCATCGCCGTGGCCGGCGATCAGCGCACAGCCGATGGAATGGTGGCTGCTGCGGTCGCGGCCGATGAACCCGTGCGAGTTGGCATACACCGACAGGCTCTGCGCGGTCGCCGCCGAGGCGCCGTCGGCATTGCTGATGCGGCTGTCGGCCTGCCGCCCGGCGGCCTCGCAGGCCAGCGCCAGGTCCACCGCCTGTTCGGCGCCCAGCGCCCAGGGGTGCCAGCTGTCCAGGTCGGGGAAGTGGCGGGCCATCAGCGCCGGGTCGGCCAGGCCGGCGGCCGGGTCGTCCTCGGTGTGCCGGGCGATCGCGCACGCCTGGGCCACCGTCGAGGCCAGGCTGGCGTCCTGCAGGTCGGCGGTGCTGGCACTGCCCTTGCGCTGGCCGAAGTAGACGGTCACCGCGATGCCGCGGTCGCGGGTGGATTCGACCGTTTCCACCTCGCCCAGGCGCACGTTCACGTCCAGCCCGCGCTCCTCGCTGCAGCTGACCTCGGCCTGGCTGGCGCCCGCCGCGCGGGCCTGCTCCAGCAGGCGCTGGGAGATGTCGGCCAGCTGTTCCAGGCGCGCCAGGCTGTCATCGGCCGGTGAGACTTCAGGGGAGATCACGTTCAATGCTTTATCCTGTGGGGGTTAGTGCCCGGCGCAGCGCGGGGCACGGTTTACGGATGTGGAAACAAGACGATGCGCGGACGCGATGAAGAAACCGGTGAATTCCATGACAAGAGCCGCAGCCAGAACCGGCGCGAGGCGCTGGACGTGCTGGCCCTGGGCGAAAAGCTGGTCGCCCTGACCCCGGCCCAGCTGGCCCGCGTGCCGGTGCCCGAGGACCTGCTGCCGCATATTGCCGAAGCCAAGCGGATCACCGCCCACATCGCGCACAAGCGCCAGTTGGCGTTCCTGGCCAAGCACATGCGCCGCGAAGACGACCAGACCCTGGACGCGATCCGCGATGCGCTCGATGCCAGCAGCGAAACAGGCCGCCGCGAAGTGGCCATGCTGCACCGGGTGGAAGACTGGCGCGAGCGCCTGCTCCGCGACGGCGACAAGGCGCTGGGCACGCTGCTGGACGAATACCCGCAGGCCGATCGCCAGCAGCTGCGCACGCTGGTCCGCAATGCGCTGGCCGAGAAGGCCAAGAACAAGCCGCCGCGTGCGTTCCGCGAAATCTACCAGGTGCTGCGCGTGCTGATGCTGCCGGCGGCGCTGGGCCTGGATGCTGGCGAAGCCGAGGCCGACCCCGCCGACGCCGACGACAGCGACGACGACGCCCAGGACTGAGCGGCGCCGCCCACCGCGTCGGGCCCGCCGCTGGCGGGTCCGCGCGCGTTCGGGCACGGTCGACAGAGGCATCGCCGGGCTCAGGCCTGGGTACCGCCCACGGTGATGCCGTCGATCAGCAGCGAGGGCTGGCCCACGCCCACCGGCACGCTCTGCCCATCCTTGCCGCACACGCCCACGCCCTCGTCCAGGGCCAGGTCGTTGCCGATCATGCGCACCTTCTGCATGGTTTCCGGCCCGTTGCCGATCAGGGTCGCACCCTTCACCGGCGCAGTGATCTTGCCGTCTTCGATCAGGTAAGCCTCGGTCGCCGAGAACACGTATTTGCCGCTGG
>NZ_JAVWXA010000192.1:0-2906 GCF_036662295.1 Stenotrophomonas sp.
AGGCCGGCGTTGTGATGGATGCACCGGGTGGGCGCGATGCGCGATTGCCGTTGGGGTGATCGGCGCGGTTGTTGGCATGGCGATACACGATTGCCGTTGGGTTGGATGTGCCGGTCGGCGCGCGTCACCGGGGCAGGCCGGCGTTGTGATGGATGCACCGGGTGGGCGCGATGCGCGATTGCCGTTGGGTTGATCGGCGCGGTCGTTGGCATGGCGATGCGTGATCACAGCCGGGAGGCACGTGCCGGTGGGCGCATGCCACCACGGCCCCCTGGTAGAGCCACCCCATGGGTGGCTGGGCGACCCACCCTCAGCGCTTGGGCAGACGGCGCACCCGCGTGCCGCTGGCGCGGTCGTGCCAGGTCAGGCGCTGGCGGTCGACCAGGGCCCACCACAGGCCGAGGCCGCCGAGCAGCACCGACAGCGTGCCCACCGCGTAGCGCCGCCAGAGCTGGGCAGCGCTGGGTGCGCTGCCATCGGCGCGAACCACCTGCAGCCGCCACGGGCGCATGCCCAGCGTCTGGCCACCGCGGCGCCAACTGAGCGTGGCGTACAGCCCCGTCACCGCCCAGCAGCACCCCCAGAGCAGCCACTGCAGCGCGCTGAAGGGCGCGATGTTCTCGCGCTCGGCGTGCCCGGACAGCGTGTAGCCCACGGTGAACAGCGTGCCCACCAGCATCCACAGCGCCAACGCCGGGAACAGGTCGTACAGCAGCGCCAGCAGGCGCCACTGCAACAGGCTGGCAGGGCGTTCGGGGTGGGCGGCGGGAGTGGGCAGGGCGGCCATGGCCCGAGCATACCTGTCTGCCGCCGCCGCTTCGATGGCTGGGCGCGCCGAGGCTCCGTATGCTGGTGGCATGTCCGATGCCACCACCCCCGCACTGCGCCGCCAACTGATCCAGCACCTGCCGCCCCTGCGCGATCAGGACAACGTGTTGATCCAGCGCTTCCTGGATGCGATCTGGGCCGAGCAGGGCCTGGCAAGGGCCAGCCTGGACAGCTATCGGCGCGACCTGGAGGGGCTGGCGCGGTGGCGCGATGGCGCCGCCGGCGGGCTGGGCGGGGTCGACCGGGCCGGGGTGTTCGACTACCTGGCGTGGCGGTCGCGGCACGGCTGGTCGCCGCGCAGCAACGCGCGCCTGCTGTCGGCGCTGCGCGCGTTCTTCGCCGATGCCCTGCGCCGTGGGCAGCGCAGCGAGGACCCCAGTGCGCTGCTGGACCCACCCAAGCTGCCGCGGCTGCTGCCCAAGGCGTTGGCCGAAAGCCAGATCGATGCCCTGCTCGATGCGCCGGACGTGGCGTCGCCGCTGGGCCTGCGCGATCGGGCGATGCTGGAACTGATGTATGCGGCCGGGCTGCGCGTGAGCGAGCTGGTGCAGCTGCCGGCCAACGCGGTGAACCTGCGCCAGGGCGTGCTGCGGGTGACCGGCAAGGGCAGCAAGGAGCGGCTGGTGCCGCTGGGCGAGGAATCCCAGCACTGGCTGGAGCGCTACCTGGCGCAGTCGCGGCCCCTGCTGGCCGGCAAGCGCCCGGTGCCGGCGGGCACCGACGGCGCCGTGCCGCTGTTCCTGGCGCCGTCGTTGCAGCCGCTCAGCCGCCAGCAGTTCTGGGCGCTGGTGAAGAAGTACGCGGCGGTGGCCGGCATCGACCCGGTCCGGATCAGCCCGCACGGGCTGCGGCACAGCTTTGCCACCCACCTGTTGAACCGCGGCGCGGACCTGCGCGCGCTGCAGATGCTGCTCGGCCACAGCTCGTTGTCCACCACCCAGATCTACACGCTGGTGGCCCGCGAGCACCTGCAGAAACTGCATGCACGACATCACCCGAGGGGGTGATGCGTCGGGCTAGCGTCCCTTGAGCGTGGGCGAGGCGAGCGATGCGGTCAGGTCCTGGCGGAAGTGCTTGAGGATGGCCGCTTGCGGGTTGAAGTCACGCGCGTGCGCGTGGTTGAACTGTTGCAGGTGGTTGAAGATGCTCTGGACGATGGCCGCGCGGGGATAGCCTGTCGGGCAATACGCCTGCTCGCGCTTGGCCAGCAGCAGAATCTGCTCGTTGAACAGGCGCGCCTGGTTCAGTTGACCCGCCCAGAAGGCAGTGGCCAGTGTATCCCGGCCCCGTGCCAGCACCTGCTCGGGGTGGCACTGCTGGTCCATGAAGCGTGCACCGTCGCTCCCATGCCGCTGCAGGTTGCGGATGTTGCACAACATCGTCTCAGCCGCCTGCGCGCGCTGCATCGGCGTGGTGTGGTTGTACAGCGTGCTGTGCAGCTCGGCCAGGCGCGCCGCGCGTTCCTGGAATCTGTCCGGCGTCAGCGATCCATTTCCGACCTGGGTTGCCAGCTTCTGCCGCGCGTTGGTGATGGCGCTGATCGCATTGCAGCACCGGCTCGGGCTGGAACGACGGGCATCCAGCGCGACCCGTGCGGAGACGCTCCCCAGAAGATGCGCTTTCAACAACAACGGCAAAGCGGAAATGGCAGTCATGCGGGGCGTCGTCCGGGCGGAGGGCGGCAGCATCCGTTGGGACTGGTTGGCGCGCTTTCAGGAATCGGTCATCGGCACTTGGCAGCCCTCATGGCTGCATCATGCGTCGGATTGCCAGAATCCGGCCGCAGCCGGCGTGCGCTCGGCAGCGCCTGCGTTGGTCCGCTCGAGCACCCACGCATGCCCGAGCGGAGGCGATACCGGGCGGGGTCCGGATCGGGTCGGAGGGCCGGCACATGCGCGCCGGGGGCGGGAAGGGGGCGGGAAGGTGCGCCCTCCCGCGCCCGGCCGCTTTCACAGATCGCTCATGACGGCCAACAGGGCGCTGCATCCGACACAGGCCCGCTGCGGTGGCTGTGCGAGAATCCCCGCATCCCCTTCCGCGGAATTCCTGATGCTTCGAGTTATCACCCTTGCGCTGCT
>NZ_JAVWXA010000193.1:0-2792 GCF_036662295.1 Stenotrophomonas sp.
GCCAAACGGAGCATCGCGCTTGAACGAGAATATCCTGTGGTTGCACGAACTGCGCCTGGCCGACCTGGCCCGCGTAGGCGGCAAGAATTCGTCGCTTGGCGAAATGATCGGCAATCTTGCCGGTCTGGGGGTGTCTGTCCCCGGCGGGTACGCAACCACCGCTGAAGCCTTCAAGGACTTCATCGCGCACAACGATCTTTCCAAGCGTATTTTCGACAAGCTGGCCACGCTGGACGTGGAAGATGTCGCCGCGCTGACCGCGGCCGGCAAGGAGATCCGCAGCTGGGTCATCGATGCCCCGCTGCAGCCGCAGCTGGACCAGGACATCCGCAGCGCCTACAGGCAGCTGTGCGACGAGAACGGCGGCGGCGACGTGGCCGTGGCGGTGCGCTCCTCGGCCACGGCCGAAGACCTGCCCGATGCGTCCTTCGCCGGCCAGCAGGAGACCTTCCTCAACGTGACCGGCGCCGACGATGTCGTGCACAAGGTCAAGGAAGTGTTCGCCTCGCTGTACAACGACCGCGCCATCGCCTACCGCGTGCACCACGGCTTCAAGCATGAAGACGTGTTCCTGTCCTCGGGCGTGCAGCTGATGGTGCGCTCCGGCGTGGGTGCCTCGGGCGTGCTGTTCACCCTGGACACCGAGTCCGGCTTCCGCGACGTGGTGTTCGTCACCGCCTCGGTGGGCCTGGGCGAAATGGTCGTGCAGGGCGCGGTCAACCCCGACGAGTTCTACGTTTACAAGCCCACTCTGAAGGCGGGCAAGCCGGCGATCCTGCGCCGTTCGCTGGGCAGCAAGGCCATCCGCATGGTCTATTCGGACGTGCCCGGCGAGCGCGTGCGCACCGAGGACACCCCGGCCGAGCTGCGCAACACCTTCTCCATCAGCGACGAGGACGTGCAGGAACTGTCCCGCCAGGCGCTGATCATCGAAGAACACTACGGCCGCCCGATGGACATCGAGTGGGCCAAGGACGGGGTGAGCGGCAAGCTGTTCATCGTGCAGGCGCGTCCGGAGACGGTGAAGTCGCGTGGCCATGCCACCCAGATCGAGCGCTTCGCGCTGAGCCAGAAGGACGGCAAGGTGCTGGCCGAGGGCCGCGCGGTGGGTGCCAAGATCGGCGCCGGTACCGCGCGCGTGGTCAAGTCGCTGGACGACATGGCCCGCGTGCAGCCCGGCGACGTGCTGATCGCCGACATGACCGATCCCGATTGGGAGCCGGTGATGAAGCGCGCCTCGGCCATCGTCACCAACCGCGGTGGCCGTACCTGCCACGCGGCGATCATCGCCCGCGAGCTGGGCGTGCCGGCCGTGGTCGGCTCGGGCAATGCCACCCACCTGATCCAGGACGACCAGGAAGTGACGGTCAGCTGCGCCGAAGGCGACACCGGCTTCATCTATGAAGGCAAGCTGGCGTTCGAGCGCACCACCACCGACCTGGGCAACATGCCGCCGGCGCCGCTGAAGATCATGATGAACGTGGCCAACCCGGAACGTGCCTTCGACTTCGGCCAGCTGCCGAACGCCGGCATCGGCCTGGCCCGCCTGGAGATGATCATTGCCAGCCACATCGGCATCCATCCCAACGCGCTGCTGGAATACGACCGCCAGGACGCGGCGACCCGGAAGAAGATCGACGAGAAGATCGCCGGTTACGCCGATCCGGTCAGCTTCTATGTCGGCCGCCTGGCCGAAGGCATCGCCACCCTGA
The DNA here is from genome assembly GCF_036662295.1 of Stenotrophomonas sp. GTDB lineage: Bacteria > Pseudomonadota > Gammaproteobacteria > Xanthomonadales > Xanthomonadaceae > Stenotrophomonas. The sequence continues at coordinate 1,713 of NZ_JAVWXA010000193.1, forward strand.
CCGCCTCGGTGGCCCCGAACCCGGTGATCGTGCGCCTGTCGGACTTCAAGTCCAACGAGTACGCCAACCTGATCGGCGGCACCAACTACGAGCCGCACGAAGAGAACCCGATGATCGGCTTCCGCGGCGCCAGCCGTTACGTCGACCCGAGCTTCTCGGCCGCCTTCGCCCTGGAGTGCCAGGCCGTGCTGCGCGTGCGCAACGAAATGGGCCTGGACAACCTGTGGGTCATGATCCCGTTCGTGCGCACCCTGGAAGAAGGCCGCAAGGTGGTCGAGGTGCTGGAGCAGAACGGGCTCAAGCAGGGCGAGAACGGCCTGAAGATCATCATGATGTGCGAAGTGCCGTCCAACGCACTGCTGGCCGATGAGTTCCTGGAGATCTTCGACGGCTTCTCGATCGGCTCCAACGACCTGACCCAGCTGACCCTGGGCCTGGACCGCGATTCGTCGATCGTGGCCCACCTGTTCGACGAGCGCAATCTGGCCGTGAAGAAGCTGCTGTCGATGGCGATCAAGTCGGCACGGGCCAAGGGCAAGTACGTGGGCATCTGCGGCCAGGGGCCGTCGGATCACCCGGACCTGGCCGAGTGGCTGATGCAGGAAGGCATCGAGTCGGTGTCGTTGAACCCGGACACCGTGGTGGACACCTGGCTGCGGCTGGCCAAGCTGAAGGCCAACAGCTGATACGGCTGGGTGCTTGAACGACAAACCCCCGCGGATGCGGGGGTTTGTTTTTTGGGGGGGGGGCGGTGTTGGGGTGTGATGCCGCGCGGGGTGGTATTGCCGTTGGGTGTTTTGATGGCGGATGGGCTGCGTTGCCACGCATGGCGTGGCACTACCGTGGGGTGCCGTGATGGTCGGCGGGCTGCGTTGCCACGCATGGCGTGGCACTACCGTGGGGTGCCGTGATGGTCGGTGGGCTGCGTTGCCACGCATGGCGTGGCACTACCGTGGGGTGTCGTGATGGTCGGTGGGCTGCGTTGCCACGCATGGCGTGGCACTACCGGTGGGCGGCCGCGTTCGGGTAGAGCCACGCCATTGATCTGACCCCCGGAAGTTGGACACCCATTCAATAGCC
>NZ_JAVWXA010000194.1:0-2651 GCF_036662295.1 Stenotrophomonas sp.
CGTGACCGATGGTGCCGACGTTGACGTGCGGCTTGGTGCGCTCGAACTTACCCTTGGCCATGGCTGCTTATCTCGAAATCGTCTGAATGGTGGCACTTAGATGGTGCTCACGAAAGGAATCGAACCTTCGACCTCCTCCTTACCAAGGAGGTGCTCTACCGACTGAGCTACGTGAGCGAGTTTTGAATTATGGCACGAATTTGAATATATTCAAACTCATTCAATGGAGCGGGAGACGGGGATCGAACCCGCACCATCAGCTTGGAAGGCTGAGGTTCTACCATTGAACTACTCCCGCATCGGAAGCCTTTGCCACAACATGAAACTGGTGGAGGGAGGTGGATTCGAACCACCGAAGGCGTAAGCCAGCAGATTTACAGTCTGCCCCCGTTGGCCGCTTGGGTATCCCTCCTTACCACCCTGTCCCGTGGCGCCGAAGCGTTTTCGGTGTGGGGTGGAAGAGCCGTGAATTTTGGGGGTGAAGACGGGTTCTGTCAACACTCTTTTTCAACTTTTTCACACGAACCTGCATTTCCCCCGTCAGCACGGGCTATTGGCCAGGCAGCGGCAGCGTTTCGTCGGCGAAGATCGCCACGTGCGGCACGCCGTCGGCGCCGATCCAGCCGCGATACATGCCCTGCGTGTTGAACGGCGTGGCCGCGCGACCATCGGCACCGAGCACGATCGCACCGCCATCGCCGCCCAGGGCGGGAATGCGTTCGTTGATCACCGCGCGCCCGGCCTCCTCGGGCCCCTGCCTGAGGTACTGCATGCGCGCGCAGATGTCGTAGGCGGCGACGCTGCGGATGTAGTACTCGCCCCAGCCGGTGCCGGATACCGCGCAGGTGGCGTTGGCATAGGTGCCGGCGCCGATGATCGGCGAATCGCCGACGCGGCCGTAGCGCTTGTTGGTCATGCCGCCGGTGGAGGTGCCGGCCGCGAGATGGCCCTGCGCGTCGAGGGCGACCGCACCGACGGTGCCGAAGTGGCGCGCGGTTTCGAGGTCGGCATGGGCCTGGCCGTTGGCTTCTTCCTTGAGCGCCCGCTGCAACTGCTGCCAGCGCTTGTCGGTGCGGAAGTACGACGGATCGACCAGGGCGATGCCCTGCCCCGCGGCGAAGGTTTCCGCACCCTGCCCCACCATCATCACGTGCGGGGAATGCTGCATGACGGCCTCGGCCAGCAGGATCGGGTTGCGCACGCGCTGCACGCCGGCCACCGCGCCAGCCTTGAGCGTGGCCCCGTCCATGAGCGAGGCATCCAGCTCGTTGCGGCCGTCATGGGTGAACACCGCGCCCTTGCCGGCGTTGAAGGTGGGATCGTCCTCGAGCACGGTGATGGCCGCGGTCACGGCCGCCAGCGCGGGTTTGCCGGCGGCCAGCGCCGCGTGCCCCTTCAGGAGCGCCTGGCGCAGGGCCGCGCGCGCCGCCGCTTCTTCAGCCTGCGAGAGATCCTTGCGCTCCACGCCGGCCCCGCCGTGGATGACCAGGACCGGTTCGGCGGCGGTGGCGGCCAGCGGGAACGACAGGCAGAGGGACAGCAGCAAGGCGGTTGGGCGGGACATGGGACTGTGTGCTCCGATGCGGCGGGCGCGGTGGGTAGTGAAATGGGCGGATGGGCGGTGGCGCGTCACGACCCGCGGTCGTGCGCTACGGGCCGGGCGTCAGGGGCGGCGGGTCAATGCAGGTCCAGGCTGCCGTCGCGGATGTCGGCGGTGATCTGGAAGGCCGCATCGTCCACCCGGAAGCCGTCCAGGTGCAGCAGGCTGCCGGCGCCCACGCCGGTGACCGGGATGGCGTGGAAATCCAGCGGCTCGCCGTCGCGCAGGCGCTCGGCGGTGTGCCGCGGCATCACCAGCCAGGCATAGCCGTTGTCGTTGCTGAGTACCCGGCCGCGGCCATCGGCCTCCACGCACAGCGCGGTGTCCTCGTCCACGCCGATACCGACCATGTCCTCGCGCCCGGCCTGTTGGGCCGCACGGGCGACGAACACGATCAGGCGGCCGAGGCGGTCGCGCTTGCCGAAGTGGGTGTCGGTGATGACGTTGGCCAGGTAGGGCATGGTCAGGAAGTCGTTGTCCAGGGTGACTTCACTGCCCATCGGGTCGCGCAGGGCGCGCTCGGAACTGACGCTGCCGCCATCCAGGGCGCCGTAGCTGTAGCCGCCGAGGATGGCCAGCCCGGCGCTGGTGCCGGCGATGGGCCGGCCGGCGCGCACGTGCGCGTTGAGCACGTCGTTGAGTGCGGTGCCCTTCCAGAAGCGGATGTAGCGCGACTGGTCGCCGCCAGCGATGAAGATGGCATCGGCGGCGGCCACCACGCGCAACACCGCCGGGTCGTCGGCGGCGCGGCGGTTGTCGAAGACCAGGGTCTGCACCGAGGCCGCCCCGCCGATGTCGCGGTACAGCCGTTGCTGCAGGTCCTCGCCCCCGGAGGCGCGCAGGATCACCACCCGGCCGTGCCCGGCGCGCGCCAGCCACCAGGCAAAGGCCTCGGGCACCCACTCGCCGCCGCCCATCAGCATCATCGCCGGCTCGGTGTGGGGCGCCCGCGGGGCCTGCAGGGCGCCGACCTCGTAATAGCGGTAGCCCCGATCCTGCAGACTGCGCGGATTCTGGGCGTGGAGGGGGAGCGAGAGCGCTGCAAGCAGCA
>NZ_JAVWXA010000195.1:0-2633 GCF_036662295.1 Stenotrophomonas sp.
GATGCAGCTGGTCGTTGGCCCGGCCAATCCGGGCAGCCTGATCCTGGGCATGCTGGTGTCCATCCCGGTGTACGCGCTGTGGGCGCTGCCGAGCGTGGGCTGGCTGCTGCTGTGCTCGGCCTGGGCCAAGACCAAGCCGTTCCTGTGGGCGGTGATGCTGCCGCTGTTTGCCGGCATCATCGTCAGCACCACCCACCTGATGGGCGCCTTCGGCAGCACCAGCGGCTGGTTCTGGAAGAACATCGTGGGCCGCCTGCTGCTGGGCACCCTGCCGGGCAGCGACGTGTTCTACCGCACCGACCAGCTGCGCGCGGTCATCGGCGACCGCGACAACCTGGTGGCCGCGCTGGCCCCGTCCAACCAGCTGCTCGCGCTGAGCCTGCCGGAAGTGTGGATCGGTGCCGCCGTCGGCGTGGTGTTCATCATCCTCGCCATCCGCCTGCGCCGCCGCGCCGGCGAAATCTGATCGAAACGACTGCCCCGTTACCCTTCCAGGAGCCGCACATGATCCGCACCCTCGCTGTCGCTTCCCTGTTGTCGCTGCCGCTGGCCGCCCTTGCCGACGAGCCGCAGTGCAAGTTCAACGAGCCGCGCGCCCTCACCCTGGACCTGGCCGGTGCCAAGGCGGTGGTGTTCGAGGTCAACCAGCATGACCTGGTGCTCACCGCCGGCCCGGGCCCGGCCCAGTTGGCCGGCCGCGCCTGTGCCTCCGATGCCGCGTGGCTGCGCGAGCTGACCGTGACCCAGCAGAAGGTGGACGGCAAGCTGGTGGTGAAGCTGGTGCGCGAGGGCCGCAACCACGTGACCATGGGCAGCAACTACGCCTACCTGGACCTGCGTGGCAGCGTGCCGGACACGCTGCTGGTGCAGATGAAGGTGGGCTCCGGCGATGCCAGCGTGAGCGGGGCGCACTCGCTCAGTGCCGACGTCGGCTCGGGCGACATCAAGCTGCACGGGATCAAGGGCCTGGTCACCGCGGCGATCGGCTCGGGCGATGTGATCCTCGACGGTGCCGGTGCGCTGAACGTGATGTCGGTGGGGTCGGGCGACTTCAAGGCGCGCAACGTGGCCGGCAATGCCAAGGTCGGCACGCTCGGTTCGGGCGACCTGGACCTGGACGGGGTGCAGGGCAACGTGGAGCTGGGCACCGTCGGCTCGGGCGATGTGGACCTGCGCCAGGTCAAGGGCAACGTCAAGGTGGGCAACGTGGGCTCGGGCGATCTCGAGATCCGCGGCGTGGGCGGCAGCGTCAGCGTCGAGCGCCACGGCTCGGGCGATGTGACTGCGCGCGACGTGGCCGGCGACCTCACCGTGGCCAACAGCGGCAGCGGTGACATCCGCCACAGCGGCGTGGGCGGTCGCGTCCAGCTGCCGCGCGGCAAGTGATCTTCTTCCCTCACCACAAAGGAATGCCTGCATGAATACCCGACTGCTGCTGCCCGCCCTGCTGCTGTGCCTGCCGCTGGCCGCCTGCGGCAACCACGACGCCGACAAGGCCGCCCCGGCCACCGGCAAGGCCGACTCGCCCAGCGCCGCGACCAGCTCGGTGGGCAAGTCCGTGCAGGAGGCCACCGACCGGGCCCGCGCCGAACTGGCCAAAAAGAACATCAGCGTGTCCAACGGCCATCAGGACAAGGCCGAGATCACCCCGCAGGGTGAGCTGCTGATCAACGGCAAGACGGTGACCACCACGGCCGCACAGCGCGCGCTGCTGCTGGATTACCGCAAGCAGGTCGAGGCGTTGGCCGGGGCCGGCATGGACATCGGCGTGGCCGGCGCCAACCTGGGCGTCAGCGCGGCCGGCGAAGCGCTGAAGGGCATCCTGTCCGGCGATACGCAGGGCATCGAGGCACGGGTGAACGCGGAGGCCAGCAAGATCGAGGCCCAGGCCAAGAAGCTGTGCGAACTGATGCCGGCGATGATGGCCAAGCAGCAGGTGCTGGCGGCCGAACTGCCGGCCTTCCAGCCGTATGCCACGATGGACCAGAGCGACATCGACGACTGCAACAAGTAAGGGCCGGGTCTGCGACGTTCGGTCGCAGGCCGGCGCGCATGGCCGGGGGGAGGACTAGAATGGTCCTCCCCCTTTTCATGCCTGCCGTCTGCCCATGAAGAAGCTGTGCCTGCTCCTGTTCGCCCTGTTCTGCCTGGCCGCCACCGGCTGCGACCAGGATTACCGCAACCACCGCGCCGAGCGCAGCAAGCCCAAGATCACGGTCAGCGACGGCATGCTGACCGTGCGCCGGGCCCCGGCCCCGAACATCATCGTGCTGCCCAACGGGCACATGAAGATCGACGAGATCGAGATCCCGCTCGACGCCAGCCAGCAGGCGCTGCTGCAGGGCATGTTCGGCCAGCTGCAGGTGCTGCGCCAGAACACGCTCACCGACGCCCCGCCGGACCCGGCCAAGCGCTCGGTCAAGATCCAGGTCCCGGCCGGCATGCAGCCCATCCCCCCGGACCTGGTGCAGCGCATCCCGGAGTTCAAGGACTACACCGAGACCTTCGACAACCTCCAGGCCGATCGGCACTGACGGTTTGGTCGCGGGGGGGGGGGCACGCGAGTGCGTTGCCTTGTAGCTTGGGGCGGGTACGGGCGGGGGTACGCACAGAAAAAGCCGGTAGTGCCGGCC
>NZ_JAVWXA010000196.1:0-2523 GCF_036662295.1 Stenotrophomonas sp.
GCGCGGCCAGCTGCGCAACCGCGCGCTGGGCTTTGTGTACCAGTTCCACCACCTGCTGCCCGAGTTCACCGCGCTGGAAAACGTGATGATGCCGGTGCTGCTGGGCGGGGACGAAGTGGCCGCCGCCAAGGGCCGTGCCCAGGCCCTGCTGGAATCGGTCGGGCTGGGCCATCGGCTGGAGCACAAGCCCGGTGAGCTGTCCGGCGGCGAACGCCAGCGGGCCGCGGTGGCGCGCGCGCTGGTCAATCGCCCGGCCTGCGTGCTCGGCGACGAACCCACCGGCAACCTGGACGACAAGACGGCCAGCACGGTGTTCGAGCTGATGCTGGAGTTGAACCGCGCCCACCACACCAGCCTGGTGCTGGTGACCCACGACCGTGGCCTGGCCCGCAAGCTTGACCGCGTGCTGGAGCTGCGCGAAGGGCGCCTGCACAGCCTGGCCCACAGCCAGGTCTGAGCTGGCCGCTGAATGGCCGGCGCGACCGTGTCGCCGGCCTCACGCACAAGGTGCATCATCGGCGCATTCATCCCGGATGGAGGCGCCATGAAGACCCTGATCGCAAGTGCCGCGTTATGCCTGACCCTGGTGGGCTGCGCCAGTACCGGCCGCCTGAGCGGCGATGAGCGGTTGGCGCTCTACCGCGCCCACGCCGCGCCGCCGCAGCAGGACATGCCGCTGTATGGCTCGCTGTCGGGCTGGACCGAGCTGGGCGACAGCGCGCTGGCGGTGTGGACCCGGCCCAGCGAAGGCTACCTGCTGGAACTGCGCGGCCCGTGCCAGGGCCTGGATTACGCGCCGGCGATCGCCTTGACCAGCCGGGTCGGGCGCGTGTCGGCACGCTTTGACAAGGTGCTCGTGCGCGACCCCACGCCCGGTCCGATGAACATGCCGTGCTTCATCGAGAGCATCCGCCGGCTCGACGTCAAGGCCCTGCGCTCGTCGGAGAAGGAGCTGCGCCAGGCGCAGGTGCAGGAGCGCGAAGAGGCGCAGGCGGCCCCGGCCAGGTGAGCATGGGCCTGCCGCCCGGCGGCAGGCCGCGGCCTTACGCCTCGGGGACGAACCCGGCCGGCTTCTCGGCGGCCTTGTCGAACAGGTATTTCACCAGCTCCGTCTCCAGGAAGGCGCGGTGCTTGGGATCGCGCGGGGACAGCCGGTTTTCGTTGATCAGCATGGTCTGGTGCGCCAGCCAGGCGCTCCAGGCGCTCTTGCCGATGCCGTTGAAGATGCGCTGGCCCAGCTCGCCGGGGTAGGGCACGAAGTCCAGGCCTTCGGTGTCGCGTTGTTCGTACTGGCAGAAAACGGTGCGGGGCATGGGCTTACTCGGACGTGGATGAAGGAAGGGCGCGCGCCATTGTAAGGCGGGCGGGCCGGGCGGCCGGGAGGGCACCGCCGTCCAGCAGCGTGCGGATCGGGGCGGGCAGGCCGAGCGTGGCCAGCGTGGCCGCGTCTACCCAGCGCAGGCCGGGGGCCTCGTGGCGCAGCCCCTGCACGCGCTGCGCCAGCACCTGCAGGTGCAGGCGATAGTGGCTGAAGGTGTGTTGCAGCACCGGCAACGCCTCGGCATCGTCCAGCGAGCCGTGCACGTGCGCGTCGAACCAGTCCTGCAGCGCGATGCCGCTGTCGGCCTGGGGCAGCGTCCACAGCTGTGCCCAGATACCGGTGTCCGGGCGCTTCTGCAGCAGCACCCGGCCGTGCGCATCGCGCAACAGCAGCGCCACCGCCTCGCGCTCAGGCAGCACCTTGCTCGGCTTGGCGGTGGGCAGCTGGTCGGTGCGGCCGTCGCGCCGCGCCACGCAGGCGTGCTGCAACGGGCAGATCACGCACGCCGGCCGGCTGCGGGTGCAGACGGTGGCACCGAGATCCATCTGCGCCTGGGTGTAGTCGGCCATGCGCGCGTCCGGCACGTGTGCCACGTGCGCCTCGGCCAATGCCCACAGCACCTTCTCCACCTTCGGCAGCCCGGGAAAGCCGTCGATGCCGTGATAGCGGGTGAGCACGCGCTTGACGTTGCCGTCGAGGATCGCGAACCGATCATTCCAGGCCTGGCTCAGGATCGCCGCGGCGGTGCTGCGGCCGATCCCCGGCAGGGCATTGAGGGCGTCCACGTCGCGGGGCAGCGCGCCGTCGTGCAGTGCCACGCAGTGCTGGGCGGCCGCATGCAGGTTGCGGGCACGGGCGTAATAGCCCAGCCCGGCCCACTGCGCCATGACCGCATCGTTGCTGGCGGCGGCCAGGTCGGGCAGGGTCGGGAAGACCTGCAGGAACTTGAGGAAGTACGGGATGACCGTGCTGACCTGGGTCTGCTGCAGCATGATTTCCGACAACCACACCCGGTAAGGCGTGCGCGGATGCTGCCAGGGCAGGTCGTGCCGGCCGTGGCCATCGAACCAGGGCAGCAGGGCGCCGACGTAGGCGTCGCCGGTGGGGGCTGGGGTGCTGGCGGTGGGCTGGCGTGGCAAGGGGGTACCGGGGTGGGGCGGGGGCGTCACGGGGAAAACGGGAGGGTAGAGCCACCCCATGGG
>NZ_JAVWXA010000197.1:0-2432 GCF_036662295.1 Stenotrophomonas sp.
GGGACACTGCACAAGGGTCTGCCGGCCGCCAAGGGGCCCCGGACGCGCGCGCGCCGCCCGATCGAAGCCGCCGCCCCCCACAACAGCGCGCCCACGCAGCCGTTGCAGCGCGGGCTCCGCCGCCATCGCCGCCGATTTTGGAGCCACGCCGGAAGCGGGTTACACTGCCCGGCTCGCCACTCAGGCCATGATTTTTCCCATGCTGCAGAAACTTCGCGACAAGACCTCCGGCTGGATCGTTACCGTGATCCTGGGGCTGCTGATGATTCCGTTCCTGTTCGTGATCGACTCCAGCTACCTCGGTGGCGTCGGCGCGCAGAACGTGGCCAAGGTGGCAGCGCCGCCGACCTGGTGGCGCTCCGCGCCGTCGTGGTGGCCCATGTCCTTCCTCTGGCAGCACCATGAGATCAGCTCGCAGGACTTCCGCGTCCGCTTCGAGCAGGCGCGCCAGCAGGCCCGCCAGGAGCAGGGGGAAGACTTCGACCCGCGCCACTTCGAAAGCACCGAGAACAAGCTCGCCGTCCTCGACCAGATGATCGACGAACAGGTGGTCCGCCTGGCCGGCGAACAGTCGGGCATCGTCATCGGCGACAACGCCGTGCGCGAGTACATTGCCGCCATTCCCGCCTTCATCGGCCCCGACGGCAAGTTCAACGACAACCAGTACCGCATCGCCTTGGCCAGCGGCAATCCGCCGCGCACCCCCACCCAGTTCGAGGCCCTCGTCCGCGAGAGCATCCAGCAGGCGGTGATCCCCTCGGCCCTGCAGTCCTCCGGCTTTGTCACCCCCGCCGAAACCGAGCGCCTGCTCAAGATGCTCGGCGAGACCCGCGACATCGAACTGGCCGCGTTGCCGGACCAGCCGGCTGATACCGCCGAGGTCACCGACGCCCAGATCAAGCAGTGGTACGACGGCCACCTCAAGGCGTTCCGCCAGCCTGAAACCGTGTCGCTGGAGTACGTGGAAATCAACGGCGCCAGCCTGCCGCCGGCGACTGCTGCCGACGAGGCCACGCTGCGCAAGCGCTATGACGATGAAAAGGCGCGCTTTGCCACGCCCGAACAGCGCCTGGCCTCGCACATCCTGATCGCCGCCGATGGCACCGACCCGGCCAAGCTGAAGGCCGCCGAGGAAAAGGCACTGCGCCTGACCACCGACGCCAAGAAGCCGGGCGCCGACTTCGCCGCCCTGGCCCAGGCCAACTCCGACGACCCCGGTTCCAAGGCGAACGGTGGCGACCTGGGTTGGGTCGAGCGCGGCGCGATGGTCAAGCCGTTCGAAGACGCGCTGTTCAACATGCAGGCCGGCGAAGTGACCGGCCCGGTCAAGACCGAGTTCGGTTACCACGTGCTGCTGCTGCGCGAGAAGAAGGGCGGCGAAAGCCGTTCGTTCGAAGACGTGCACGACCAGCTGGTGGCCGAGCAGCTCAAGGCCGACAACGAGCGCGCCTTCACCGAGCTGAGTGGCCGCCTGGTGGACCTGGTCTACAAGAACCCGACCTCGCTGGAAAGCGCGGCCAAGGAACTGAACCTGCCGGTGCAGACACTTGGCCCGTTCAACCGTGCCACCGCCAGCGGCATTGCCGCCAACCCGGCGGTGCTGCGCGCGGCGTTCTCCGACGTGCTGACCCAGGACAGCACGGTGAGCGACCCGATCGAGATCGCGCCCAACCACAACGTGATGATCCGCGTGACCGAGCACAGCCCGGAACAGGCGCTGCCGCTGGACAAGGCGCGCGAGCAGGTGATCGCCGCGATCCGTGCCGACCGTGCCCGCCAGGCCTCGGAGAAGGCGGCTGACGCGCTGCTGGCCAAGCTCAAGGGCGGGCAGAGCCTGCAGGCGCTGGCCGCGAGCGAGAAGCTGCAGCTGAGCCCGATGCCGGGCCTGCCGCGCACGCAGCCGATTCCGACCGCGGAAATCAACCGCGCGGTGTTCTCGGCGGTGGCCCCGACCGAGGGCAAGCCCACCTACGGCAGGGTCGCGGTGCAGGGCCGTTACGTGGTGTACGCGGTGACGAAGGTGAGCCCGGGCAACCTGGCCGAGATTCAGCCGGAGCAGAAGAAGGCCTTCACCGACCAGTTGAACCAGATGGACGGCATGGCCGCAGCCAAGGCCTACATCGAGGCGATGCGCAAGCATTACCGGGTGCAGACCGAAGAAGCGAACCTGTAACCGGCGGGTTTGCCGGAAACGCCAGACAGCGCGGTAGTGCCGTCTGGCGGGTTGCTTGAGAACAGCGCCCCGATTCCATCAGGAGTCGGGGCGTTCTTGTTTCGGCCAAGGCGAAGCGGAGCGCGTGGACTGGCGACAGCGGCGTGCGGGTGGCCAATTGCGCAGGCGCGCAGGCGCGAAGATCGTGTCTTCGATGGCGGCGAGGCGCGCGTCCGGGGCCCCTTGGCGGCCGGCAGACCCTTGTGCAGTGTCCCCCGGC
>NZ_JAVWXA010000198.1:0-2173 GCF_036662295.1 Stenotrophomonas sp.
CCGCACCCCCACCCGTACCCCCCCTTGGACAGTTGGCCGGTGCGCACCAAAAATGCCGGTAGTGCCGGCCGCTGGCCGGCTTCCCACAGCCCCGTTGTTCCCAACGACCACCGACCACCAACCAGTGCTGCGGCCACTGCTTTCCTGAGGGCCACCGACCAACTGTCGGGGGTGGAGATGTGCAGGTTCGGGGGGCCGGGCCCGTGCGCTACGCCGGCTCGGCCTGCAGGCTGCCGCGATAGGCCACGATCAGCCCGACCAGGGGCGCGGCGATTTCCACGTCGAACACGAAACGGCCGTCGCGTTCGGTTTCAAAGGTGCGCCCGCCCGGCAGCAGGGCGGCCGGCAGGGGGATGCCGAGGCATGACCAGCGCCGGGCCACGAGGTGCAGGCGATCGTCCTCCACCACCAGCGCCAGCGCGACGTCGACGAGGCCGAAGCGCTCCACCAGCAGGTAGGCGTCCCTGCCCTGCCCGCGCCGTTGCCAGGATGAGAACCGGCGGCCATCGAAGTCGCGGGTCCAGCGCTCACCGCCGCGCTCGGGGGCGAAGGCCACGGCCACCGGCACCGCCTGCCCCGCCGGGGGGAAGCCGAACACCGCGCCGACCAGCCGCGACAACACGCCCTTGCCACGCCGCACCTCGGCCAGCCCGCGCCACTGCCGCGCGTGGCGGTCGGCGTGCAGGGCCTGCACGGGCGCCGGCAGCGTGGCGAAGGCGCTGCCCAGCAGTTGGGGATAGAGGGCGGCCTGGGGGTCCTCGCAACGGAAGCCGGTGTGGATCGAGCGCCCGTCGAACAGGCGCTCATAGTCCTCCAGCTCCAGCGCGTGGGTGGCCGGGCGCGCGCCATCGGCCGGCCGCTGCCCGGCCAGCAGCTTGCGCAGCACCGCCTCGACCGCCATCGACGGGATGTACGGGCCGTCCTCGCCTTCGGCCAGCAGGTGCCAGCTCTGTTCCAGCGCGCGCCCGTCGCGGCGGCCGGTGGCGCGCACGTACATGCCCCCGCGATGTTCACCGAACTTCATCAGGTTGAGCACGGTGTAGAACAAGGTGGACAGCGGCGCCAGCGAGGGCAGCCGCAGCCGCGCGCGCGCCTTGGCCAGCAGGTTGAGCACGCGGTGCAGCGACTCGGGCACCGGGCCGGCGCCGATCCAGATGTCGGTCATGCCCGGATGCTCCGGCGGCAACACCTGCAGGTCCGGCACGTCCACCAGCGAGAAATGCAGGTTGCGCAGCGGCAGCCGGCCCGGCACGGCCACGGTGAAGCGCCGGCTCTCGGCCAGCCCCACCCCGTGCCCGTCCACGCCATGGCGGCGCAGCTTGACCGGCGCGCCGGCATAGCCCACCACCGCGCGCATCACATTGAGCCCGATGCCGGCATACGGCGACGGCGCGATGCCGCCTTCGACCGTTTCAATGTCCATGTCCTGCGTCATCCGCCGCAGCACCGCGGCGGTCAGCACCGGGAAACTGCTCACCCCGGACAGCACGAACACCCCGGCCTGCCGCGCCTGCGCATCGAACTGCGCCACCCCGAACACGAAGTCGGCCGCATCGGCGAAATCCAGGTAGGGAATGCGCGCGGCGATGCAGGCCTGGACCACCCCGTACGGCTGCTCGCCATAGTCCTGGAACGGGCCGGAGGCATCCACCAGCAGGTCCGGACGCTCATCGGCCAGCACCTGCGCGATCGCCTGCCGGTCCACCTGAAGCGGGCGCAGCCGCGGCGCGCCCACGTAGCCGGCACAGAACGCGCGCGCGGCGGCCAGGTTGCGCCCGCAGATCAACAGCTCGATCCCGGACAGGTCGGCCAGCAGCCGCGCCAGCCGGCCGCCGAACACGCCGTAGCCGCCCAGCAGGAGAATCTTCATTGCCGAAACATCCTTGTTCCAAAGAAAGGGCGACGCCGACGCCGCCGATGCGGGGCTAGCGGACGCTGCGCAGGTGGTTCCGGCGCTTGGGCCCGCCCGGGGGGCGCTTGTTGAACGGCGGTTGCCCGCGCCAGTAGCGGATCAGCAGCCAGCCGAACAGCATGCCGCCGAGGTGCGCGAAGTGGGCGATGCCCGGCTGCCACGAGGTGACGCCCATCACCAGCTCGGTCAGGCCGATCATGATCACGAAGGTGCGCGTCTTCATCGGAATCGGCGGGAACAGCAGCATGATCCGCTGGTTGG
>NZ_JAVWXA010000199.1:0-1773 GCF_036662295.1 Stenotrophomonas sp.
AGCGGGATGCCGAGGTCGCCCTCGGCTACCACTGACAAGACAGTTGCTACCGTTTCACCGAAATGAGGCGGTGGCTGCCCGGGGCGGCTCAATCGTTGGCGGCCGACAATTCCTGGCCGCGCACGGTGGCGGCCTCGATCGCGCGGGCGACGATGGCCTCGAATCCGTCGGCCTGGAAACGCTCGATCGCCGCCTGGGTGGTGCCGTTGGGCGAGGTGACCCGTCGGCGCAGCTCGGCCGGCGCGTCGTCGGATTCGTCCAGCATGCGGCTGGCGCCGAGCAGGGTCTGCACCACCAGCGTGCGCGCCGCGTCGGCGGGCAGGCCCTGGGCGATGGCCGCGCTTTCCATGGCCTCGGCCAGCAGGAAGACATAGGCCGGGCCGCTGCCGGACACCGCGGTGACCGCATCCATCCGGGCTTCCTCCTCGATCCACACCGTGCGCCCGGCGCTGGCCAGCACGGTGTCGGCCAGCGCGCGCTGCGCGTCGCTCACCGTGGCCGTGGCGAACAGGCCGGTCACGCCCGCGCCCAGCAGGGCCGGCGTGTTGGGCATCGCCCGCACCACCGCCGCGTGCCCGCCCAGCCAGCGCGTCAGCTGCGCGCTGGTGATGCCGGCGGCGATGGACACCACCAGCGGCTGCTGCGCCTGCGCCAGGCCAGCCAAACTGGCGCAGACCTCGCGCAACACCTGCGGCTTGACCGCCAGCACCCACACCGCGCCGTGGGCGGCGGCCGTGGCCGCATCGGCATGGGGGTTGACCGCGAAGTCGGCCTGCAACTGCTCGCGCAGCGCGGCCACCGGCTCGGCCACGTGGATGCTTGCGGCGGGCACGCCCTGGCGGACCAGGCCGGCGATCAGGCTGCGGGCCATGTTGCCGCCGCCGATGAAGGTAAGCGTGGATGCGCTCATGCGTTCTCCTGGGTAAGCACGTGAAGAAGGATCAGGCCGGGCGCGGGCGCGCGCCGAACAGGGCCGTGCCGATGCGCACCAGCGTGGCGCCCTGCGCAATGGCCTCGGGGTAATCGGCGCTCATGCCCATCGACAGGGTATCGGCCTGTGGATGGCGCGCGGCCAACCTCTCGAACAGCCCGCGCATGGCCGCCAACGCACGCGCACGCCGCGCCGGCTCCGGCCACGGCGCGGGAATGGCCATCAAGCCGCGCAGGCACAGCCGCGGCTCGGCCGCGATCGCCGCCGCCAGTGGCGCGATCGCCTCCGGGTGGCAGCCATGCTTGCTGTCTTCATCATCGATGTTGACCTGGATCAGCACGTTCAGCGGGGGCTCCCCGGCAGGCCGGTGCGCGCCCAGCGCGGCCACCAGCTTGGGCCGGTCCACGCTCTGCACCCAGTGGAAATGGCGTGCGGCCAGCTCGGCCTTGTTCGATTGCAGGTGGCCGATCAGGTGCCATTCCAGGCCCAGCCCGGCCAGCGCCGCGATCTTGGGCAGCGCTTCCTGCACGTAGTTTTCGCCGAACGCGCGCTGGCCCTGTGCGGCCAGGGCGGCCACCGCCTCGGCCGGCTGGGTCTTGGAGACCGCCAGCAGCCGGGGGTCTGGCCGTCCGGCGGCGGCGGCCGCGTTGTGCAGGTTCAGCAATATCGTCGGCAGGGGCGGCGCGGACACGGGCGTTTTCCGGTAGATCAGGAACGCTATACTGCCGCCCGGGGAAAGAACCTTCCAGTCGCAGCAGTCATGGGGAGTAGCAGCGCATGGATATCGCCGAACTGTTGGCGTTTTCCGTAAAGAACAAAGCGTCGGATCTTCATCTGTCGGC